>JARYGW010000256.1:0-8619 GCA_033792295.1 Allobosea sp.
TGGGGATGTCCCAGCGATCGACGACGCCCCAATGATCCTCGTCGGTGACCGGCTCGATCTCGCGATTGATCCGGTTGTTCATGGCCACGATCATCTTCCAGACCTTCGGAGTCAGCTCGATACGCTCCGGCTCGCGGGTGTCGACGCGGCACTCGGAGGGCATGCGCTTGCAGAAATCGGTCCAGGCATAAGGAGCGCGGGCGCCGCCATTGGCGTCGGCCGGGGCGCTCGCCACCGGAATGCCCGAAGAAGTCTGTGCTTCAGCCGGCGCGCCGGCGATGGCGAGGAGCGCGGCGAAGGCGCTGCCGATCAGAGTGCGGTGAAGTGAAAACATGTCGTCCCCTTTCTGTCCCGGGGAGACGATGTGATCCGGCCGATGGATTTCGCTTGAAGTGAAAGCGTACAAATTTATGTAATTCGGCCAGCAACGGCGTCAGTCAATATCAGGGCCAATCTTGTTCAAATCAGGAAGTAACGATTTGCGACGATTGAAGAACCAGTTTTTAACCATTAATTGTACGTTACAGGGCAAGGAGTCATTAACTTACCTGATTATTACCGAGATGCGGTGTGCATGGGAGCCGTACCGGCGGCTTTTCCCCGACATTTCGAACAGGCGCGACGGCCCTTTGATTCCTCGGGCGCCCGGTCCGATGAGGCTAGCCGCAAAAAAAGCCACGCGGCGCCCAGCTCGCGCGGCAATCGGTCCTGACGGTTGGGAGGGGGGACGGTTCCGGTTCAAGGCGAAATGAAACCGCAAGCGGTCTCTTGCCGGCGACTTTCATACCAAGCTGCACAGAAGAAACGCTTCTATCGTTTCGGCCATGCCTTCAATACATGCGCGGCTTCCGGTTCGGCGCCAGGCCAAAGCTGCATCCGGTAGTGGTCACTTCCTTCAAGACCATCTTCGCTGAATGTGTCGAGACCGGAAAAGCTGGTGCGCATGCCGAGCGGACCTGCTTTGACCGAAAGGCGCGGCGCGGTGGGGTCGTAATCCGTCAAGCTTGCCGGTACGAGCTGGCCCGAAGGGCAATCAAAACAGGCTTCGACAACGTGCTGGAAGGCATCGAGGTCGAGGGCGGGGCGTTGATCGTGGCACTCGACGCGGATCGGCGCCGCCATATTACGTGCAGTATGGAGAATGAGGCATGCGGCCCGACCATGAGACGGCTGGCAATCGCTTCATCGGTGTAATTGTCGGGTAGATCGGAATGAGCTTCGTCGCGCAAATAGATTTGGAAATAGTACGCAAAGAGATTGCCCTGATACAGAACTCTGAACACAGCCGCTTCCGCAGCCGTAGAGCCTGTCATTCCGAGCATCCTCATTGCGAGCAAGGCTCGTCTGCTTACCGCCAAGGTTTGTCACAGGGCTATTGGGGACAAAATCGATCCGAACAGGCCAGGGCCTTCCGCCTATGAAACCTGCGAAGGTTCCATCGGGATCGCGACAACAGGTTTCGGCGTGATCCCTCTCTGCCGGAACTGCCCCCGCAGAGACCGGCTTCCACCGGCGGGCGCGTCAGAGTTCGAGGTTTTCGTCGAGCAGATCGGCCGAGAGCGGGAAGCTGAATTCGACCGCATAGCCGCCGTCGAAGCGGCGCACGATGCGGGCCGGCGTGGAGCCGAGCCTGATGGGCGTTCCGATCGGCAGGTCGAGGTCGCTGGTGACGGCAGCGCCGGAGAGCGAGATGTCGATGACGCGGACGGGGTGCTCGGAGCCGTCGCTCGTCATCAGCATCGAGCGTGGATTGCGCGGAACGATGCGCTCATGGCGGCGATCTTCCGGCAGGCCGAGTTCTTCGCGATTGGCGAGCCAGGTGAGCTGAGCGGTGAATTTCTCGCGCTTGCGGCTCGTCGCAGTGATCGTCATCGCGAACCCCTCCATCGTGGTCCGCACGCAACTGCCTTCGATCCGGCCGAGATGCTCGAGATAGACGATGACGCGTTCGCCCGGCGCGGCCTTGGCCGGCGCGGCGAGATGGACGCCGCCGGGCGAGATATCGATCGTCTGGCAGGGATATTCCATCCGGTTGGGCAGCATATAACGGCCCAGCAGCACCACCTTCATGCGGTGATGTCGTCTGCGTTCGACCGGAACGGCCGCCGCGCGGGGCGTTTGGAGCGCGCTTAACATCAATGACCAGCCTGGATTCGGGCTGATCCTAGGCAGGTGCGGTTAACGGAAGGTTAGGTCTGCCCGATCAGGCGCGTCCGCCGGGCAGGACGACAAGGCGCGGGGGGGCGGCACGCTGCGGCTCGGGCGCTGCCGCGCGGCTGGAGGCGGCGGGCCAGAGCATGCGCAGCGAAATCATCCGCATGGAGGCGACGCTGTCGAGGCCGAGCCAATCCGGCGAAAGGGCGGGTGACAGTGCTCCCAGAATCCGGGCGTGAGTACGGCCCCGATAGCGTAGCGGCAGCAACAGCAGTTCGAGATAGATCGGCGCGCCGGTGCTGCTTTCGCCGGAGAGGCCCGCGACGGCGCCCGCCGTCTCGTCCATCACGGTCTGAACCAGACGGCGCATGTCGCCCTGCGCCTCGACATCGGGCCAGAGCGCGGTGAAGGCGCGGCCGCGCAATTCGTGACCGATCAAAGCGCAAAGCCGCGTGCCGGCGAGACGGAAGACGGGGCCGATCGGTTCATTCTCGAGAATGAAAGTGTCGGCCAGCGCGTGGCGCAACGCTCCGGGCTCGATCTCGCCGCGTTCG
The DNA here is from genome assembly GCA_033792295.1 of Allobosea sp. Classification (GTDB taxonomy): domain Bacteria; phylum Pseudomonadota; class Alphaproteobacteria; order Rhizobiales; family Beijerinckiaceae; genus Allobosea. The sequence goes on from JARYGW010000256.1 coordinate 2,709, forward strand.
GGGGCTGCCCGCTCGCCGCGCAGGGCGTCCCAGTAGTCGAAGACCAGTCGTGTGCTCGTATTCTTCATCCTGCGTCCATGTAGCCGGTTGATCCAGTCGGCGATCCTGCGTCCAGCGATGACGCAGTTCCGTCCGAAAGGGAGACGAATCGTTCTCCGGGAGGATTGGAGACGCACCCGCCATGCCGTCTTGCCACTCCGGGATGAGTCGGGGGAGGCGCCGGGGCGGTTAGGGTTAATGAAGTCTTGCCTTTGTGGAAGACCCGTAAAATACGTATCAAATGCCGTGGAGTTCATGGATTGCGAGCAAGCGACCCGTGCTGGGCTGGAGGGGGGCGTGACACGCCGCCCGGATATCCGAGCGGCGGCACAGCCGGCGGAAAAGGGGAGGGCTTCGCGCTCTCTCCTTTTTCGTGCATGCGGGGTCGCGCCGCCTTGCGCGGGGCTGCCGCTTCGGCAAATGTCGCAACGCAATGGCCTCCCACGACCCTCGTCCCCCGGCGCGCGAACCCGCCTTCAACCTGCCGCCTATCATCGTCCAGCTCCTGGCGGTGCTGGTGCTGATCCAGGCCGGCCGCAGCCTGCTGTCGGACTATAACGACTATGTGCTGATGTCGTGGTTCGCCTTCGTGCCGGCGCGGCTGACGCTGTGGCTTTCGCCCGACCGGCTCCAGGATGTGGTTGGAGCGCTGGCGCAATCGACCGTTGGCCAGGATGTCGGCGACCGATTGCAGCTCGTGCAGCTCCTGCTCGCCGATGGCGGGGTCCGGCTATGGACTTTGCTGAGTTACGGTTTCCTGCATGGCTCCTGGCTGCATCTGGCCTCGAACGGGCTCTGGCTCGCAGCCTTCGGCAGCCCGGTGGCGCGGCGGCTCGGCCCGAGCCGCTTCCTCAACCTGCTGGCGCTGTCGACGATCGGCGGCGCGCTGCTCCACTGGTGGTCGCGCGATCTCGACGTACTGCCGCTGGTCGGGGCTTCCGCCGGGATTTCGGGCGCGACGGCCGCGGCGATCCGCTTCGTCTTCGCGCCGGGTCTGCGCTTCGGCGAGCTCGGTGACGACGCGGTGGTGCGGGCGATCCCGGCCGAGCCTCTGGGGCAGCTCTGGCGCAATTCCCGCGCGGTGCTGTTCACCGGCATCTGGTTCGCGACGAACATCCTGTTCGGCTCCGGACTCGTGCCGATCTTCGGCGAGGAGACCAGCATCGCCTGGGAGGCCCATATCGGCGGCTTCGTCGTCGGGCTGCTCCTGTTCCCTCTGCTCGACCGCGGACAGCGGAGCCCCTGAAGGCTTCGCCCGCCTTGCCTGCGCCGCGGACTTACCTCACACTCCTCTCATTGCGAAACACTCCTCGGGCCTGCCTGGCATCGTGAGTTCGCCGGCGGCCCTGGAGCGTCAGCGGAACCGCGCGCCGCGTGCCGGTGCGCCATGCAGGAGGAGCCTTCGATGAATGTCGAGCAATTGCTGAGCGACAAGGGCCGGGAGGTCATTTCGGTGCAGCCGCACCGGACGCTTGCCGAGGCGGTGCGCGTCCTGAGCGAGCGGCGGATTGGCGCCGTGGTGGTGATGGGGGCGGACGGCGCGCTCGTCGGCATCCTGTCCGAACGCGACATCATCCGGGCGCTCGGCGCGGAAGGCGGCGCGGCGCTGGAAAGCGCCGTCTCGCGGGTAATGACCGCCAAGGTCGTGACCTGCCGACCGCAGACCAGCGTCGACGAGCTGATGGAAATCATGACGACGGGACGTTTCCGCCATGTGCCGGTGATCGAGAACGGCCGCGTCATCGGCATCGTTTCGATCGGCGACGTGGTGAAGCATCGCGTGGCGGCGATCGAAGCGGAAAGCCAGGCGATGCGCAACTATATCGCGATGGCGTGAGCCGGGTCGCCGCGCATCCGACCGGATGCGAGGCGGCGATCCATCCTCCTCATCCGGGGATTCAGCCAACCACCGGGATGTGGTTGGCGGCGACGACCGCCGCGATCTCGTCGAGCACGCGGTGGGTCGCCTGTCGGCCGAGCTCGATCGTTTCCTCCGCCCGGTGGAAATCGAACAGCCCGACCCGGCCGAGGCGCGGACCGATCATCACGTCCGGCGGATCGCCGGCAAGGCGCGAGCGTGAGATGCGGTCCTGGGTGATGTTGAAGGCGTCGATCATCACCCCGGCGAGGCCCGGCCGGTTCTCGCTGGGGCGGCCAACGAGGTTGCGGACGCGTTTGGCCGCGTCGCTGATGCCTTCGAACCAGCGAGGGGACGGACGCACCTCCAGCTCGGGCACGACCGTACCCTGCTCCGAAACAGGGTCGGGGTCCGGGTCGGAGGCATAATTCTGGATCACCGTGCCGCGGCCTGCGAGATCGTTGTTGAGGTTGACGCAGATCACGATATCGGCGCCGAGCGCACGGGCGGCGGTGACGGGTACGGGGTTGACCAGCGCACCGTCCATCAGCCAGCGTCCGCCGAGCTTCACCGGATCGAAGATGCCCGGGAGGGCATAGGAAGCGCGCAGCGCCTGGATCAGCGGGCCGCGCGTCAGCCAGATCTCGTGGCCGGTGCCGAGTTCGGTGGCGATGGCGACGAAGCGCTGGTCGAGTTCGTCGATCCGCATGCCGTCGAGATGGTCTTCGAGCAGCCGTTTCAGCCGGCTGCCGGAAATCAGCCCCGCGCCGCCAATGTGGAAATCCATCAGCCCGACGACGCGCCGCTTGGTCAGGCTGGTCGCAAATTCGGTGAGCTGGCCAAGCTTGCCGGCGGCGTAGCAGCCGCCGACTACGGCGCCGATCGATGTCCCCGCGATGACTTCCGGCGCGTAGCCCGCCTCGATCAGAACTTCCAGCGCACCGATATGCGCCCAGCCGCGCGCCGCGCCGCCGCCAAGGGCCAGGCCGATCCTGGGCTTTCGCCCGGTGAGCTGCTCCGGCGGGGACGACATCTCGTTCATGGCGCTTCCACCTCCGCCGAGACCGAAGGCTCGTCGCGCGGCGTTGTCCCACAACATCGATCCGTCCCTCCGCAGAGGTTCAGAATCTCAGAATGCGATGAGCGAAACATGAACGGCATGCCGCTCAGGTATTATCCGCGGTGTTTGACGACAAGGTGAAGGAGCGCCGGAGCAGGGCAGCCCTGCCGCAGGCTCACGTGAGGACGAGGGGCCCGCCGGCCTCGCCCCGCAGCGGCTGGACGCGATAGAAGCAGGAATGGCGGCCGGTGTGGCAGCAGCCACCATCGCCCGCGACATGAACCTTGAGCCAGATCGCATCCTGGTCGCAGTCGACGCGCATCTCGACGATGGTCTGGATCTGGCCGGAGGTCGCACCCTTGTGCCAGAGTTCCCGGCGGGAGCGCGACCAGTACCAGGCCTCGCCGGTCTCGATCGAGCGCTTCAGCGCCTCGGCATTCATGTGGGCGACCATCAGCAGCTCCCCGGTGGCGGCATCGGTGGTGACGCAGGTGACGAGGCCGTTCGCGTCGAAGCGGGGGCTGAGCGCCGTGCCTTCCTCGAGGGCGTGCTTGTCGGCCGGGGCAGGGAAGAGGCTCATGGCGGCTCCAGGGAAAGACGTGTCCTGGCCTTCTACCGGCAAGCGACCCGATCGGAAACATTCCGTCGGGCCGCCTGTGTCGTGACGTTGCGGCTAGAGACCCGGCGACTTCACCATGGTGAAGAAGCGGACCTGCTCGGCCGGATCGTCGCGGAAGAGGCCGCGATACTGCGTCGTCATGGTGGAGGAGCCCTGCTTCTGCACGCCGCGCATCGACATGCACATATGCTCGGCCTCGATGAGGATGGCGACGCCGCGCGGCTCCAGCACCTCCTCGATCACATCGGCGATCTGGGCGGTCATGGTCTCCTGCGTCTGCAGGCGGCGGGCGTAGACGTCGACGATGCGGGCGAGCTTGGAGAGGCCGACCACGCCCTTCGATGGGTAGTAGCCGATATGGGCCTTGCCGACGAAGGGCACCATGTGGTGCTCGCAATGCGAATAGAACGGGATGTCGCGAACCAGGACCATGTCCTGATAGCCGTCGACTTCCTCGAAGACGCGGTCGAGGATCTCGTGCGGATCCTCGTCATAGCCCTTGTAGAATTCCTTGAAGGCCTTGGCGACGCGGTGGGGCGTTTCGGCCAGACCTTCGCGCGACGGATCGTCGCCCGCCCAGAGAAGCAGCGTGCGGACAGCGGCTTCCGCCTCTTCCTGCGTCGGCTTGCGAACCAGAAACTTGTCAGCGGAGGGGCCCACGGCCCTCTCGACGGACAAGGACTTAACCACAGGGATCATGTGGTGCCTCCCGTTGGGACGATGAAGGCCCCGCGTATCGGCCGGAAAGGCCGCGGCCGCGGGGCCGATGCGACAAGTTCGATGCCTCGCGGCGGAAGAGGTTTCCATGCCCTCCCGTTTCGTGGCGATCAACCCTATATTGGGTTTCAGGGCCGATCATTCCAGACCGGCGAGAGACCAAGCCATGCTGGACGACGTCTACAACAAGCGTATTCTGGCGCTTGCCGCGAACATCCCCCTGCTCGAGCGGTTGAAATCTCCGGACGCCACCGCCAAGGCTCATTCGAAGCTATGTGGCTCGACCGTGACAGTCGATGTCACCATGGAAGGCGATGTCGTCACCGGTTTCGGTCACGAGGTGAAGGCCTGCGCTCTCGGGCAGGCCTCGTCCTCGATCATGGCGCGCCATGTCGTCGGCTCGACGGCGCAGGAACTGCGCGAGGTCCGCGAGCAGGCCCGCGCGATCCTGAAGGAGAACGCCGAGCCGCCGCAGGGCAAATGGGCCGATCTCGCCGTGCTCGTGCCGGTGCGCGACTACAAGGCCCGCCATGCCTCGACCATGCTGACCTTCGACGCCGTGGTCGACGCGGTCGACCAGATCGAAGCGAAGCGCAAGGACGCGGCGGCCTGACTATTTCGCACCGAGCGCCACGCGGATTTCGGGAATCGTCTCGTCGAAGCGGACCTTGAAGGCACGATCCGCCAGCAGGGCCTTGGCGACGGCGCGGCCGACCTTGTCGCCGGCGACGAGGTCGCTCTGGTAGTGGAATCCGCAGATCAGCCGGCTCTCGTCATAGCTCTTGACCCGCTCTTCCAGCTTGTCGCTCAGTTCGGGCACGGCCGTCTTGAGCAGTTCGGCGTAGAGCGCGGCAGTGGCGGCATGGCCCGAAGGGAAGGAAGTGCCTTCCGGCCGGGCGCCTGGGCAGGCCTTGACGCGGACCTTGTTCCAGACCGCGAAGGGGCGCGGCCGGCTGGTCAGGCGGTGAACGCTCTTCAGCAGGATCGACAACTCGATCTGCGCCTCACGGAAGAGCAGGCGGACCTCGCGATGGGTGTTGTCGACGTAGCGGGTGTCCATGCCATTCAGGAAATTGACCAGCGCCTGGCGCTGATCGGCGATGGCGGCCTTTTCACGCTCGGGCGTGCGGGCCTGCGAGATTTCCAGCACATGCTCGAACTCGGCCTTGGCCTCGGGCGTATTCTGCGCCGGGGGCAGGCCGACGATCTTGGGGATGTCGAGCTTGGCGCCGTCGAGCCAGAGCAGGTAGGGCCGTTGCTGGGCGCCGGCGTTCGTGGCCAGGGCAAGGCCGAGAAGGAGGCCGCAACCGGCCAGGGCGTGGCGAAAATGATTGGCGCGCATCATGTTATGAAATCGATCAAGGAAAGCGGTTCAGGTGGCGGGTCGGCAAAACGAAGGAGACGCTTTATTTCAGCGTCTCTTTGTTAAACAAAGATGTTCGCGGTTGCACAAGGTCACTTCTTGGCCGCGTCAGGCGGCGCATATCGCGATTCGCGGCTATCAGCTCAGCTTTTCGATGCTGGTCGGCCGCCATTGCCGGCATTGGCCGAGCTGCTCGGCCTATACCGACGAGGCGATCCTGCGCTTCGGGCTGTGGCGCGGCGGCTGGATCGGTTT
>JARYGW010000257.1:0-261 GCA_033792295.1 Allobosea sp.
GCGTCGCGCAGCACGAAGCGGTCGAGCGCCGCGGCGGCGAGAGGATCGTCGAGCACGAGCTGCAACGGGGCGGTCGCGTCCGGGGCGATCTCATCGCCCAGCAGGACGATCCGCGCGCCGACCTCGGCGGCCGCGTGATGCAGCCGCACCGGCTGCCACATGGCGAGCGGCTTCGTTTCCGAGGCGAGCAGCGTGACCTCGGCATCGATCCGGCTCGCCGGTGCGTGCAGAGCCGGCGCCACCACCATGTCGCCATGCCGG
>JARYGW010000257.1:271-8457 GCA_033792295.1 Allobosea sp.
TTTGGAGATACCGGGCCCGGCGAGGTTGAGCGCGCAGCGGTCACCGGCGCGGCCGGTTTCGGCCGGGCGGTTTTGGGCGTGGATCGAGCGGATGCGCGCTGGCAGGCCGGAGGGCGAAACCACGACGGTGTCGCCGACCGAGACCGCGCCTGAAAGCACCGTGCCCGTCACGACGGTGCCGGTGCCCTGCAGCGTGAAGCTGCGGTCGACCGCAAGGCGAAAGGCGCCGTCGTCCCGCCGGCCTCGACCTTGCTGGGCTTTCGTCGCGAGGAGGGTGCTCAGCTCTGCGAGACCTTCGCCGGTTACGGTCGAAACCGGCAGCATCGGCGCATCGGCGAAGGGCGTGTCCGCCAGCAGTACGGCGATTTCGTTCCCCACAGCCGCGATTCGGCCCGCATCGACGAGATCGGCCTTGGTGAGCGCGATGACGCCCGTATCGATGCCGAGCAGGCGTGCGATGGCGACATGTTCGCGCGTCTGCGGCATCACCCCGTCATCGGCCGCGACCACCAGCAGCAGCAGATCGATGCCGGAGGCGCCTGCCAGCATCGTATGAACCAGCTTCTCATGGCCGGGCACGTCGATGAAGCCGATCACCGAGCCGTCGGGTTGCGGCCAATAGGCGAAGCCGAGTGTGATCGAGATGCCCCGCGCCTTCTCCTCCTTCAGTCGGTCCGTATCGACGCCGGTCAGCCGCTTCACCAGCGAGGTCTTGCCGTGGTCGATATGGCCGGCCGTGCCGATGATCATGGTTCAGGCCTCGGCCGGAGAGGCGGCAGCGCGCGCAGCCTTGAGGAAGGGTGCGGCGAGCCGGCTGCCCTTGCTTTCGGCGGATAGCAGCAGGGCAAGCGCGTGTTCCGCATCCTGAGCGACGCCTTGGCCGAGCAGGGTCGCGGCGCCGAGCATGGCCTCGGCATCGGGATCGCCGGCCGCCATGCCGCGGCGCCACCATTCGGCAGCCGTGACGGCATTGCGTTCCACGCCGAGCGCGTCATGGAAGATCATGCCGAGCCTCGTCATGCTGGTCGCGACGCCGGCCTCTGCTGCGGCTTCTGCCCAGCGCAGGGCTCCCGGCCGGTCCTCGCTCCGCCCGCCTTCGAGCAGCATCCAGGACAGCATGTCCTGCGCCGGAGAATCGCCCTGTTCGGCCGCCAGCCGATAGAGGCGCATCGCCTCCGTGTCGCTCTGGGCGACGCCGTCGCCCCTGAAGTGGAGGGCGGCGAGGTTGCGCTGCCCGACCGGATCGCCATTCTCGGCCGCCAGCGTCAGCCAGCGCAGAGCGAGGGAGAGATCGCATTCGACGCCGAGCCCTTCGGCGAAACAGGCGCCGATATTGTTCTGCGCCCGTCCGGTGCCGGCATGGGCGAGAGGCCCCCAGATCGCCAGCGCGGCCCGATGGTCGCCGCGTTCGGCGGCCTCGGCGGCACGTGCCATCGCAGCGCTGACATCGTTCGGGCCGGAGCTGCTTTTCCCGCGCAGGCGGTCAAGCCAGCCCATCGCTGCCTCCGGGCCTTAGAGCTGCAAGTTGCTCGGCGAACAGAGTTTCGTCTTCGAGGCAGCGCAGGTCGAAGATGAGGGCGCCTTGCGCGATCCGCCCGACCACGGGGACGGGCACCGCCCGGAAGGCCGCGGCTAGAGCCTCGACGGCGCTGCCAGACGCCTTGCCTGCCGGCTTGATTGCCAGCCCGGCGCTGGGCAGCGTCTCAAGCGGGAGCGCGCCGGACCCGATCTGGCTGGTGCAATCCATCGTCTCGACATCCCAGCTCGGGCCGAGTGCCGCCGCCGCCCGCGGCCGCAGACGCTCCGCCAATGCTTGCAGCTCAGCTGGCTTGCGCGTGAACAGCCGCAGCGTCGGCAGGCGCTCGGCCAGCCGGTCGGGGTCGCGATAGAGCCTGAGCGTTGCCTCCAGGGCCGCGAGCCGGAGCTTGTCGAGGCGCAACGCCCGCTTGAGCGGGTTCTTCGCGAGCCTTGCGATTAAATTCTTGCGGCCGGCGACGATGCCCGCCTGCGGCCCGCCGAGCAGCTTGTCGCCCGAGAAGGTGACGAGATCGGCGCCGCCTTTCAGCGCGTCCTGCACGGTCTTTTCATGGCGCAGGCCCCAGCGGGCGAGGTCGATCAGCGTGCCGGAGCCGAGATCGTCGACGAATGGCAGGTTGTGGGCGCGGGCGAGCTTCGCCAGCTCTGCCGGCTCGACCTCCGCGGTGAAACCCTGCACCACATAATTGGAGGTGTGCACCTTAAGCAGCAGCCCGGTTTCGGCGCCGATGGCCTCGGCATAGTCTTTGAGATGCGTCCGGTTGGTGGTGCCGACCTCGCGCAGGATGGCGCCGGCACGCGCCATGATATCCGGCATGCGGAAGGCGCCGCCGATCTCGATCAGCTCGCCGCGCGAGACGACCGCTTCGCGATCCTTGGCCAAGGTGTTCAGCACCAGCAGCACGGCGGCAGCGTTGTTGTTGACCAGCACCGCATCCTCGGCACCCGTCAGTTCGCGGATGAGGCCACGCACATGCGCGTCGCGCTCGCCGCGCTGCCCGGCCTCGACCTCGTATTCGAGGTTGGTCGGCGCACGCATGGCGGTCACGACCGCCTGAATCGCTTCCTCCGCCAGCAGCGCCCGGCCGAGATTGGTGTGCAGCACCGTGCCGGTGAGGTTGATGACGGGGCGCTGAGACGGCCGTCCGCGTTCCTCCAGCAGATCGAGCGCGAAGCGCGCGATGGCATCGGCTGAGACGGATTGGTGAGCTGCGTTCTGCCGCATCCGCTCCAGCACCTGCCGTACGGCCTGTGTCGCCTCGGTTCGTCCGTGGAGGGCGATGGCGAGTGCGCCTTCGCCGCTGCGCAGGATCTCGTCGACCGAGGGGGGGCGGAAGCGTTCGGGTCTGTTCATCAGGCTCCCTCCGGGAGACGCATGATCGTCAATAGCCGAGCAGGAACGGATTCACCCCCGCGCGTCGCCAACCGGCCTCGGTCACCAGCAGGTCGAGGCCGAGACTCGCGACATCGTCCGCCACGGGTTCCAGCTCCGTATCCTTGCGGCGGTTCAGCATCTTCACATAGGTCCGGCATTCGTCGCAGGTTTCGGCCTTGATCGTGTCGGCGATCCCTTCGATGGCCTGATAGGTGATGCCCTTGGTCGAGCCACAGGAGACACATTTCACCCGGACATGGTTCCACTGTGCCGCGCAGAGCGAGCACTGGACATAGCGCACGCCCTCGACATTGACGTCGGCGACGACCGAGCTCGTCACCGGCGGCCCGCCGCAGCATGGGCAGACGCCGTCCGCGACCGGTTGGGGCAGCAGCGGGTGGAGCTGCGCGCTGCGTTGGGCTGCGACGACCTGCAATGCCGCAGCGGCGAAGATGTGCTCGGCGACCGCCTCGACCGGGATCGCATCGGCCAGCACGGCGTTGAACATGGCGCGCTGCATCTCCTCATCCGCCGCGTTCACGCGCTCGAGCGCATTGCGGGCGAGATCGGGCATGGCGACGCCGTCGAGCAACGCCGCCAGCCTGCCGAGCGCCAAGGCTGCGGCTGGATCCGCCGCCAGTTCTTCGCGCGGCAGCAGCGGCATGGCGCTTGCCGCACGCGTCCTCAGTTCGTTCAGGGCGGGCAGGGCAGGAGGCGGCAGAGTGCGCGCGATCTCGTCCTGCGCCCGCGACAGCGCGGCGAGAAAATGCAGATAGGGCTCCAGCTGGTGACCGGGCGCCAGGGCCGCAAAGCGCATGGCGCGCAGGCCGAACAGCGTTCCCGGCGAAGGGGGCCGGACGAAGGGCGGCTTGTCGCGCTCGGCGATGCCGACCCCTTCGAGGGCCTCGAATCCTGAAACCTCACTCATTCCGATCCTCTCGAACCGCACGGGTCACGGGAGGCGGGGTGACGGACAGGCCGCGCGCCCCGCATCAAGACATAGTGCTACTCGGCCGGGCCGATATTGGGGCGGCGTGGCGGCGTCTGGCGCTCGTCGATCACACCCTTGCGGGCCTCGTGGCGCAACCAGAGCCGATGGTGGCGGAAAGCCCAGCCGCCGGTCACCTTGCCCTCGGTCATCGCGCTGATCGTGCCGCGCACATAGAAGCCGGCATAGATGTGGACGATGACTACCAGCAGCATGGCGATGGCTGCCAGCGCGTGGATGATGTGGCCGAAGCGCTGCTGCTCGATGGTGAAGCTCGCGCCGAAATACTCGTACCAGATCATGATGCCCGTCCCGAACAGGACAAGGATCAGCAGCGTCATCAGCCAGAAGACGATCTTCTGCGCGCCGTTGTACTTGCCGATCTCGGGCAGGTTCTCCTCATGGCCGGACATGACGTCGCCGATATGGCGCATCCACTGCGTGTCGACCTTCGCCCAGAAATTATAGCGCACCATCTGGGCGAAGAGGATGGCGAAGCTCGCCAGCAGAACGACGCCGATCCAGGGATGCAGGGCCCGCGCATTCGCGCCACCGCCGAACAGGCCCGACAGGAAGAACAGCGCCGGGTGGAACAGAGCCGCGCCACTCAGCGCGAGCAGGATCAGCGAGATCGCGGTGACCCAGTGGTTGACGCGCACGCGGCCGGGATAACGGTCGACGGTGGTGCGCTCCTCCTCACGTCTGACGGCCACGGGCAGCCTCCTCGTCGATCAGATGCTCGGCCTCGCGGTCTTCGGCGCGGCTGACATCGTTGCGTCGGGCAATCGTCGCATGGACGAAGGCGAAGGCGGCGGCGAAGCCGACCGCTGCCATGCCGGCATATTTGGTCAGTCCCTTCCACAGCTCGACCACCTGGCTGATCCGTGGGTTGTTCGGCAGCCCGGCATAGAGCTGTGGCTGGTCGGCATGGTGCAGTACATACATCACATGCGTCCCGCCGACGCCCGGCGGGTCGTAGATGCCGGCGTTCTGGAAGCCGCGCGATTTCAGGTCCGTGATGCGCGTTTCGGCATAGGTCAGCATCGCCTGCTTGGTGCCGAATACGATCGCGCCGGTCGGGCAGGCCTTGGCGCAGGCTGGCGCCTGGCCGACCGAGACCCGGTCGGAGCAGAGCGTGCATTTATAGGCCTTGTGGTCGGTCTGGCTGATGCGCGGGATGTTGAAGGGGCAGCCCTTCACGCAGTAGCCGCAGCCGATGCAGTTCTCCGAGACGAAGTCGACGATGCCGTTGTTGTACTGCACGATCGCGCCGGGGGAGGGGCAGGCCTTGAGGCAGCCCGGATCGGCGCAATGCATGCAGCCATCCTTGCGGATCAGCCATTCGAGATTGCCGCTCTGCGGGTTCTCCCATTCGGTGAACCGCATCAGCGTCCAGCTGTTCGGCGTCAGGTCGTGCGGGTTGGTGTAGGAGCCGACATTGAAGCCGATCTCCTCGCGCAGGTTGTTCCATTCGAGGCAGGCCGACTGGCAGGCCTTGCAGCCGATGCATTTCGAGACGTCGATGAGCTTCGCCACCTCGAAATCGTGACGAACGTCCGGCGGCCGCATATTGGTCGCCGAGATGCGGGCGAAGTCCTGACTTTGCAAACCCATCGCCGCCTCCCTAGCTCGTCGCCGGTCCGTTGGACGGCTCGACATTCACCAGCCACGCCTTGGTCTCGGGCGTCTGGATGTTGGCGTCGCCGACGAACGGGGTGAGGCTGTTGGGGCCGAAGCCCTTCCTGGCCGCACCGGTGAAGCCCCAATGGAGCGGGATGCCGACCACATGGACGGTCTTGCCGTCGCAGATCAGCGGCTTGATGCGCTTGGTCACCGTCGCCTTGGCATAGACCGAGCCGCGGTTCGACGAGACCTTCACCCAGCCGCCGTTCTGGATCGCCTTCTCGGCGGCGAGCTGTTCGCTGATCTCGACGAAGAACTCCGGCTGCAGCACCGCATTCACCCAGACATGCTTCGTCCAGAAGTGGAAATGCTCGGTGAGGCGGTAGGAGGTCGCCGCATAGGGGAACTTGTCCGAGGTCCCCAGCGCCGCGAGATCGTCCTTGAAGATGCGCGCGGCCGGGTTGCCGCGGATCTTGGGGGCGAGCACGTTTGCGACCGGGCTCTCGAACGGCTCGTAATGGGCCGGGAAGGGGCCGTCGACCATCATGCCGCGCGCGAACAGCCGCGCCGTCCCTTCCGGGTTCATGATGTAGGGGCCGACATCCCGTGGCTTGGCCGTCGGCGCGATGTCGGGCACGTCGTAGCCGGTCCAGCTCGCGCCGTTCCACTCGATCAGCTTGCGCTTCGGATCCCAGGCCTTGCCGTCGATATCGGCGGAGGCGCGGTTGTAGAGGATGCGCCGGTTCGCCGGCCAGGCGAAGGCCCAGCCGAGATAGGCACCCGTATTGCCCGGATCGCTGGTGTCGCGACGGGCCATCATGTTGCCCTTCTCGGTCCAGCAGCCGGAATAGATCCAGCAGCCGCAGGCGGTCGAGCCGTCGTCGCGCAACTGCCCGAAGGTGTCGAGCTGCTTGCCCTTCTCCAGCACCACCTTGGTCGGATCGGCCGGGTCGGTCACGGTGGAGACGACATAGCCGTTCATCTCCCTCGCCATCTCGTCGGCTTCCGGCTCGCCCGGATCGCGATAGGGCCAGTGGAGGTTGACGATCGGATCGGGGAAGGCGCCGCCTTCCTTGTTGTAGAGCGCGCGCAGCCGGATATGGAGCTGCGCCATGATCCAGTTGTCGGATTTCGCCTCGCCCGGAGGCTCGGCGCCCGGCCAGTGCCATTGCAGCCAGCGGCCGGAATTGACCAGCGAGCCCTCGTCCTCCGCGAAGCAGGTCGTCGGCAGCTCGAAGACCTCGGTCTGGATGTCGGCGGGCTTGGCGTCGTTGTAGACGCCCTCGTCCTTCCAGAACCGCGCCGTCTCCGTCTGGAGCGGGTCCATCACCACCAGGAACTTCAGCTTCGCCAGCGATTCCGCGACCTTGCCGCGATTCGCCAGCGAGAGCAGTGGGTTGAAGCCCTGGCAGAAATAGCCGTTGACCTTGCCCTGATGCATCAGGTCGAAGATCTTCAGCATGTCGTAGCTCGGGATGTCGAGCTTCGGCAGCCACTGATAGGCGAAGTCATTCTCCGTCGTGGCCGCCGGGCCCCACATCGACTTCAGGAAGCTCACCATGAACTTCTTGTAGTTCTGCCAGTAGCTCATCTGGTTGGGCCTGAGCGGCTTGAAGCCGCGCGTCGACATATACGTCGCGAAATCGACCTCCTTGTCGGTCCCGAGCGTCAGATAGCCCGGGATCAGGTTCGACATCAGGCCGATATCGGTGAGCCCCTGGATGTTGGAGTGCCCGCGCAGCGCGTTCATGCCGCCGCCGCGCAGGCCGATATTGCCGAGCAGCAGTTGCAACATCGCCATCGAGCGGATGTTCTGCGAGCCCTTGGAGTGCTGCGTCCAGCCGAGCGCGTACATCGAGGTCATGACCTTGTCGCGCGCGGAGGTCTCCGCGATCATCTTGCAGATCGTTAGGAACTTGTCCTTCGGCGTGCCGCAGATGCGCTCGACCATCTCCGGCGTGTAGACGGCGATGTGCTTCTTCAGGAGCTGGTAGACCGAGCGCGGGTGCTGCAGCGTCTCGTCGATCTGGACATAGCCGTCCGGCCCGAGCTCGTATTCCCAGCTTGACTTGTCATAGGCGCGCTTGGCCTCGTCATAGCCGGTGAACAGGCCGTCCTCATAGCCGAAGCCCTCCTTCACGAGATAGGGCGCATTGGTGAAGGCGCGCACGTAGTCGTGCTGGATCTTGTCGTTATCGATGCAGTACTTCATCACGCCGAGCAGGAAGGCGATGTCCGTACCCTGCCGGATCGGCGCATAGAAATCCGCGACCGAGGCCGTGCGCGTGAAGCGGGGATCGACGACGATCAGCTTCGCGCCGCGTTGGGCTTTCGCCTCAGTGACCCATTTGAAGCCGCACGGATGCGCCTCGGCGGCATTGCCGCCCATGACGATGACGAGGTCGGTGTTCTTGATGTCCGTCCAGGAGTTGGTCATCGCACCGCGACCGAATGTTGGGGCCAGACTGGCCACCGTCGGTCCGTGTCAGACACGCGCCTGGTTGTCGAACGCCAATATCCCCGCGCTTCGCACGACCTTGTAGGTCAGGAAGGCCGTTTCGTTCGTGGTGGCCGAAGCGGCCAGGAAGCCCGTGGTCAGCCAGCGGTTGACCGTCGTTCCGTCCTGGTTGGTCGCGACGAAGTTCTTGTCGCGATCGTCCTTCA
>JARYGW010000258.1:0-8346 GCA_033792295.1 Allobosea sp.
GCCGGGACCGGAGGCGCGCACGAAGCTTTCCTCGATCTCGCTCTCGTCGATCGCAATGGACGGGGTGACTTGAATCATGGGAGGAGGCTACTTCACTTCGGGACAAGTTGCAGCGGAGACATGGCAGCCTTGAAACCTTCCCGCGACATCGCCCGGCTGATCGAGATCATGGCCGCGCTCCGCACGCCCGGAACCGGCTGCCCCTGGGATCTGGAGCAGGATTTCGCCTCGATCGCCCCCTACACGGTCGAGGAAGCCTATGAGGTCGCCGATGCGATCGCACGGGGCGACAAGCTCGATCTCAAGGACGAGCTGGGCGACCTCCTCCTGCAGGTCGTCTTCCACGCCCGCATGGCCGAAGAGGAAGGCTCCTTCGCCTTTCCGGACGTCGTTGAGGCGATCACCTCGAAGCTGGTCCGCCGCCATCCCCATGTCTTCGGCGATACGCGGGACCTGTCACCGGCCGAGGTCAAGGTGCTCTGGCACCAGATCAAGGCACGGGAGAAGGCCGACAAGGCCGCCGCGCGCGCTGCCGCGGGCTCGCCACCGCAAGAGGAAGACCGGGGCGTACTCGCCGGCGTGCCGCACAGCCTGCCCGCCCTCACCCGTGCCTGGAAACTGCAGGCACGCGCCTCGACCGTCGGCTTCGATTGGAACGATGCGCGCCTCGTACTCGACAAGATTCGCGAGGAAGCGCAGGAGATCGACGAGGCGCTCGCCAGCGGCGACAAGGCCGCGATTCATGAGGAGATTGGCGATCTCCTCTTCGTCATCGCAAACCTCGCCCGTCATGTCGACGCCGACCCGGAAGGGTGCCTCGCCGCAGCGAACATCAAGTTCGAGCGACGTTTCAAGGGCATAGAGGCGGCGCTCGAAGCTGAAGGTCGAACGGCCGAGGACGCCAGCCTCGACGAGATGGAAGCGCTCTGGCAGGCCGTGAAAAAGGCCGAGAAAACGCGTGGTTAAACCGCCATTGCGAGCAGAGCGAGGCAATCCAAGGAGGCCGAGCCGAAACGTTCAATTCAGCCCGGCTGGATTGCTTCGTCGCTTCGTGTCTCGCTGCGACGACGTCTATCCCTGCCGCTCGGCCTCCGGAAAGCGCGCATTGAAGGCCCCTTCCCGCTCCGGCGGCAGGCGCACGGTCAGCCTGAGCCCGCCTTCCGCCTCATCTTCGCGAGCCAGGATTTCGCCGTTGGCATGGAGCCAGGCCAGCGACTTGCCATCCCCCGGCGCCAGCTCGAGCGCATAGACGGGCCGACTCCGGGCGATACGGGATTCGATGGCTGCGGTCAGGCGGTCCATCCCCTCCCCGGTCAGAGCCGAGACGAGCACGGGGCGGGCCCCTTCCGGCCGATGGGCCGCCACTTCGAGCTGCCGGGCGCGTTCTTCGGCATCGAGCAAATCGGCCTTGTTCCAGACCTCGATCACGCGCTGGCCGTCATCCGGGTTGATGCCGAGATCGCGCAGGATCGCCTGAACGTCGGCGGCCTGTGCCTGGGTGTCCTCATGCGACACGTCTCGGACATGCAGCAGCACATCGGCCTCGATCGCGTCCTCCAGCGTGGCGCGGAAGGCGGCGACGAGCTGTGTCGGCAGGTCGGAGATGAAACCGACGGTGTCGGAGAGCATGATCCGGGCGCCATGCGGCAGCTTGATCGCGCGCGCCGTCGGGTCGAGCGTGGCGAAGAGCATGTCCTGCGCCAGTACCTCGGCCGAGGTCAGTCGATTGAACAGGGTCGATTTTCCGGCATTGGTGTAACCGACCAGCGCAACGATCGGATAAGGCACGCGTTTGCGGCTGGCGCGATGCAGCGAACGGGTCCGCTTCACCTGCTCCAAATCGCGTTCGATTTTGCTCATCCGCTCCTGGATGATGCGTCGGTCCGCTTCTATCTGGGTCTCGCCGGGGCCGCCAAGGAAGCCGAAGCCGCCGCGCTGGCGTTCGAGATGGGTCCAGGAGCGCACGAGCCGGCTCTTCTGGTAGTTCAGATGGGCGAGCTCGACCTGGAGCGCGCCTTCCTTGGTGCGCGCGCGTCGTCCGAAGATTTCGAGAATCAAGCCCGTGCGGTCGATGACCTTGCAGCCGAAGGCTTTCTCGAGATTGCGCTGCTGCACCGGCGAAAGCGCACAATCCATCACAACGAGACCGATCTCGTCGATCCTGATGCGCTCCGCCAGCTCGTCGACCTTACCCTTGCCGAGATAGGTGGCTGGCCGCAGGGCCGTCAGCACGACCTGTACGGCCTCGACCACGGTGAGGTCGATCGCGGCGGCGAGGCCGACCGCCTCGTCCAGGCGGGCGGCAAAGGAGCGCTGGTTGCTGTCGATCGCGGCGCCCCTCTTCTGGAGATACGGGCCCACGACATAGGCGCGCGTATTCGCCGCGATCTCGCGTTCGATTTCGTCGAGCGGCTTAGGCCCTGTGACCTTTACGGCCGCCCGTTCCTTGGCGTCTGCGCGGCTAACCGCCAAATCAGTTCTTGTCCGTGTCCTCGGGCTCGAACAGCTGCACAGGGTGCCCCGGCATGATGGTCGAGATCGCGTGCTTGTAGACGAGCTGCGAGTGGCCGTCACGCCGCAGCAGCACGCAGAAATTATCGAACCAGGTGACGACGCCTTGCAGCTTGACGCCGTTGACGAGGAAAATCGTCAGCGGAATCTTCTGCTTGCGAACGTGGTTGAGGAAAGTGTCCTGGAGATTTTGAGCCCGCTCTGCGGCCATGGGTAGTCCCTATTGTTGGGATCGCCGATCGGATTGTATCCGCGATCCAATTCGTCCCGTTCTGGCAGGCGAGCCACCTCGCCGACCCCGAGACACCGACATCACATTAGATCGTTGACTTCGCACGCAACGCAAGTGCAGCAAAGCCGTGTTTTTGAGCATCGAACCTGCGTTTCGCGCAAATGCGCATGCATTCGGCGCCTGACAAGGGCCTTCAGCCGACGCCGAGCGACTTGAGCTTGCGGTGCAGCGCCGAGCGCTCCATGCCGATAAACTCAGCCGTGCGCGAGATATTGCCCGAGAAGCGTGCGATCTGGGCGATCAGATACTCACGCTCGAAAATCTCGCGCGCATCGCGCAGCGGCAGGCTCATTAGCCGCTCGCCGCCGGAGCCAGACGGCGTCGTCGGGACCATCGCGCCGACTTCGGCGGGCAGCATCTCGACCGTGATTTCGGAGTTCGGGTCACCCTTGGTCAGAATCATCAGCCGTTCGACATTGTTGCGCAGCTCACGGACATTGCCCGGCCATTCATGCGACTGCAGCACGGCCATCGCATCCGAGCCGATCCGACGCTTGGGCAGGCCGCTCGCGATCGAGATCTGGTCCATGAAGAACTCGATCAGCTCCGGCACGTCCTCGCGCCGCTCGGACAGCGGCGGCACCTTGATCGGCACGACGCTGAGGCGGTGATAGAGATCCTCGCGGAAGCGCCCGTCGCTGATGAGCTGCGCCAGGTCGCGGCTGGACGAGGAAATGATGCGGACGTCGACATGGACGCGCGTGGCGCCCCCCAGGCGCTGGAAGTTCTGATCGACCAGCACGCGCAGGATGCGATTCTGCGTCTCGCGCGGCATGTCGCCGATCTCGTCGATATAGAGCGAGCCGCCATGTGCTTCCTCGAGGGCGCCGATGCGGCGCGAGCGTCCATCCCCGCCCTCGACGCCGAAGAGCTCTTCCTCCATCGTCTCGGGAGTGATCGTCGCCGCATTGATAACGACGAATGGACCTGTCGAACGACTCGAAGCCTCGTGGAGGGTGCGGGCCGCGAGTTCCTTGCCGCATCCGGGTTCGCCGGTGATGAGTACGCGCGCATTGGTCGGCGCAACGCGCTCGATCGTCTGGCGCAGCTGGTTCACCACGGTCGAGCGGCCGACGATGCGATTGGCCTGGACCGATCGGGTCTTGAGCTCGCGGACCTCGCGGCGCAGGCGCGAGGCCTCCAGCGCACGCTCGGCGACGAGAACCAGCCGGTCGGCCTTGAACGGCTTTTCGATGAAGTCGTAGGCGCCGCTTTTGATCGCCGAGACGGCCGTCTCGATGTTGCCGTGGCCCGAGATCATCACCACGGCAAGGTCCGGGTGGCTCTCCTTGATGAGTTCCAGCACCTGCAACCCATCGAGGCGGCTCCCCTGAAGCCAGATGTCGAGGAAGACGAGGTTCGGCCGGCGCGCGGCGATCGCTGTCAGCGCTTCGTCGGCGGAGCCGGCCTTGCGGGTCCGATAGCCTTCGTCTTCGAGAAGGCCGGCGACCAGATCGCGGATATCGACCTCGTCGTCCACTACCAGGATGTCAGCACTCATAGGCGTGTCCCATTCTGCATCTCTTGATCGGGCGCGGCGCCGCCTGTTCCGGCAGCCTCCTCGCCGTTGTCGGCCTCCTGTGCCGGGCCTGTTTCGGGAAACCAGAGTCGAATGCGCGCACCGCGCATTCCGTCGGCCCGATCGAGCAGCTCGATCCCGCCGCCATGGTCTTCCAGTATCTTGCCGACGATCGCGAGGCCGAGGCCGGTCCCACCCTCGCGGGTGGTCATATAGGGCTCGAGCAGCTTCTGGCGCTGATCGGCGGGCAGGCCCTTGCCGTTGTCGGTAACGTCGATGACGATCCGGCCGTCGCCCCAGCGCTCGAACTCGACCTGGATCAGCCCCTGCCCCCGCTCTTCCGGCGGCACCGCCTCGATGGCTTCAGTCGCGTTCTTGATGACATTGGTCAGCGCCTGCGAGATCAGGCGCCGGTCGAAGCGGGCCTGCACGACCACCGACGGCAGGTTCTCCTCGATCTTCGTCTCCGGATTGCCGACCCGCCACAGGAAGACGATCTGCCGAACCGTCTCGACGATGTCCTCGCGCAGCAACGCCGGTTTCGGCATGCGGGCGAAGGACGAGAACTCGTCGACCATGCGCCGGATATCCTCGACCTGTCGGACGATCGTCTCCGTGCACTGGTCGAAGACCTCCTTGCCCTCGGTGATGACCTTGCCGAAGCGGCGCTTGATGCGTTCGGCCGAGAGCTGGATCGGTGTCAGAGGGTTCTTGATCTCATGCGCGATGCGCCGGGCGACATCGGCCCAGGCGGCCGTACGCTGCGCCGAGACGAGATCGGTGATGTCGTCGAGCGTCACGACGAGACCGGCATTGACCCCCTCGCCCTCATGCACGGCGCGGACATTGACCACGCGGTCCTGCCCAGCCCGGGAGATCGTCACCTGTCCGGAGCTGTGGCGCTGGCGGCCATGCAGCGCGTCGGCGACGAAGCTCGCCACCTCTGGCGCAATTTCCGCGATGGGCTTGCCCGGCAGCCGCCCGCCCGTGCCGAGCAGGCTCTCGGCCGAGCGGTTGATGATGGTGATATGGCCTTCGTTGTCGAGGCTGAGCACGCCTGACGAGACACCGGACAGCACGGTCTCGGTGAAGCGCCGGCGCCGGTCGATCACCTCGCTCGCCGTGACCAGCCCGTCGCGCTGCCGGCGCAACTCGGCCGTCATCTTGTTGAAGGTCTCGCCGAGATGAGCGAGATCGCCCTCCGAGCGCTTGATCGGCACCTGCACATAGAAGTTACCGCTCGAAACCTGATCGGCGGCGTGGATCATGCGCCGGATGGGCGCAACCAGCCGGTTGGCGAAGCTCAGGCCGAGCCAGATCGCCGAGAGCAGCAGGATCAATGCGATCAGGCCGTACATCGAGGCGAAAGCGATCTGGACGCCTTTCCGGCGCGCATCGATCGAGAGGTATTCGACCGCAGCGCCCCGCGCGACCGCCGGGAATTCGACCGCCAGCGGATCGACCTCCCGGGCGATGTAGAGGAAGTTGTTGTCGTAGTTCGGCAGTTTTATCAGCGCCCCGAAGATCCTGCTGTTGCGCGGGATGACGCAGATCGGATCCGACGACGCCTGCGCATCGTCGAAGGCTGCCTGGTCCGGTTTCGGCGGGTCCTTGAGCACGTCGATATTGGCGCGCGCGATCGTCTTGTCCGGCGGCTGCATGATCGCTGCGACGGGGACACCGAGCGCGGTCGCCCGCGCCGTCATGAAGTTGTCGAACCATTTGCGGTCAACGTCGAAGGCCGGCTTTGCTCGGGTGAGGTCGTCAACCAGGATGCGGATCTCGCGGCCGAGCGACTTGCACTGGCTGGCCGCATAGGCATCCGCCACCTCGACCGACTTGAAGATGGCATCGCGCATCCGGTCCGAGAACCAGGGTTCAAGCCCGCGTTCGATGGTCACCGTTGCGATGACGGCGACGAGAATCGCCGGGAGTGCCGCGATGAAGCTGAACAGGCCGACGATACGGACATGGAGGCCCGCCGCCGCCGCCCCCGCCTTGCGGGCCCTGATCAGCACCGCGGCCTCGAAGATGACGATCACCATCAGCGCCAGGATCAGCAGCGCATTCAGCACGAAGACGCCGATGACGACCTCATGCACCGGCGCGATCGGCGTCGCACCGGACAGCACGAGGAAGGTCAGCAGTGCCGAGACCAGAGCCAGGACGACGATGATTCCGCCGATCCACCCCGAGACGTGGCGCGACTTCTCCTCGGCGCGCGGCACGATTCTGGTGTCACTCACGGAAACCGACACGATATCTGACAACTCCAAGGGCGCGCAGCAGCGATGGCCACGCTCCCATCCGTCACTGATGCGCCGCCGCAACGGTGTTGTCAAAATATGACATAGACAAGGCGGAGCTGGCTGCGCTCAGCGCGGCGTGCGCACCACCTGCATGTCGAGCTCGCGGATCTTCTTGCGCAAGGTGTTGCGGTTGAGGCCGAGTAGCTCCGCAGCGCGGATCTGGTTGCCCCGGGTCGCGGCAAGCGCCGCCGCGATCAACGGCGGCTCGATCTCGCGCAGGATGCGATGATAGAGCCCCGGAGGCGGGATATTATCGCCGAAACCACCGAAATATTGGCCGAGATGGCGTTCCACGGCGCCCGAGAGCGTCTCTGCCCGCTCGGGAGCGATGTTGGCGCCGGAGCTGCCCGGCGTTGCCACTGCCGGCTGCAGCTCGGCCTCGACGATCGGGGCGGTGATGGTTTCCTGTGGATAGAGCGCCGCCAGGCGCCGGACCAGATTCTCCAGCTCGCGGACGTTTCCCGGCCAGCGATAACGACGCATCACGTCCATTGCTTCCGAATCGACCTGCTTGCGCGGCAGGCCCTCCTTCTCGACCAGTGAGAAGAAATGGCGGACGAGATCGGGGATGTCCTCGACGCGCTCGCGCAAGGGCGGGAGGCGGATCGGGACGACGTTCAGCCGGAAGAACAGATCCTCGCGGAACAGGCCCTGCGCGATCGAGATGCGCAAATCCTTGTTGGTCGCGGCGACGATGCGGACATTGGTCTTGATCGGCGTGCGCCCGCCGACAGTGGTGTATTCGCCCTGCTGGAGCACGCGCAGCAGGCGGGTCTGCGCCTCCATCGGCATGTCGCCGATCTCGTCGAGGAAGAGCGTGCCGCCTTCCGCCTGCTCGAAGCGACCGGAGGAGCGCGTCAACGCGCCGGTGAAGGCGCCTTTCTCATGGCCGAAAAGCTCCGATTCGATCAGATCCTTCGGGATCGCCGCCATGTTGATGGCGACGAAAGGTCCGTTCTTGCGCTTGCCGTAATCGTGCAGCGCGCGTGCCACCAATTCCTTGCCGGTGCCGGACTCACCATTGATCATCACCGTGAGGTCGATCGGCATCAGGCGCGCGAGCGCCCGGTAGACATCCTGCATCGCGGGCGAGCGGCCGATCAGCGGGATATCCTCGGCCTCTCCCATCTGCGTGCGGGCAGCGTCTCCGCGTGGCCGCGACATGGCGCGTCCAACAATGGCGACGAGCTCCTTCAGGTCGAAGGGCTTCGGCAGGTATTCGTAGGCGCCGCGCTCGGAGGCCTTGATCGCGGTCATGAAGGTATTCTGCGCGCTCATGACGATGATCGGCAGCTCCGGCCGCACCCGCTTGATGCGCGGAAGCAGGTCGAAGGCGTTGCCGTCGGGCATGACGACGTCGGTGATGATGAGATCGCCGAGGCCCTGCGCCGCCCAAGTCCAGAGCGTGGCCGCCTGTCCCGTCGTGCGAACCTCGTAACCGGCCCTGGCGAGCGCCTGGTTGAGGACCGTGCGGATCGCGGCGTCGTCGTCGGCTACGAGGATGTTCCCAGTCGGCATGTGTTCGCGTAGGCCTTACGTTGCCTGCCCCGTGCGCTGATGCAGGGGCAGGAGAATCCTGAAACTGGTGCGGCGGGGCACGGACTCGCATTCGACGATGCCGCCGTGATCCCCGATCACTTTGGCAACGAGTGCAAGTCCAAGGCCACTTCCCTGCGCCTTGGTGGTGACGAAGGGATCGAAGAGGTGCTGAAGCA
>JARYGW010000259.1:0-8316 GCA_033792295.1 Allobosea sp.
ATGATCAGCATCGGAACCTGCGCGCCGAGCGCCCGCAACTGCATGTCGAGCCGCTCCACATAGGAGGCGACGCCCGGCATGACATAGGCGTTCATCACGGTCGTGCTGGTCCGCTCGAACTCGCGATAGAGCGGCGAAACCTCGCTGGAGACCGAGACCATCAGATCGGGCGCTTCCTCGCGCAGGATCTCGGCGACGCGGCGCTCATGCGCCGGATTCGCATAGGAGTGCAGGAAGCAGATCGCGACCGCGACGATGCCGCGGCGCGCGAGTTCCCGCGCGACCTTGCGGGCGCCGGCCTCGTCGAGTGCCGTATGCACGTCGCCGGTGAACAGCATGCGCTCATCGATCTCGAAGACGAAGTCGCGCGGCACCAGCGGCAGGGGCCGGCCGGCCATGTTGTCGTAGAGCTCGT
Organism: Allobosea sp.; assembly: GCA_033792295.1. Classification (GTDB taxonomy): domain Bacteria; phylum Pseudomonadota; class Alphaproteobacteria; order Rhizobiales; family Beijerinckiaceae; genus Allobosea. Next base: position 416 of record JARYGW010000259.1, read on the forward strand.
AGCGTTTCTGCCGGCCGATCAGGATGACGTCGCGGAAGCCCCTGGTGGTGATCAGCGCGGTCGGCGGACCCTTACGCTGGATCACGGTGTTGGTCGCGATCGTGGTGGCGTGCACGACCTCGCTGATCTCACCCATCTGCCGGCCGCTCTGGGCCATGCGGGCCTTCAGCCCCTCGATCACCGCCTCGGCCGGATCGGCCGGGGTGCTCAGCACCTTGCCGATCTCGAAATGACCGGTGTCGGGGTCAAGGACCGCGAAATCTGTGAATGTGCCGCCGATATCGACACCAACACGCAAACCCATCGTAGCGTACTCCTGAGGTGGAACGGCTCTTCGCGGCCGGATCAGTGAACGGAACCGGGCGCGAGGCCCGAGGACGCGGAAGCGGAGGGCGCGATGTTGCCTCCGCCCAGATAGGCCTCGCGAACGGCCGGGTTCTCGCGCAGCTCATCGGCCGAGCCTTCGAGCGAGACGATGCCGTTGCGCAGCACATAGGCCCGGTCGACCAGTTCCAGCGCCTTGTTGGCGCTCTGCTCGACCATGAGGATCGTCAAACCCTGCGACTTCCAGCGCGCGAGGATCTCGTAGACGCGGTCGACCATCAGCGGCGACAGGCCCATCGAGGGCTCGTCGATGCACAGGACGAGCGGCTTGCGGAGCCAGGCGCGTGCCATCGCGACCATTTGCTGCTCGCCGCCGGACAGCGTGCCGGCGAGCTGCTCCAGCCGGCTCGAAAGCCAGGGGAACTCGGCGACCACGGCCTCGATATCGCGCTCAAGCCGGGCACGCGGCGCGTCACGCCGGGCATAGGCGCCCATCAGGATGTTGTCGCGCACGGTCAGCTCGGCAAACATGCGCCGGCCTTCGGGGATCGAGGCGATGCCCTGGGCAATCACCTCGGCCGTGCTCCTGGCCTGCAGCGGCTGGCCATAGAGCCTGATCTCGCCCTTGCGGGGCGTGACGAGGCGCAGCACGGTCTTGATGGTGGTGGACTTGCCGGAGGCGTTTCCGCCGAGGACCGCGACCGCCTCGCCGCGCCCGACCTTGAGCGAGACGCCGAACAGCGCCTGGATAGGCCCGTAGAAGATGTCGACATCCTTGAGCTCGATCGCGGGGCTCTCGCTCGGGCCGGGCATGGGCGTCTCGGGGCCGTGGTCGAGATGGCCCTTCACGACGACCTGGCTGCGGGCGGCTGCGCCGCCCTGGCCGAGATAGGCGGCGGCAACCTGCGGGTCGGCGAAGGCACGGTCCGGCTCGTCGTCGACGATCACCTTGCCCTGCGCCATGACGATCGTGCGCTCGGTCAACCGGCGGACGATGTCGAGCTTGTGCTCGACCATGACGATGGCCATCGCGGGGAAACGGCGGCGCATCTCGATCAGCAGGTCGGCGAGCTCGTGGCTCTCGGTCGGGTTCATGCCGGCCGTCGGCTCGTCGAGCAGCAGCAGGTCCGGCGACGTCGCGAGCGCACGGGCGATGTCGAGGCGACGACGGTTGGCGTATGACAGGCTGTGGGTCGGCCGGTCGCGACGCGGCCAGAGCCGCTCGCCGAAGAGCTTGAGGATCTCCTCGATCTTTTCGTCCGCTTCGCGAGCGGCCACGTCGTAGCCGCCGACACCGAACAGCGCACCGAGCGGCTCCATCAAGCTGCCGAAACGCGCCGGCGAGCGCCCTCCGCCGATCAGCCCGCGCTGGGCGCCGACCCGGACGCTCTCGGCGATCGTCAGCGCCGGGAAGACGCGGCTGGTCTGGAAGGTGCGGGCGACGCCGAGTGCCGCGATATCCTCCGGAGCCCGTCCATCGAGGCGGCTTCCGGCGAAGACGATGGTTCCTGCGCTCGGTCTGACGAAGCCGGTGACGGCCTGGATCAAAGTCGATTTACCGGCGCCGTTGGGGCCGACGATGCCGACGAATTCGCCGGGCGCCACCTTGAGGTCGACGCCGCCGATCGCCTTGAGGCCTCCGAAGGAAACCTCGACGCCGGAAAGGGCGAGCCCTTCGGCCTCTGGCTGGATGCGCGTGCCGTGCATCAGCGGACTCCTGCAATGCCCTGCGGGCGGAACCGCAGCGTGAGGTAGAGGACCAGCCCGAACAGGATCATCCGGAACTCGGCCGCCTCGCGCAGCGTCTCGGGCAGCACGATCAGAGCGGCTGCGCCCAGAAGGGCTCCTGTGAGGTTGCCGAGGCCGCCCAGCACGATGATCGCGACCATCAGGAAGGAGGTGTCGAGGCGGAAGCTGTCGGGGCTGATGAAGCGCTGGAGGAAGGCGAAGAGCCCGCCCGCCAGGCCCGCGCAGACCCCGGCGAGGACGAAGGCGGTGACGAGATAACGCCGCACCGGCAGGCCCGCCGCATGGGCGGCGACACGGTCCTCCCGGATGGCGCGCCAGCTCAGCCCGAGGGGCGAGGCAAGCAGCCGGCCGACCGCGAGCACGACCAGCACGAGCAGTGCCAGCGCCAGCCAGTACTGCGCCGAGACCGAACTCATCGGCACGTCGCGCAGGAAGGACAGCGAGGGGCGGGGGATGCCGAAGACGCCGTTGGGACCGCCGGTGACATCAGTCCAGTTGAGCAGGACGAGCCAGATCAGCACGCCGATGGCGAGCGTCGCGAGGCCGACGACATGCCCCGTCAGCCCGGAGCAGAGGAGACCGACGAGACCGGCCAGCGCCGCACAGACCAGCGCGGCCGCGAGCAGGGCGAGATCGGCCGGCGCGCCCTGCTTGGCGCTGAGCGCAGCGACATAGGCCCCGACGCCGAAGAAGCCGGAGAAGCCGAGGAACATGATGCCGGAGGCGCCCGACAGCATGGTCAGCCCCGCTGCGAGCAGGGCGAAGATCGCGACCTGCAGCGCGACCTGCACGATGTAGGGCGAGACCGGTAGAAGGGGCAGGACGGCGCAGGCCGCCACCGCCAGCGCGAGCAAAGGATAGGGCAGGGCGAGCAGCCGGACCTGCGGCAAGGGCTGGCCGCCCTGGCCGATCAGAATGCTGGTCGAGGGCATGACTCCGGAAGCGCCGCGCGAGCCGCCGAGCGCGTCGAGCCGCTTGTCGCCGAACAGGCCCTGCGGGCGGAAGGTGAGGATGACGAGGAGGATGCCGAAGGCGACCATGTCGCGGAAGCCCTCGCCGACATAGCCGACGGCCAGCGCCTCGAGCACGCCGAGCAGAAGGCCGCCGGCGACCGCGCCGGGGATGCTCGCCAGCCCGCCGAGCAGCGCGGCCGTGAAACCCTTGAGGCCGAAGGGCACGCCCATCTGCGGATAGACCGTCTGGTAGTACATCGCGACCATGACGCCGGCGACGGCTGCGAGTGCCGAGCCGAGGCCGAAGGCGAGCAGGCGCAGCCGGTCCGTGTGCACGCCCATCTGCCGGACGGCGTCCATGTCCTGCGACATCGCCCTGAGCGCGCGCCCCGCCCAGCTGCGCGTCAGGAAGAGATAGAGGGAAACCATGGCGATCAGCGAGATGGCCAGGATGGCGGCGTCCATGCCGGTGACATAGGCCGCGCCGATGGTGACGCTGTAGCCCGAGAGCGGGTTCGGGAAGGCATGGGCCTCGGGCGTCCAGATGATCTCGGCCGCCTGGTCGAGGATGAAGGTGATCGCGAGCGTCGAGAGCAGCGGTGCGATCCAGGGAGCGTTTTCGAGCGGGCGCAGTGCCACCCGCTCGATCAACATGCCGACCGCAGTGGTGACCGCGACCGAGCCGAGCGCGGCGAGGGGCAAGGGCAGCCCCAGCCGGACGCCGGTGAAGGCGAAAAGCGCGCCGAGCATCAGGAGAGAGCCCTGGGCGAAGTTGATCAGGTTGGTGACGCCGAAGATCAGCGAGAAGCCGATGGCAACGAGCGCGTAGACGTTCCCGATCACCAGTCCGTTCAGGATCTGGCTGAGGAATTCGACCATGATGCGGGGTCCCTTCCGAGGCCGGCAGCCGGCGACGACGGTTCAGTTGAAGGGCTGGTAGCCCTTGCCCTTCACGACGATGTAGTTGATCGAACGCTCGCCGAGATCGCCCGAGCCTTCGTATTTCAGGCTGCCGCTGACGCCCTGGATCGGCGCGGCGGAGGCGATCTGGTCGCGGATGGCCTGGCGGGTGAGCGGCTTGCCGTCGGCGACGAGCTGTTTCATCGCGCTGGTGACGATCAGCATCGCGTCCCAGGTGAAGGCGGAGTAGTAGTTGGGTTCCTTGCCGAACTTGGCCTCATAGGCTTTCGAGAACTTGATCGCCTCCGGGGCATCGGCGAGGAACTGCGTCGGCATCACCACGCCTTCCGCCGCGCCGCCAGCCAGCTCGATGAATTTCGGATCGTTCAGCGTGTCGGTGCCCGCGACCTTCAGGTTCGGGTCGGCCTGGCGAAGCTGCTGCATGAACAGTGCCGATTCCGCGTAGTGGCTGACGAGGAACACGCCGTCGGGGCCGGCGGCCTTGATCTTGGTGACGAGCGGACGGAAGTCCCGCGTCTCCGGGATCATCGCCTCGGATAGGACGACCTCGGCGCCGAGCTCTTTCAGGCGTTTGCCGACCAGGTCGTTGGTGACCATGCCCCAATCATCCTTGAAGTAGACGATCGCGACCTTCTTCATGCCGAGCTTCTTGAGCAGCATGTCGACATGCGGCTGCACCATGGATGACTGTGTCGGCGTGGTCCGGAACTGGTAGGGGCTGATCTTCACGTAGTCCGGGTGGCTCGCGGTGGGTGCCACCTGAGCCAGCTTGGCCTCCGCGAGGATCGGCCCGGCCGCCATCGATTCCGTCGAGGTCTGTCCGCCGACCACCGCCAGAACGGCAGGGTCCTGAGCGAATTTCTGGGCGAGCGTCGCCGCCTCGCGCGGAGCGCCACGCGTATCCTCCACCCGGACTTCGACCTGTCGCCCGCCGATGCCGCCCGAAGCGTTCACCTCTTCTGCGAACATCGCCGCGGCCTCCTTGAAGCGCGAGCCGAGCGCCGATCGCTCTCCGCTCATCGGCCCGAACAGGCCGATCACGATCGGCTCGGCGGCGCGGGCCGCAACGAGCGACTGACTTCCCAATGCGAGCGCGACGGCTGCGCCCATCCAGAATGCTGATCCCTTCATATGACCCCTCCCAGGGCTGGCGTGATCACCGGCAAAAAGTTTATTAGCTAAACTTGATAGCCAGCAAGGGGAAAATTGAGCCATTGGCGTCCCTTGCGTGAAAGGGTCAGGGTGACGTCTCATTTAATATTTGATTTATTTAACTTATTTTCCATTTTGGCTGCCGGAATTCGAAAGGTTCGGCCAGCCACAGCGCGGCGATAAGAAGCCGGAATGCTCATTCAGGATGCATGGGAAGCGAAGTCGAGGCGTTTCCTTGTGCAAGTCGATTACTAAACATTCCGCTTGCCCAAGGCGCAAGAATGTCGTTTGGTCGGGGCATGACGAAACCGAAGAAAACCACAAGCTCCACCGCGCGCGCCTTCGAGCTGTTCGACGACCTCATGCCCATCAGACGCTACAAGATTCTGCTTCAGACCTTCCTGAAGCGGCGCGGCACCGGCGCGCGCCAGGCTATCGCGGAGCAGCTCGGGCACACGCGCAGCTTCGTGACGCAGATCACCAGTCCGGCCTATGATCTCGCCATCCCGGCGAACCAGGTGCGCGCCATCCTCAAGCTGGCCGAACTGACCGCCGAGGAAGAGCGCATCTTCCTGGATGCTTATATCGAGGCGCATCCCGAGCGCGCGGCGGAGGTCTATGCGGCCCCGCACGGGCACGGGACGGTGACGATCTCGCTGCCCGATCTCGGAGACCTTGCCGCCGAAGCCCGGCTCGAGGCGCTGATCCGCCGCCTGGCGGAAAGCGCCATCGATAGCTTCGTGGAAGAAGCCAGGCTTCGCCAGCCGGGCCGCGCGGCATGAATATCGATCTCACCCATAAGGGCACGATGCTGAGCGTGCTCGCGCGCGACCCGGCGGACGGCACGCTCGGCATCGCGCTGGCATCGAGCTCGATCGCGATTGGAGCGCGCTGCCCGCATGTCGAGACCGGGCGCGCCGCCGTGGCGAGTCAGGGCTTCACTAATCTCAAGGTCGGGCCTCTCGCGCTCGACCTCGTGCGCTGCGGACTGACGGCGGCGGAGGTTCTGGAAGCGCTGCGCCAGCATGACCGTTGGCTCGACTATCGTCAGATAGGCATCCTCACCGCCGATGGTCAGATCGGCGCCCATACCGGCGCGCAGGCCACCGGCTGGGCCGGCCATCGTGTCGGGCAGGATCTGTTGCTGCTCGGCAATGGGCTTTCGCGCGGCGAGGCTACTTTCGACGCCGTCGTCACCGCCCATCGCGAGAGCGGCGGCCTGCCGATGGCCGACCGGCTGCTGCGCGCGCTCGAGGGCGCGAAAGCGCTTCTGGGCGACGCGTTCCCCATCAATTCGGCCTCGCTGCTGGTGCGTTCGCCCGGCGCGGAAAGTCAGATCGATCTCAGGGTCGACCTTCCGTCCAGCCCCATAGACGAGGGCGGTAGCGGGCTCGCGGATCTGAGGCGCCTCTATGCCGAGTATCTGCCGCTCGTTGACATCTATGCCGCGCGCTCCGTCGCGCCACGTCCTTTCTGAATCTCAACCCGGACGCTTTCCATGACCTTCACCATCGTCGCCCGCTGCCCGGAATCCGATCTGCTTGGCATCTGCCTTGCCACTAGCCCGCTCGGCGTCGCCTCGCGCTGCCCCCATGTGCGTGGCGGCGTCGCCGCGATCTCGTCGCAATGCCATTCGGACTGGCGGCACGGGCTGACGGGGCTCGCTCTCGCTGCTCGCGGCTGGAGTCCGGAGGATATCCTGGGCGCGATCCGCCAGAAGGACCGCTTCTACGATTATCGCCAGATCGGCATCGTGACGGCCGATGGCCGCGCAGCTGCGCACAGCCCGTCGAAGGGCGCGCACTGGACCGGGCATCGGGTCGGCGAGGGCTTCGTGGCCATGGGCAACGGTCTCGTCGGGCCGGGCGTGGTCGACGCGATCTTCGACAGCTTCGCAGGGAGCGGCGACCTGCCCTTCTTCGAGCGGCTGATGCGGGCGATCGAGGCCGGTGGAGCGGCCGGCGGCGAGCTGATCGGCCATAAATCAGCCGGCCTCATCGCCTCGGCGCCGGGCATCGAGCGGCCGCTCATCGACCTGCGCATCGACATGGCAAATCCGCTTCCGGCCGAGGGCGGCGACGCGATCCGTGATCTGCGGCGCGTCTTCGATGCCTACGAACCATTGGTGCCCTATTATGCGGATCGCTGGCTCGACAATCCAGAGATGTCATCGAGCGCCTATCTCGCTATGCCGGTGGCGGAGCGGGAAAAGTCGTCGGCAACTTTGTGGTAGCGCCACCTCCCGACACCAGGGCATCGCGCGGAAGCGGACATCGCTCACCTACAGATCCGAGGTTCAACGGTGCGCCATCAGGTTCGCCCAATTCATGGCGTTGATCTACGCGCAGGCATAGGAGCCTTGTCCTATTTTCTACCTGAGCGCGTAGATTAGGGCGGAGCCAAGCTACTGCCTTGCCAAAGGGCTATTCCTGCTGGCTCACATGGCTGGCGACCCACTGCATTGCCTGCTTATTGTCTGTCGACGTTGCATCCTTCGACGCGTGAGCAGATGTCCCAGCGAGAACACAGGCGCCGCGCCATCGGCATGATCGTTCCATCTTCCAATCGCGTTGTGGAGCGCGTGGCGACACAGATGTTGGCGACGCATCCGGAGATCGATCTTTGCGTCGCGCGCGTGCCTTATGGCGGGATCGTCGAAGATGGCGCACCTCCCCGGTACCGGCTGGAGACCTTCGATACTGCGGCCGATCTTCTCGCCGATGCCGGCGTCGATGTGATGTGTTGGAACGCGACGCGGGGAGCGATGCTTGGCTTTGCCCCCGATCGTGAGCTTTGCCAACG
>JARYGW010000025.1:0-27211 GCA_033792295.1 Allobosea sp.
CTTTTACGCCGCCCGTGCCAGCACAAGCGCCGGCGCTTCACTGGATGGTTTTCTCACCGCCGTGCACAAGCCGTCAGGTCCTGAATATGAAAAGAGTGCGCGCGCGAGTTCCGCAGCGGCCGCCTTCTCAGGGGAAAGCTCCTCGTCGTGCTCGTGCAGCAATTCGGAAAAGCGCTGGAACTCATCGAGAATGATCAGATCAGGGCTCAACGCATCGACACAGATCCGCGCGAGAACGCGGCGCAACTCCCCGATGATGGCCGATGGGCGAAGCTCTGGCGGATAGTCAGGGCTCTTGTTGGCTCTCGCCAGTTCTGACGCCTCCTGGATCCTGCGTACGAAATCATCTCCGACAGCTGCGTTGAACGCCTTGGCGATGTCTGGGGAAATTGGCTGGCTGCGTATCCAATCTGTCCAGCCTATCCAATTGGCGTCCGCGACTCGTCCGCGGAACACGCGTCTGACACCGCGATGCCTAATGCCCAGCCTCGGCCTGAGCATTTCATAGATCAGTGCGCGCTCCTTCGAGGTGCCGAGCGATGACTTCAAATCGAGGGCGGTCCCAGGGGTGAGACTGATCAGATTGATCGGCCTTGAGGCAGTTCCCTCCGCTTGTCCGATCTCAAGCGGTAGCAGCGTGAGGCGAGTGTTCAGCGGCTTCGTCGCGGAACCGATCACGTTGAGGGATTTCAGGTTCTGTTCGGCGATCGCCTGGCTGGAGCAGATGTAAACAACGTCGATCCTGTCGACCTTCCCCATCAGCTCCTCGATCGCCTTGGCAATGACACCGCGAGCCACCATGGTTTTCCCGAGGCCAACCTCATCGGCGACGAGAAACTGGCGAGTGGGCGCTACGTCCGTGAAAAGACGCCGAAAGACATACTCCACCGTGGCGCGCTGGAACGGCTTGAGCAGCTCCAGATGCTCCTCGGCTCGGTAGGTCATTGGCGGCGCGCCTTCGAGGAGACGAGTGGTGCGAAGCTGGTCCATAGGGAAAGAAAGTCCTCCGGAACGATGCTTTTACCGCCCTGTGGGCCTTCCAGGCGTCTGATGAGCTGATCGATCTCTGAAAGCTCGCCGCTGCCGAGGTTGAGCGCTCGCACCATCGGTTCGAGAAGTGATGCTCCGCCTTGTCCAAGCCGTCGCAGCCACTGACCTTCGCCTGCAAGTTCGCTTTCCAGAAAGCTGCCTTCACCGAGGCTTCCGAGCAGCAGAGTGAGGTACCGGAAAAAATTTTCGACGTTGGCGATGTGAGCTCTAAGGACCGCGGCATCGCGCCCATCAGGAAGGTCAACCAACCGGGCCCCTAATGTGAAGGTCAATTGGACGCCGGTTTTCTCCTCCCGCAATCGCACGCTCAACCAACGGGTGACGTCGCCCAATGGAACTGAGCCGAGCGCCTGCCTCTGCTCCATGCCTTGAAGCAAGGGCCTAGCGTCATGCCCTCGTTCATTTGCAACCGTGATCGGGCGAATGAAACAGCTCACACCTTCAGGCAGCACAATCGGCGAGAATTTGCCTGCGGTTTCCAGTTCGAGGGCAACTGAATCCGGCAACTGCGTGCAATGAACATCGAGCGGCAATGCGGCGATTTCCGTTCGCAATGTCTCAAGCAGCTCCTCAGCCGCCGCGGCAGCATCCTGCTTTGGTGGTTCGGACGGCGCGTAAGGCGCGAGAAGTCGCTGAAATCCCTCCGAGAATAAGGCTTCTTCGATCGTCCCCATGCGGCTCTTGGGGCCAATCAAGGTCGCCATGATTTCCACGTTGCGCGTTCGACCTGTAGGGCCTGGAATGAGGGCGGCGTTCGTTGCGTTGGCGGAACCGACGTGGATATGCAGCTTTGATCCGCGCTCGACGAAGTAAGCCTTGGCGTGAAGACCGTCGAGGTCGGCCACATGTGCCACGCTATCGTCTTTCTCCTCATATCTCGTCGCCAGTTCGTCGAGCACTCTGATATCGAAACGCTCCCGGACAGAAGATTCAACACAATCAAGCTCTTCGGCCCGGGCGACGAGACGACAATTGGAGGGGTCATCATAACCCTCGGCCAGGCGCTGGAGTGCGCGAGCTTTAACGAAGGGGGAGAGAATGGCGAGGCGTTCGCCCTTTTGAGGGGACCAGCCCTCCGTATCCACGCCGTTCACTGCGAATCTGACTCTGGTCGCTCCGGCAGGCAGAGCCTCCCAGGAGCACCGTTGAAGGTCACGCAAGATCGAATCTAGAAATCTTGGAGCCGGAGGTCGTGTGGCTGCATTTGCGAGGCTCGGTAATGTACGCAGGAGCCGCGCGATTGGCTCGTTTACATCGTTGATCTCATCACCGACCATCCCGTCGAGGCAGAGAGCCAAATCCCAGCAACGGTCGTTCGTCAGGTTTCGAGAGAGGATAGCCAGCCGCATGCGCGCCGGCAGTCCTTTTCGCTCAGGCTGGAAGCGAATGCACCACAGCTTCGGATGAAAGGCTCCACCTTCTGGCGCAGAGACTTCGGTGATTGTCCTTTCGTAGAGAGCCATGAGCCGCGCTGCGCTCGGGCGGGCTTCCTTGATGCGACCCCGGTCGCAGTAGATCGCCATTCGACCGGCCATCCGTTCGACGCTTTGCAGCAGAGCCAGTGGGCTCCGCAGCATGTCGTCGCGGTTCTCCGCATCTCGAAAGACGATGGCGATCGGAATGGCGAGAGCGGTTTCGAAGTCGAGCGAATAGGTCGTCGCCACCGCGTGGTCGAACCGATACCCATCAGGTGAACGTACAAGCGACGTATAGAGTTCTCGATTCTCGGGATCGAAGTTGGACTCAATGGGCATCAGCGAGCTCCCCCAGATAGCTGCTGGCGATGCGCCATCTGAAGTCCAGACGCGCATCACCGGACGCTCCTGACCAGCGTTCGAGCGGCGCATCATGAAGAAGTCGGGCTTTCGTCCGTTTCAGCCCGTGCTCTCGCTGCCTCAGAAGCGTGATCGCATCGTCATTCCTCTCGATCTCTGTGGAGGCACTGCGTGCTAATGTGGTCCAGTCTCGGACGAAATCACGTAGTGACTTGCTGAGGTTGTGTCCTGCCCTGCCGATCAAGCTGAAAAGTTCGTCGAGATCCCATTTATCCAAGGACAGGTGTTCAAGCTCGGATTTCCAGTCGTCAAGCCGAGAGTGGTAAGCGTCGATCAACATCGAAGCCTCGCTGTGGCTCTTCGCGTTCGGCCGCGCGGCTGCGCGATGAGCCAGCAAAAGATTGTAGAGCAGGCTTGCTCCATGCATCACGCCTGAAAACCTCTCAGCGTGTCGGAGCATCGCGCGATTGGCGGCCGAAATGCCGTGTTCGCCGATCTGCCAAGGCCAGTCTTGAGCGTAAGCTATGCCCTGTTGGGCGAGCTCGTTCAGCAAACTTGGTTTGGCGCTGTTCGCTAGACGATCTCGCAGAAAGCCCGCTTCCTCCCCGGTCAAGGTAAATTGAGCTTGGCTCAAGAGGTCTCCAGGAACTTTGGGAAGGTTTGATGCCCAAAGCTTCAGATCGTGGTCCTTAAGGCCTTCAGGTCCGTACGAAAGAAAGGTCGCCTGGGTCCCCGGCAGGACACGAATCCCGAGTGCATGTAGTCCGGCCCAATAGACGCTCGAAGGCAAGCGCTTGAGGTTTCGACCAGCGAGACGGCCAATCACATCGGTCGTTTCACCACCTCGCAGCAATGCTTCGCGCAAGGCAAATTCCAGATCGCGAGCGATCGCGGTTCGCTCAGCCTGCGTTGCCCTTCGGCTCTGGGCCTCGAGATAGATCCACGGAACAAACAGCATGTAACGCAGCCGCGTCTGGATCGTGCTGGTCCCTGGGAAAAGCAGATCCGCAAGTCCGTCGCGGATCGTGCCAAGCCCCAGCTCATCGCGTGCTTCCGGTTGCTTGAACAGGTCGATGAGTGTCTGGGCGCGCCTTCGCTCATCAGGATCGAAATCAATCCAGGCCAGATAAGACATTCCGATTCCGTCGATAGCGCGGGAGACGATCCTGCGATTGTCATTGCCGCGGTGGCAATCATTCTTTGAAGGCGAGTTGCCTCCGATCCAGAGCCGAGGTTCTCGACCGGATTCTCAAGCAGGCGCCATGGATCCATTCGTGGGGTGGACGGCAAGGACCGAGCCGACCGTCATCAACACGATCAACCCCCGTTCTGCGCCGGTCATGTCGAGATAGGCTCCAGTTCGCCCATCGGTGTCGCAGGCAGAGCTGCTTGGATGGCCGCACGCAGGCTTTCGCCGTCGATGGGCCGCGAGAAGCCGCCGGCAAGCCGGACGGCGACTTGCTCGAAGGACATGATCTGGAGGCCCTGATGACCACCACGAGCAGCCGCCAGACGAGCCTCCTGCATGGCTAGGCGACCCTGAACGACCAGGGTAGATCGACCTGCGACGGACATGACCCCTACTCCCCTTCGAGCGCTATTCGCTGAGCGTCGTTCGCCGTTGACGAGCGTCACTCATGAGGATAGTAACTACACGGGTCGTACTGATATGTCCATATAGTTTATATACGCATTACGCTTGGAGGCGAATGATGATGCCGGAAAGCGAGACCGCGCTGAAATGGGGCGTCGAGCGCCGACTCGAGTTCATCGAGTTCCGGCTATTTTGGGAAGGTGGCGTCAATCGCTCCGATATCGTCGCGATGTTCGATGTGTCCGTTCCTCAGGCATCAAAGGATCTGACGCTCTACCAGGAGCGGGCGCCTCACAACGCAATCTATGACAAAAGCGCAAAGCGCTATGTCGCGAGCGTCGAGTTCCAGCCCTGCTTTCTAAAGCCGGATGCAGGCCAATACCTCAACCAGCTTCGGTCCATCTCCGAAGGCATATTGACGTCATCCGAATCTTGGATCGCCCACCTTCCTCCCTATGCCGGGCCGCCCGTGCCAGCTCGCGGCGTCAATAACGATACGTTGCGAACGATGCTCGCGGCGCTACGTCAAAACCAAGCAGTTGAGGTCAAGTATCAATCGCTTTCCAGCGACGGTCCTCGTTGGCGATGGATTGCGCCGCATGCGTTCGGCTTCGATGGATTCCGGTGGCATACCCGGGCCTTTTGTGATGTGGACAAGTCGTTCAAGGACTTCTTGCTCTCGCGGATCATGGAGACGCGCGCAGTCCGTCCAAATAGCGTGTCGCCGGAGGATGACGTTGATTGGAACGAGTTCATCACGCTGGAAATTGGGCCGCATCCAGAGCTGTCCGAGAGCCAGAAGCGGATCATTGCCCTGGATTACGGTATGCGGGCGGGACGCGCGCTTATCCCAGTTCGAAAGGCGCTTCGCTATTACGCCTTGCGGCGATTAGGGCTCGATACGCCTTTGGAGGCTCGACGCCCACAGGATCAGCAAATCGTGCTTCTGCGCGAGAGGGCAGCTGATGAAGTTAATCGATAATACCTCGCTCCTTCTCGGCGATGACCTGAAGGGTACGGTTGGGCGCGGCTCGCGGCTGAAAGTCGCGGCGTCGTGTTTCTCAATCTATGCTTTTGAGGCACTTAAGTCGGAGTTGTCGAAGGTCGAGAGCCTTCAGTTCATATTCACAGCCCCTGCCTTCGTGCCGACTGATGTGACGGACCGCCTCCGCAAGGAGCGCCGAGAGTTCTTCATCCCGAAGACGACGCGCGAGCGAGGCCTCTACGGAACTGAATTTGAGATCCAGCTTCGCAACAAGCTGACACAGCGGGCCGTCGCGCGCGAATGCGCCGAGTGGATCCGAAAGAAGGCTCGCTTCAAGTCGAACAAGACCAAGGCGCCGATGCAGCAGTTTATCCACGCAGGATCGGAGGCCGGCGACGTCGCCTACATGCCGATCAGCGGCTTCACGGCCGTTGACCTGGGTTACCAGAAGGGCGACGCGGTCTCGAACCTCGTAACGCGCATCGACGATGCCGCGCACACACAGGTATACCTGCAACTGTTCAACCAGATCTGGAACGATGAGGACAAGGTCAGCGACGTCACCGCCGCCATTTGTGACCATATCGAGTCCGTCTACCAGGAGAACTCGCCGGAACGGATTTACTTCCACATCCTCTACAACCTTTTCCAGGATTTCCTTGGAGAGGTTGATCAGGATGCGCTGCCAAATGATCTGACCGGCTACAAGGACAGCCTCGTCTGGAACAAGCTGTTCAATTACCAGCGGGATGCCGCCACCGGCATCATCAACAAGCTGGAGATGCACAACGGCTGCATTCTGGCGGACAGCGTCGGCCTTGGAAAAACCTTCACTGCGCTGGCGGTCATCAAATACTACGAGCTGCGAAATCGCTCGGTGCTCGTCCTGTGCCCGAAGAAGCTCGCGGACAATTGGCGCAACTACAACACCAATCTGACCACGAACATTTTCGCCAAGGACCGCTTCAACTACGATGTCCTGAGCCACACCGATCTCTCCCGCACGTCGGGAGAGGCGTTTGGCATTCCCCTGAACCGGGTGAACTGGGGCAATTACGATCTCGTCGTCATCGATGAATCGCACAATTTCCGGAACAACGATGCCTTCAAGGATCGAGAGACTCGCTACCAGAAGCTGATGAACAAGGTCATCCGTGCGGGCGTGAAGACCAAGGTTTTGATGCTATCGGCGACGCCAGTGAACAACCGGTTCAACGATCTGCGCAATCAGCTCGCGCTGGCTTACGAGGGGGACTCGGAGAACCTCAGTCGCAAGCTGAAAACCAACACTGGAATCGAGGAGATATTCAGGCGCGCGCAGAAGGCGTTCAACGCTTGGTCCGATCTGCCGCCGGAGGAGCGAACCGCAGCCGCGATCCTTAAGGCGCTCGACTTCGATTTTTTCGAGATGCTCGACGCCGTGACGATCGCTCGGTCGCGCAAGCATATCGAAACCTTCTACGACACCAAAGACATCGGAAAATTCCCCCAGCGCCGAAAGCCGCTGTCGTACCAGTGCCCGATCACCCATCGCTCCGACGTGCTCGACCTCAACGACATCTTCGGCAGCCTGTCGGTGCTCAAGCTCGCCGTCTATGCCCCGATCAGCTACATCCTGCCGAGCCGGCTTCGGAAGTATGAGGAAATCTACGACACCCAAGTGGAGGGTGGTCGCGGCAAGCTGCGCCAGGCGGACCGCGAGCGGAGCCTTCAGGCGCTGATGACCACCAACCTGCTCAAGCGGTTGGAGAGTTCGGTCGAAGCCTTCCGCCTCACCCTGCGGGCGCTGAGCGGCAACATCGCGCAGACGCTCAAGGCGATCGACACCTTTGAGCGCACGGGCGCCGCCGCGAGTGTGACTGACCATATTGGCGATCCGGGTTTTGATCCCGACGACGACGATCTGAGCGGGCTGGATGAGTTCACGGTCGGCAAAAAGATTCAGATCAGTCTGTCTGACATGGACCTTCCATCGTGGAAGCATGACCTCGCTGCCGATCTCACGCTGATCGGTGACCTGATCGCCTCGATGGACAAGGTGGTTCCCGAGGATGATGCCAAGCTGCAGCATCTAAAGGACGTCATCACCCGAAAGGTCGCTGACCCTCTCAACCCCGGCAACCGCAAGGTTCTGATCTTCACCGCCTTCGCTGACACGGCGAAGTACCTCTACACCAATCTGGCGGAAGCGTTTCTCCAGTCGAACGGCTTGCAATCCGGCATGGTCACCGGCTCCGACGCGCCGAAGAGCACGCTGAAGAAGAGTTATGATTTCCAATCGCTGCTCACGCTGTTCTCGCCGCTTGCGAAGGAGAAGCATCTGGTCCTGCCGCACGAAACCGGCGAGATCGACATCCTCATCGGGACGGACTGCATCTCCGAGGGGCAGAACCTTCAGGATTGCGACTATCTGATCAACTACGACATTCACTGGAACCCGGTTCGCATTATCCAGCGGTTCGGGCGCATCGACCGCATCGGGTCACCCAATGCGCAAATCCAACTCGTCAACTACTGGCCAGACATCTCGCTGGATGAGTACATCAATCTCAAGGAACGTGTCGAAAACCGCATGATCATTGCCGACGTCGCGGCGACCGGCGACGATAATGTGCTGACCGCCAAAAGCAGCGACATCGCCTACCGGAAGGAGCAACTCAAGCGGCTCCAGGAAGAGGTGATCGAGCTGGAGGACGTGCGGACCGGGATCTCCATCACGGACCTCGGCCTCAACGATTTCCGCATGGACCTTCTGAACCACATCAAGGAGCACGGTGACCTCGAGCATCTGCCGAATGGCATGCATGCGGTTGTGCCGGCGCAGCCGGCGCTGGGCCTAATGCCAGGTGTGATCTTCGCGCTGAAAAACATCCACCACAGCGTGAACATCAACCAGCAGAACCGGCTGCACCCCTATTACCTCGTCTATGTCGGTCACGACGGTGGGGTCATCATCGACCACACCGAGGTGAAGCGCTTGCTCGACCTGATCCGCATGAGCTGCAGGAGCCAGGCGGAACCGATCCGGGCGGTCTGCCAACTGTTCAATGAACGGACGCAGGACGGTCGCAAGATGGAGCAGTGCTCCACGCTTTTGAGCGCCGCGATCCGTTCGATGATTGAAGTGAAGGAAGAGAAGGACATCGACAGCCTGTTCAGCGGCGGGCGGACCACGGCGCTGGTCCACACCATCGCCGGCCTCGACGATTTCGAGCTGATCGCCTTCCTCGTGATCGAGGATGGGACGGCATGACGGCGGCCTTCTTCGATTATCCCAAGGCCGCCGCTTTCGGCCGCGTTGTCCCCAAGAGTCGCATCTACGAGCATGCCGGCGTAGGCACGGCGCTCCGGGACCTGTTCGTCACCCAGGTCGATCAGATCGTCTGGAAGTACAAGCTGGCGCCGGAGACCACCAACCTCGCGGCGACGAAGGCCGTCAGCGAGATCCAGGTGTTCGGCATCAGCCTGCGCACGGCGACGCTCGATGAAGAGGTGCTGCGCGCAATTGACCGCGCGATCCCGTTCCCGCTGATTTTCGAGCTCAGCTGGTCCGGGAAGCGTAAGGCCGTTGCCGCCTTCAAGCGGCCGAGCGATGCCGATTCCACCAAGTGGGTTGTCAGCGGCTATTTCGCGACCGATTGGGCACCCGACGACGCTGCGCGTCGGCAGTTGCCGGTCGCCCTCAATCTCGGCGGTCTCTACGATGCCGTCATCACGGCGCTGATGCCAACGGCCACCGTCGAAGCGGACGACACCGGCGAGGACATCCAGACGCGCGTGGCGCGAATGGAGGCCGTCCGGGCCAAGACGCGGGAGGTGGACCGGATCAAGGCCCGACTAGCCCGCGAGAAGCAGTTCAACAAACGCGTGACGATCAATGCCGAGCTGCGCGCCGCACGGCAGGAACTGGAGCGCCTTTCCGGCGGCGCGCCCGTCACTGCCGCGACGAATGTGTAAGGGAATGACGATGGAAAAGCTGAAGATGCACAGCCCTGACTTGAGCCAGGAGAACATCGCGAAGATCCGCGACCTGTTCCCCGGCTGCGTGACCGAGGCGCGCGACGAGGTGACGGGGGCGGTGCGTCTGGCGGTGGATTTCGATCGACTGCGTCAGGAGCTGAGCGACCACATCGTGGAAGGGCCACAGGAGCGATACAGGCTAGAGTGGCCGGGAAAGCGAGAAGCACTTCTTCTCGCCAACTCGCCTATCGCGAAGACATTGCGTCCAGACAGAGGGTCCAGTCTAAATTTTGACGAGACCCGAAACATACTGGTTAGCGGCAATAACTTGGATGCACTGAAAATGCTCCAAGCAACATTCTTGGGCAAGATTAAACTTATCTATATTGATCCACCTTATAATACGGGCAGCGATTTCATATATAATGATGATTTTTCGGACGCATCCGAAAATTATCTCATAAAATCGAACCAGAAAGCGGAAGACGGAGTGCGCCTTACCGCCAACACGGAGGCGAACGGGCGTTTTCACTCTGATTGGCTAACAATGATTTACGCTCGCTTGAAACTAGCAAGAAATCTCTTGGCCGATGATGGTGTAATTTTTGCCTCGATAAGCGATGAAGAGTCAGCCAATCTAAAGAGAGTACTTGACGAAATTTTTGGCGAACAAAATTTCATCGATACAATAGCCGTCGAAATGTCAACCACTTCTGGCCCAAAGACCGTTAATGCCCAACAAGGGACTATAGTAAAGAATGTTGAATTTGTACATGTATTTCGCAAAAGTGCGGAATTTGATAAATTACGCCACACCCCGCTTCTAGATGGTATTACATCTTTCGACACACACTATACAGCGTGGTTGAACGATGACGGGACGATAAGTACGCTTACTGAAAAGATGATTAGAGAAGAAACTGTCGGCGCAGATATTGAACGTTATGGACTTATCAATAGAAATACGTTCAGTATCAATAATATTGATAAGCTTTTGGCGGTTTCAGACGCGGCGAAATATTTTATTGATAGCAATCTCAGTAAAATTGCTCGTATCGATAGACCTCCAGTTTCAGCCGCCGGTCAATCAACAGAAGTTGGGCGCTGGAAGGCATTTGAAGTTGATCATCGGACGTACTTTTTGACGACGCTTGCCAACGGAACGCTGCAGGCGCTGATGCCGCTTTCTTTGAACTATCGAATGTCTGACGACTACAAGCCCCGATTTGGTCGTACTGTAATTCGTGGCGACCTTTGGAAAGGCTTCCATCAAGACATGGGCAACGTAGCGAAAGAGGGTGGGGTCGCATTCGCAAACGGCAAAAAGCCAGTCCGACTAATAAAGCAGCTTATGAAATGGGCTAACAACACGAAAGATGGAATTGTCTTGGATTTTTTTGCTGGGTCTGGAACAACGGCTCACGCTGTTTTGGAAGCTAACGCGGAAGACGGGCTAAACAGACAGTTTATACTTGTCCAGCTTGATGAGATGCCGGACCAGAAGTCGGATGCTGCCAAGGAAGGGTATGAGACTATCGCAGACCTTTCAGCAGAACGCGTTCGCCGAGCGGGAAAGACAATCCTTGAAGGCAATTGCCATGCAGACTGGAACCGCGATGTGGGGTTCCGGGCCCTGAAGGTGGACACGTCGAACATGCAGGACGTCTACTACCGCCCGGACCAGATCGATCAAGAGGACCTTCTTGCCGCCGTCGACAACATCAAGCCGGACCGTAGCCCGGAAGACTTGCTGTTCCAGGTGCTTGTCGATTGGGGCGTGGACCTGACACTGCCGATCAAGCGCGAAACGGTGCAGGGCAAGACCGTCTTCTTCGTGGACGGAAATGCGCTGGTCGCCTGCTTCGAGACCGGCGTGACGGAAGAGCTGGTGAAGGAGCTTGCCGGCCGCGAACCCCTGCGCGTCGTGTTCCGCGACAACGGCTTTGTGTCCGATGCGGTGAAGATCAATGTCGAGCAGATCTTCCGCCAGGTCTCGCCCGGCACCGACGTCAAGTCGATCTGAGGGAGTGGCCATGAAACTGAAATTCAAGGTCCAGCACTATCAGACACAGGCCGTGACTGCGGTCGTGGACTGCTTCGCCGGGCAGCCGATGTCGAACGGGATCACCTACCGGATCGATCCGGGCCGGAACGCGCAGACGAGCGCCTTCGAAGAGGGGTTCAAGAACGCCGATCTGACGCTGACCGAGCTTCCGATTTTGGCCAACATCAAGGACGTCCAGCGCCGCCAGAACCTGCCTATTTCGGATAAGCTGGTCGCCAGCGCCGGATGCCGGATCAACCTCGACATCGAGATGGAGACGGGGACCGGCAAGACCTATTGCTACATCAAGACGATCTTCGAGATGAACAAGCGCTACGGCTGGTCGAAGTTCATCATCATGGTGCCGTCGATCGCCATCCGCGAGGGCGTCCACAAGTCGCTGCAGATCACCGCCGACCATTTCACCGAGAGCTACGGCAAGAAGGCGCGTTTCTTCATCTACAATTCCAAGCGCCTGCACGAGCTGGAGAGCTTCTCGTCGGACGCCGGCATCAACGTGATGGTCATCAACATCCAGGCGTTCGCGGCGCGCGGCGCCGATAACCGCCGCATCTACGAGGAGCTGGACGACTTCCAATCGCGCAAGCCCATCGACGTTATCGCCAGCAACCGACCGATCCTGATTCTCGACGAGCCGCAGAAGATGGAAGGCGCGGCCACGATGGAAGCGCTGCCGAAGTTCAAGCCGCTGATGATCCTGCGCTACTCGGCGACCCACAAGACGCACCACAACCGCGTTCACCGGCTGGATGCGCTCGACGCCTATAACCAGAAGCTGGTGAAGAAGATCGCCGTCCGGGGTATCCAGACGCGCGGGCTCGCGGGCACGAACGCCTATCTCTACCTCGAGGGGATTGAGATCTCGAAGAAGGCGCCCGTGGCGCGGCTCGAGATCGAGGTAAAGCTTGCAAGCGGCGAGATCAAGCGCCAGCTCAAGCGGTTGGAGTTCCGTGACGACCTTTTCGCCGAGTCCTGCGAGCTGGATCAATACCGCGACGGCTTCGCGATCTCCCAGATCGACGCGCGCAACGACACGGTTGAGTTCACCAACGGCGTGGTGCTACGCGCCGGGGAGGCGACCGGCGACGTGTCAGAGCGCGACATCCGGCGTATCCAGATGCGCGAAACGATCAAGGCGCATTTCGACAAGGAAAAGCAGCTCTTCGCGCAAGGGGTCAAGGTCCTGTCGCTGTTCTTCATCGACGAGGTCGTGAAGTACCGCGACTACACTCAGGCCGATGAGAAGGGCGAATATGCCCGCGTGTTTGAGGAGGAGTACGAGCTTCTCAAAGCGGAATATCTGGCTGAGTTGGCAATTGAAAACGATTCCTACCGCAAGCACCTGGCGGGTATCGATGCGGCCAAGACGCACAATGGCTATTTCTCGATCGACAAGAAAACCAGCCGGCTGAAGGACCCCACCGTCGGGGCGCGGTCGGTCGATTCAGACGACGTGGACGCCTATGACCTGATCCTGAAGGATAAGGAGCGGCTGCTTTCCTTCGCCGAACCCACGCGGTTCATCTTCTCGCATTCCGCGCTTCGCGAAGGATGGGACAATCCCAACGTCTTCGTCATGTGCATGCTCAAGCACAGCGACAACACCGTTTCGCGGCGCCAGGAAGTCGGTCGGGGACTGCGCTTGTCGGTCGACCAGAACGGCGACCGGATGGACAACCCCGCGGTCGTCCATGACATCAACGTCCTCACCGTCGTCGCCAGTGAGAGCTACAAGAACTTTGTGGCCGGCCTCCAGAAGGAGATCGCCGACACGCTGACATCGCGTCCGCGCAAGGCGACGGAGGCTTATTTCACCGGGAAGACCATCACGACCGATGCCGGGCCGGTCGAGATCACGCCGGCCATGGCGAAGCAAATCTACCGCTACCTCGTGAAGAACGACTATTCTGACGACGCGGACCAGATCACCAGCGCCTACCATCAGGCGAAGGAGGCCGGAAGCCTGGCGGCCTTGCCCGATGAGCTGAAGGCGCATGCCGATCAGATCTTCCAGATCATCGACAGCGTTTTCAGCGACGCGCAGCTCCCGAAAGTCGAGGACGGCCGAAAGCCGAAGACCAATCCGCTCAACGAGAATTTTGAGAAGAAGGAGTTCCAGGAGCTCTGGCGGCGCATCAACCAGAAGGCCGTTTATCGGGTCGAGTTCGACTCCGAGGAATTGGTCCGCAAATGCGTCAGCGCCCTCGATAGCCAGCTTCGCGTGACGCCACTCCAGTACACGGTCCAGACCGGAATCCAAGGCGATGGGTTGACTGATGAGCAGCTCAAGGCGGGTGATGGTTTTGCCGTGACGGGGTCGACGACCGAGCGCGGCGGATCGGTCCATTCGCTCGTGAAGTACGACATTCTCGGGAAGATCGCCGAGAACACGGAGCTCACGCGCAAGACCACGGCCGAGATCCTGACCGGGATACAGGCCAGCGTGTTCGGGCAATTCAAGGAGAACCCCGAGCACTTCATCGCCGAAGCATCGCGGATCATCGCTGAGCAGAAGGCCACAATGGTGATCGAGCGGCTGGCTTATGACGGGCTGGCCGAACGATACGACGTCGACATCTTCACCGCGAACCAGACCGGCCAGGACTTTTCAAAGGCCTCGCCCAAGCTCAAGCGGCACGTGTACGATTACGTGGTCACTGACTCCGAGGTGGAGCGCAAATTCGTGGAGGAGTTGGATGTTGCCAAAGAGGTGGTCGTCTACGCCAAGCTGCCGCGTGGCTTCCTGATTCCAACTCCCGTTGGCGACTACAACCCGGACTGGGCCATTTCCTTCGAGGAGGGCAGCATCAAGCACATCTACTTCGTTGCTGAAACGAAAGGCACGATGTCCTCAATGAAACTCCGCGAGATTGAGAATACCAAGATTGCGTGTGCGCGAAAGTTTTTCGACAAGATCGGGCAGACGGTGACCGACAAGCGGGTCCGGTACGACGTGATCACGAGTTACGGCGAGCTGATGGGGCTCGTGGGCCGTTCGGCAGCGTGAGCAACGTTCCGGAGATTGTGGAAGCAGCGATCAGCCTCAGGGACAGCCTGAGGCTGGGGCTACATGCCAATAAAAAATGGAATCGGACTCTCACCCAAGTGGACACGTTCGGCTGGGCGCCTCGTCTGAGGCGAACCCACCTATTGACTGGGGTCCACCAAACAGGTCCACTAGGGGAGCGTAAAGGCAGAGAGAAGCGAGGAAAATCGGACAGAAATCGCGACATTTCGAGGTTTTTGACGATTTCCAGAAGTGTCTCAGAGTCCTAGTCCCCCAGCCACTCCTTGGCGACAGCATAAAATCCAATAAAATCAATGTCTTACGATGAGATAAAACCGCTCCGGTAGCCCAGCGGTAGCCCATTTTGGTATCCCTCGCCGGACCATCAAAAGACAAACAGATATCTCGCTGGCATTCGAGAGCTCCACGAGTCGTCGTCTCGCCGTTCGCGGATTGCCTGCGCTATGGTGGTGCGGAGCAAAAAACACGGGGAGGCTCCAGTTACCTGAAGTCTCCCCCCGAGGGTCTCCCAAAACGCCCTCTCAGGCGTCTCGCGCCGTGGCCGCTTGTCGAACTCGGGAAGGTCCGAGATGGCGGTATTCATCAGGTGGATGAAAAGGCACCCGGTTGCCCCACGGAAAGGCCTTGGCGAGGCCCCTGACGTCCTGCTGCGAGAGCTGGTTGTCTCCATTGAGGATGTTGCCCGCCATGGCTCCGACGCCTTTTTGGGCGTCGTCGAACAAAGTCGTCGTGGGATTGCTGAGCAGGCTAGAGGGCTGCCTGCTCATCCGATAGCCGAACACCGGCGCGACACCCGCCGCGCCAAGGGCCGTGTCGACGAACGAAGGCATGAAGCTCGACCAGCTGGCGCGCTGGAACCCGTTTCGCCTCCACCTCGGTCGAGCCGATCGCGGCGCTGAGGCCAGGCAGGATGACGATCTGATCCGGACTCCGGCCCAGCGCGCGGGCCTGTGTCTTGATATCGGCATAGAATTCGATCGCGCTGTCCTTGGTCAGATGCGCGGTGAAGATCGCCTCGGCATAGCGCGCCGCGAAGGCACGGCCGTCGGTCGAGGCGCCAGCCTGGACGAAGACCGGGCGCCCTTGCGGCGAGCGCGGAATGTTGAGTGCGCCGGCCACGCTGAAATGGCTGCCGCGATGCGCGGCGCGCCGAACGCGATCGGGCAGCGCATAGGTTCCGCGCTCACGATCGTCGACGATGGCGTCCCTGGCCCAGCTATCCCAAAGCTTGGAGACGGCCTCGACGAAGTCGTGGGCGCGTGCATAGCGTTGGTCGATGCCGACCTGGGTCTCCTGGCCGAAATTGACGGCCGCGCCCGGCGCCCAGGAGGTGACGATGTTCCAGCCGATGCGTCCGCCGCTGATATGGTCGAGCGAGGCGAACTGGCGGGCGAGATTGTAGGGCTCGCTATAAGTGGTCGAGGCCGTGGCGATCAGCCCGATATGTTCAGTCAGCGCGGCCAGCGCCCCCAGCAGCGTGACCGGTTCCAGCTCGCCGCGCGCGGCATGGGCGAGTTCGTCGCCGAGCGCGAGCTGGTCGGCGAAAAAGATCGAGTCGAGCTTCGCCGCCTCGGCCGCGAGGGCCAGATCGCGATAATAGGACAGGTCGCTCAACGCCTTCTTGGTCGAGGACGGATGGCGCCAGGCCGTTTCGTGGTGACCACGGCCGTTGATGAACAGATTGAGGTGGAGTTCGCGTGCCATGGCGGTCGATCCTCTGGATGGGGCTAGACGGCGTCGGTGACGCCGAGCGCCGCGAGCAGCTCGCCGCGCAAGGTTTCGAAATGGGGCTCCTTCAGGCGCGGATGCGCCAGGGCGACCGGGCGGTCGACGACGATGCGGCCGGCCTCCATCACCAGCACGCGGTCGGCGAGCTTGATCGCTTCGTCGACATCGTGGGTGACGAGGAGCACGGTCGGCTGATGCTGGCGGATCAGGCCGAAGAGCAGATCATGCATCCTGATGCGTGTCAGCGCGTCGAGCGCGCCGAAGGGCTCGTCGGCCAGGAGCAGGCGCGGCTGGCGAACGAGCGAGCGCGCCAGCGCCACGCGCTGCTGCTCGCCGCCCGAAAGGGCGTTCGGCCAGGCCTCCTCGCGTCCCGCGAGCCCGACATCGGCCAGCGCGGCACGGCCGCGTAGGTCCGCGTCGGCCGCTCGCAAGCCGAAGACGACGTTCTGCAGCGCGTTCTTCCAGGGCAGGAGCCGGGAGTCCTGAAACAGGACCGAGCGGTCGGCGGGCACGCTGATCCGGCCTTCCCCCTCGACGCCGTCATCGAGACCGGCGAGCGCGCGCAGCAGCGTGCTCTTGCCCGAGCCGCTCTTGCCGATGAGCGCGACGAACTGGCCGGGTGCGAAATCGAGGGAGACCTCGCTGAGCACGCTGCGCCCTGAAAAGCGACGCGTGACACCGCGCAGGCTGACGGCAGCGGGGCCATGGCCCTGCGGCAAGTTGAGCGGGTGGGCGGACGCATTCATGAGGCGAACGCATTGCGGTAGGACAGCGCCCGCCGCTCCCAGAACCTAACCGCGAAATCCGAACCCAGCCCTAGGATTGCATAGATGGCGAGGCCGACGACGATGACGTCGGTCTGACCATAGTCGCGGGCGCGGTTCATCAGATAGCCGATGCCCTCGGTGGTGTTGATCTGCTCCAGCACGACGAGGGCCGTCCAGCAGGTGGTGACGGCGAGCCTCAGGCCGGTGAAGAAGCCGGGCAACGCTCCAGGCAACGCGACCTCGCGCAGGAAGGCGCCGCGCGATAGCCCGACGCTGCGTGCGAGCTCGACATGGCGGATGTCGATGCCTCGCAATGCTGCATGCGTGTTGATGTAGATCGGGACCAGCACGCTGGAAGCGATCAGCGCGATCTTCATCGCCTCGCCGATGCCGAGCCAGAGGATGGCGAGCGGGATCAGCGCCAGCGTCGGCACGGCTCGCTTGATCTGGACCAGCCCGTCGAGAGAAGCCTCGCCTATGCGGCTGAGCCCGGCTGCGAGCGCCATCGCCAGCCCGATGGCGACACCAATGCCGAGCCCGAGATAGGCCCGCTGGGCCGAGGCAAGGAAATGCTCGGCCAACGTACCGTTGCTCAGGAGATCGATGCCCGTCAGGACGGCCGTCGATGGCGCCGCCAGGAATTTCGGCGAGAGCCAACCGGTGCTCGAGGCGAGTTCCCAGATCGCGACCAATGCGATCGGGCCGAACAGGATACCGCCGGGCGGCAGCCGCGAGGGCGCCAATTGCGGCGGCCGCGGCGCCTGTCTCCCAGCGGAACGCTCGTCAGCTTCCGCGCGGGGCTGGAGACCTGTGGCGTAGGTGATGAGGCTCATGGTTCCATCTGCTCCGGCGAGGGCGTCAGTTGGTCTTTGCGGCGATGACCGCGTCGAAGCGCAGGTCGAACTCCTCGCGCGCATCTAGCCGCTTGGGCAGGTCGCCGGCCTCGTGGATCACGTCGATCAGCGATTGCTGTTTGGCGATCAGGCTGGCCAGCAGCGGGAACTCGAACGCGCCTTCCGACTCGACGATCCTGCGGCCATCTGCCGGCTTCAGGTTCTGGCGTTTGACGTAGTAGGCATCGACCCAGGCGTCGATGTTCTGGTGCGACCAGCGGCTGGCATCGATCCAGCCCGCGACGAATTCGCGGATCGCCGCCGCCCTGGCCGGGTCGTCCAGCGCCTTCTGGCTGGCGTAGAGATAGGTCAGGCTCTTAGGCAGCCGGTCGTTCTGCGCCTTCGGCAGCGCGCTTGCGCCGCGATCGGCGAAATCGGCGAGGTAGCGCGAGAAATGCGGCTCGTTGAGCGCCGCGACGTCGACCTGCCCGGTCCGTATCGCATCGGGGAAATCAGCGGCCCTGAGAGGCACGAGCTTGACGTCCTTCCGCATCAGGCCGGCGAGCTTGAGCGCGTTCAGCACGAACGGTTGGCGCCCGGTGCCCTCGCCATAGGCGATGCTCTTGCCCTTCAACTCCTCCAGGCTGTTGATCGTCAGGCCTGGACGGACGGCGAGGAAGTAGTCGGTTTCGGAGGAAACCCGCGCAGCGATGATCGGAATTCTCTCGCCTGCCGCATGGGCCTGGATCGGCGGCGTATTACCGACCGTGGCAAGATCGAGCGCTCCGGCTCGAAACGCCTCCAGGATCGCCGGGCCGCCGAGGAAGTTGGCGTAGGTGACGTTGCTCGACAGCTTCGCCTGAATGCCCGAGGCGCGGATCAGCGTCTGCAAGGCCTCGTTCTGATCGGCCACTATCAGTTTTGTGCCGGCAGGGATGTGTTGGGGAAGTGTCCCCTGCGCCACTGCGCTTGCGATGGCATGGGAGACGAATGGTAGAAGCAGCGACGCCTTCAGCAGCGCGCGGCGGCCGGCTTGGACATGCTTAGGCCCCCCAGTTGCGTCGGCCATAATTGTCCCTCTTTTGCAGATTGGTTGCGTCGGCGATCACCGCCAAACTCACCAAATCTTGCAAAAGGAATCGTTTGTTTGGTCAAACGAATGTTCTTTTTAAGATACGACGTAAATGCGAAGAACCTTCCAAGCCTCTTATGGGGTTCGGGAAGGAATGGGTCGTTCAGCTTGAGGCGCGTCCTGCGAGCTATCCGATCTACAGTCGCGCCCATCACTTTTGTGGCGATCTGCGCCATAAGCGCCGACCTTGGCAGTTTGCCAGGAAGCGGACTTCAGCGGACGGGAAGCTGCTGAGTACGTGGGCAAACCATTACGTTGCTGCAGGGCCGGGCATCGTTCTCGGTGTAAGGGTCGCGATGTGGTTAGGTCGTATGTCGATCATTCTGCAGGACGCGGTGGCGCGCCCGGCGCTATAGCATCCTGGACAATTCGGCACTGATCAGCTGGGCGGTTTCACGCACCAGCCTTCCACAGAGTTCGTGGCGCCGCTCGTCGTGCCGGTAGACCGGCATACTGATGCTGACCGCCCCGATAGGCTCCCGCGAACGATTGAAGATCGGGCTGCCGAAACAACGGATGTCCGGCTCGTTTTCCTCGTCGTCGAAAGCGAAGCCCTGCTCACGCGTCCGCTTCAGTTCATCTAACAGCGCTGCGGGTGTCGTGAACGTTTTGGCCGTGTAGCGCTTCAGGTCCAGGCCCTTGATAACGTCCAGGAGTCGTTGGTCCGGCAGGCCGGACAGCCACGCCTTGCCTACGGACGTGGAGTGAAGCTCGACCTGGCCGCCAATGCTGGTTTTCATCTGGACCCTGTTGGAGCCCACCAGCTTGTCTATGTAGACCATCCGGTTGTTGCTCGGCACTGCAAGATGCACGGTCTCGTCCGTTGCGTCGCGAAGCGACACCAGAAAATCCCTTGCGATCGTCCGCAGGTCAGAGTCCTCCCAGGTCTTTGCAGCAAACTGGAGAAGGCGCGGCCCTAGCCGAAACGTTCCATTCTCTCCTGCCTGCGTGACGAGCCCCTCCGCGATGAGCGCCGAAACGAGGCGGTAGATCGTGCCCCGGGGAAACGGCGCGCGCTTTGTCAGCTGGGCGATGTTGAGCGTTCCGGGGGCGTCGGCAATGATCTGCAGCACCGTCATGAACTTCGAGAACGACGCCGCTCCTTGCACGTGATTTGACGCTCCAACATCCCCCTCGTCCTGCGACTCACTCTGGGTCACGGGCATACCTCCCAAGCTTGACAACAAAACACCCCGGATCTACAAAACTTGGGCAGATTGTCCACATTGTAGTCAATTCTCTTCGTCGGTTCTAGCTGCGTGATCGAGGGGGATCAACGGCAAACTCTCGAACGCCGAATGTGAATGAATCGAGTCCCTATGCCTTCCGCAAGAGAAGGCTCGGAATTCATGCTGGGAGGAAGCAGATGTCCAAAAAAGGCTATTGGGTTGCTTTGGTCGATATTGCAGACCATGAGGGGTAAAAGGACTACATCGCGTTGAACAAGGCGGCTTTCGATAAATACGGGGCCGCCTTTGTCGTTCGCGCCGGACAA
Organism: Allobosea sp.; assembly: GCA_033792295.1. Taxonomy (GTDB): domain Bacteria; phylum Pseudomonadota; class Alphaproteobacteria; order Rhizobiales; family Beijerinckiaceae; genus Allobosea. Next base: position 20,413 of record JARYGW010000025.1, read on the forward strand.
AGCCAGGTTATGGAAGGCCCTGCCGCGAACCGCCTGGCCGTCATCGAGTTCAAGGACTACGAGACCGCGCTCGCCTGCTATAACTCTCCCGAGTACCAAAAGGCCATCAAGGCCCGCGAGAAGCATGCCAAGGTGCATCTCGCCGTGGTCGAGGGTGTCTGACACCGGACGAATTGCCTGAGGCCTCCTGTCGTTCCGGCCGGAGGAATCGTCGCCTTTATCTTGCGCGCAGTTCGACCGGATACATTGAAGGGGCTCGACCGGCCCGGCCTGCTGGAAGCGCTCGGCTCCAAGTCTCCGGATCCTCATCAGAGTGCGGCGAAAGTCGCCGCATGCGCGCTCAATCTTTTGTGAGCGGTCATGTCCTCAGCGTTGCAGTGGCTATTCAAGGCTTTCGACGTCTTCGTCGTCATCGGCATGGCCGTCATCAGCCTCCTCATCTTTACAAATGTCGTGCTGCGCTATGGCTTCAGCTCGGGCATTCCCTTTGCCGTTGAAGTCTCCCGCGTCGTCCTCGTCTGGGTCATCTTCATGGGATCCGTGGTGGCCTTGGCCAAGGGCGCGCATCTCGGCGTCGAGTCTCTGGTCGTCCGATTGCCTCCACGGGCGCGCTTCGTCTGCTTCCTCACTTCATACGGCCTGATGCTGTGGTGCTGCTGGCTATTGGGAGAAGGCAGCTGGGCGCTCACCGTCATCGAGTGGAGCAACGTCCAGGCCCTGTCGGGCATTCCGGTCGGCGCCATCTACCTCGCAGGCTTCGTCGCGGCGATCCTGATGGCCCTGGTTCTCCTTCTCGATCTGTGGCGCTCGCTGCGCGGCACCCTGCCCGCCCCCTGGTCGGGCGTGGAGCATGTCGAGCCGCTGCCTGTCGTGCCCTCCGCGCTGACTTCGGAGAAAACCCCGTGAGCGGCCTGGTCTTCATCGGTTCCCTCCTTGGCACGATGGCCATCGGGGTTCCCATCGCCTTCGCCCTGATGCTGTCGGGGATCGCGATGATGCTCCTCATGGGAAATCTGGACGCCAACATCCTGGCGCAACGCCTGGTCAATGGCGCGGACAGCTATCCGCTGATGGCGATCCCCTTCTTTCTCATTGCGGGCGAGCTCATGAACGCCGGCGGCCTCTCCCGCCGCATCGTGAACGTGGCCCTGGCGCTCGTCGGCCACATCCGTGGCGGCCTCGGTTATGTGGTCATCGGCACGGGGCTGATCCTTGCCAGCGTTTCCGGCTCCGCAATCGCGGACACAGCGACGCTCGCGGTCATGCTGGTCCCACTGATGCGGGAAGCCGGCTACCATATGGGCCGCGCCTCGGGCTTGATGGCGGCGACAGGCATTATCGCGCCGGTGATCCCGCCATCTGTCGGGTTCATCATCCTGGGCGTCACCGCGAACATTTCCATCGTCGGCCTGTTCTTTGCCGGAATCGTGCCGGGGGTGATGATGGGGCTGAGCCTCATGGTCGCCTGGTGGTTCCTCGCGAAAAAGGAGACCGCGACGGTGCGGCTCAAAATGCCACGCAGGGATCTTCCGAAAACCATCATGACCGCCGGCTGGGCGTTGCTGATGCCGGTGATCATCCTGGCGGGACTGCGGTTTGGCATCTTCACGCCAACCGAAGCCGGCGTCGTAGCCGCCGCCTATGCGCTGTTCGTGGGGCTGTTCGTCTATCGGGAGCTGACGCCGCGGGCGCTCTATGACGCGCTGCTCGCGGCCGGTCGCCTGACGGCAGTGATCATGCTGCTGGTCGCGGCCTCCATGATCTCCGGCTTCATGCTGACGATCTCCAATATGCCCGCCCAGCTCGTCAGTCTCCTCCAGCCCTTCATCAACTCGCCCATCCTGCTGATGGGGATGATCGTCGTGGCGGTGTTTATCGTCGGCACCGCGCTCGATTTCGCACCCTGCATCACCATTCTGATACCCATCCTCATGCCGATCGTGAAAGCGGCCGGTATCGACCCGGTCTATTTCGGGGTCATCTTCATGATGGTCAACGCGGTCGGCCTGATCACGCCTCCTGTCGGCACGGTCCTCAACACGGTGTGCGGAATCAGCGGCGTTTCAATGGAAGCGGCAACGAAGGGGGCCATGCCCTACCTTGTGGCCCAGATGCTCCTCATTGTGCTGCTGGTTCTGTTCCCGCCATTGGTGACCGTGCCGGCGAGCTGGTTCCACTGAGGCTCGGACCGTCTGAGCTCTGAGCTGGGCGTCGAAGAGGCCTTTTCCGCTTAGTCGATTCAGGGTCCTGACAGGAAAGTCGGGACCCTGACGCGAGAGGAGCTGCGGCCGTCGGCACATCCATTGCGCATCGCTGAGTGGGCTAAAGTTTACCTGCTTCCGTCGACTGCCCAGATCGAAGAGACCGTCGGCGCGGAAGCGGAACTCCGCATCAGCGTGTCAACGTAAGAACGACGCAGCCGTCAAGCTGCAGCGATCGTTCGATAGAGCATCCTTGCGACCGAGCTGTATTGAACGGCCGAGTACGACACGTGACCGGTCTCAGCAGGAGAACCGGATCTGCACGCCCCCCATGAGACCTCCCGGCCACAGAGCGTCAGAGCCCGCCCGCGACCGTGATCAAGGTGCCTGTCATAAATCCCGAACCGGGAGACGCGAGCATCAGGGCAGCGCGCGCGATGTCATCGGGCTCCGCGATGCGCCCCATCGGCGTCACCGCGGCAATCCTGGCGGGGCGCTCGGGATTTCCGCCTTGCGTGTGGATCCGCGTGTTGGTGGTCCCGACGCGGATGGCGTTGACGCGGATGCCCTCCGGTGCCAGCTCCTTGCCCGCGCCGAAGGTGATGGATTCCACCGCCCCCTTGGTGGCCGCGTAGTGGACATATTCGTTGGGGCTGCCGAGGAAGGCGGCCAGCGACGACATGTTCACGATCGTGCCGCCTTGGCCGCCCTTGCGGGTGGACATGCGTCTCGCCGCCTCCTGGATGCAGTACATGACGCCGAAGACGTTTATCCTGAAGGCGGTTTCCAGCACCGCAGGCTGCAACTCCTCTATCCTGCCGGCCTTCCCGATGATCCCGGCATTGTTGACCAGGCAGGTCACTCTCCCGAGTTCATCGTCGCACGCGCTGAAGAGAGCCTGTATATCTTCTCTCTTGCCCACGTCTCCCTGTACCGCGATGGCGCGGGCGCCCGCGGCCCTGCAAGCCTCGACGACCTCTGATGCCGCGGCGCTGTCCGAGAGATAGTTTATACAGACATCGTAGCCTTCAGCGGCGAACAGCCGGGCCGTCGCTGCACCGATGCCATGGCTTGCGCCCGTCACGATCACGATCGGTCTCACGGAACCACCTCCTCGGCCCTTCTCGGGAGCGTTCACAGCTTAGAAAACGGCCTCGAGGATCGCGGCGTAGTCTTCCTTGGTCAAAAGACGTGGATTGGTGGGGTGACTGTGGTCCGCAATGGCTCGCTCACAGACCCAATCGATGACGTGGCGGGGCACCCCAAGTGCGGACAATTTGGGTGTAATGCCCAATCGACCGTTCAATGCGTCCAGTGCGTCCGCGAGGGTTGTTCCTTCAAGTCCCGCCAGGCTTTCAAGGTGGCTGACCTTCCTGGCAACGGCTTCAACTTCCACGTTCCACCGAAGAACGGTCGGCATCAGGATGGCGTTGAGCGTTCCATGATGCAGCTTAGCCTCCTTGAGACCGCCGAGCGCATGGCTCAGGGCATGGACGGCTCCGAGGCCTTTCTGGAATGTCATGCCGCCTTCCAGAGCGCCCATCATGAGCTCGGTCCGCGCCTCGGCGTTCGCGCCATCCGCGTACGCAACAGGCAAAGCCTTCCAGATCCGCTTGAAACCATCTGTTGCGATGGCCTCGGCCGGCGGGTTGAAGCGAGGGGACAGATACGTCTCGATACAGTGCGACAATGCGTCGAGCCCCGTCGAAGCCGTCAGGCCCGGAGGAAGCCCCATTGTCAGGGCCGGGTCGCAGACTGCTCTGCGCGGGATCAGGAACGGGCTGATGAAGCCGAGCTTTCGGCCGTCATCCAGCGTGATCAGCGCCGCGCGCCCGACTTCGGACCCTGTACCAGCCGTTGTCGGGATGGCCACGAGCGGCGCGACTGCGCTCGTGATGCGAGCCACCCCCCCCAGGATGGCGGCATATCGTTCCAGTTCGCCATCATGCGTGGCAAGCAGCGCCACACCCTTGGCCAGGTCGATCGGAGATCCCCCGCCGATCGCCACGACGCCATCGCAGCCGCCTTGCCTGTACAGTTCCAGACCAGCCGCAACCGCGGCTTCCGTCGGGTTGGTGGGAACGTCCAGGAAGACCGGAGCCGACTTCAGGAACGCGAAGCCCGGGCGGTCGAGCAAACCGGCAGCTTTGATGCCGTGATCGCTGATCACCAAGGGGCGCGACACGCCGAGCTCGCGCAGGATGTCCGCCAACGCGTCGGACGCGCCGACACCGAAACTGATGTTCGTCAGATAGGTTATCGTGTGCACGCTGCCGCTCCCCCCTGATATGCCGCCCAGCTGCATTGCTGCAGCATCGTGTCATACGACATGTCGTTGTTTAGCCGGCGCATAGAGGCGCGCGACCGTTATTGACCTATCCATATTATGGACAATATGTCCATATATGTGGAGGTGGAACTCTTGCCTTGTCAAGCGCCGGATCCGGGTTGGCGCTGCCGCTCAGCGGCCTGGCTTGAAGGCAGCGGTCGGGAACGGGATGACCGCGCCCGTCCGATACGACATCGCCATAGAACGCAGGGGTTCCTGGTTTCAGTCGAGCAGATCATGGCTCGCAAGCCCGCTCAGGACTGCGTCATGGAAGCGACCCGTCGCGGGGCGCAGGGAGTGGTGATCCAGCGTTGACAATTAAGGTTGTCTCTGCCCATCATAACTTATTGGACATGTTGTCCATATTGTAGGCATACGCCTTAAGCGTAGGTTTGAGTCGAGTCTGAGGGGTACTTGGGGTTGATCTCGCCTGGGCCGGCCCCTCGCGGGCAGACCAGGGGTCCTACCTATCTTGACGGCGGAGGGACAGCATCGGCGAGTTTGTTCTGGGTTACACCCATCGCGAATGCAGAAATCCAAGGATCAACCGAACGTCGGCACCATCTTCAACGTAAATATCGTCATAGATAATAGAGATCTGTAGACTGGTGACAGCACTATTCTTTTCACGAATACAGTCCATACACCCCTGATCCTAATAATAATAAATTCCACTGGGAGGTTAAACTATGAAAATGAGGTTGCTAGCTGCTGCACTTTTGGGAGCCTTTGTGGCCGCCACACCGGCCGTGGCTCAAAATCCGCGCTTGGGATACGTGCCTGTCGACGATCATCCGGTTGGACAAGCTTCGCGTCATTTTGCGAAGCTGGTGGAAGAGAAGACCGCGGGCCGCATCAAGATCGAAACATTCGGCAACGGCGTGCTCGGAAGCGAGCCCGAGATGCAGGCGTCGGTTCAGGCCGGCTTCATCGATATCATGGTTGGCCCTACGCCGAACCTGGTCGGCGTCGTTCCCCAATTCATGATCTTCGACCTTCCGTTCTTTTATAAAGACTTCGCCGCGGTCGACGCCGTCATGGACGGCCCGGTCGGCGAAAAGCTCTTTGCACAGCTCAGGGAAAAGACCGGCATCGTGGGGTTGGCCTGGTGGGACAACGGCTTCCGTCACATGACCAACGCAAAACGTGCCGTCAACACGGTGCAGGATATGGCCGGACTCAATATTCGGGTCATACCGAATCCGCTGTTCATCGCGACCTGGACGGCTCTGGGAACCAACCCGACGCCGCTTCCCTGGCCCGAGCTTTACAGCGCACTCGAAAATCGCGCCGTAGACGCTCAGGAGACACCTTACGCTCTGATCTATACCGCACGATTCTATGAGGTGCAGAGCCACCTAGCCAAGACGGGGCACGTCTATACGCCGTTCGTCCTCCTTGCCAGCCGTAAATGGTTCGGCAGCCTTTCGGACAAGGACAAGGCTGTGGTCATGGAGGCAGCGAAGGAATCGGCAGCCTTCCAACGCGATCTGTCTCGCAAAGCCGCAGAGCAGCTGGAAGGCGAGCTGCAGGCGAAGGGCTTCAAGATTACCCAGCCGACGCCCGAAGCGATGGCAGCCATGAGCGCCCGCGTTGCACCTGTCGTGGCAGAGTACAGCAAGAAGATCGGCGTTGACCTTGTCGAACAAGCGCGCGCCGCAATGGCCGCGAGTGCCAAGCCGTAAGGGCGACCTCATGACACCGGAGCCGGTTCGCCTGCTCCGGATCCTCTTGGCAAGCGGAACCTCGAACCCTGGCCGGCGCCGCCGTCCGCCCAGAGTGGCCTCTCTACGCTAAAGGCGCAGCGCCCGCATCCGAAATCGATTTAGCGGAGGAATATTGGACATGACCGTCATCGACAGACGCAGTGTGCTGAAGGGTGCTGCGGCGGGGGCTGCCGGCCTGATCGCCGCGCCAGCCATCGCCCAGGCGAAGTTCCCGTCGCGGCCCGTCACGCTGGTTTGCCCCTGGGGCGCCGGCGGCGGTACGGATGCGGTGGTCCGCATCATCGCCTCGCTGCTGGAAAAGAGCCTCGGCCAGCCTTTCAACGTGGTGAATCGTACCGGCGGCTCCGGCGTGGTGGGCCATTCGGCGATCGCGACGGCAGCGCCGGACGGCTACACGCTGGGCATCATCACGTCCGAGATCGCGATGATGCACCATCAGGGGCTGACGCAGCTGACCTATGCCAGCTACACGCCGCTGGCGCTGATGAACGATGACCCGCCGGGCGTCCAGGTGAAGTCGGATTCGCCCTACAAGGACGTCA
>JARYGW010000260.1:0-8315 GCA_033792295.1 Allobosea sp.
CAGCCTTGACAGGCTCGGGCTTGACAGCTTCCATCGGCGGAGCGGCCGCGATGGCGGCCATCACTGCGCTGTCATCCGCAGAAGCGGCACGCACCGTTTCCTTCGCCTTGCCGCGATCGTCGAGCACGACGACGCGCGGGCCGGAGGCGAGGGCCTCTTCGCGGCTGATGCCGACATCCTTCGAGGCCCAGGAGGCCGAGCGGTTGAGCGCCGCGGAACCGCCACTCATCATCGCTTGCTTGAAGGAGGCATGCTGGTCGCCATCGTCATAGACGAGCTGGATGGCCGGCGTGCCCTTGGCGACCAGGGCAGCAACCTCGGTCGCATCCTGACGCTGCTTCGCAGCGACTTCGGCAGGCTCCGAGCCGCCGTTGAAGACATAGCGTCCGCCGGCGACCGAAACTGTCGGCTCGTCCTTCACCACCTCGAAATAGTCCGAGCCTTCCTTCAGGTTCTTCCAGAAGGCGATGTTCGGGTCGAGCCGGTGCTGGGCGAGGTTCTTCGCCGTCATCCGGAAGGGGAAGGCCTGCATCTGCACGGCCCGCTGGCCGGCGTTCTGCGCCTCGCGCACCAGCGCGTAAATCTCGCCGATCTGATCGTCCGTCATCGAGTAGCAGCCGGCCGAGGAGCAGGCGCCGTGCACCATCAGATGCGCGCCGGTGCGGCCAAGCGAGCGGTCATAGGCATTGGGATAGCCCATGTTGAACGAGACGTAATAGGACGAATTCGGATTCATCTGCTGCGGCGCGATGGCGTAGAAACCTTCCGGCGCCATACGATCGCCCTCGCGCTTCTTCGGACCGAGCTGACCCGACCAGCGGCACATCGGGAAGGTCTTGAGCAATGCGTAGCGGCCATCGGCCTTGCGCTTCCAGACCTCGAGCTCCGACTCCTTCTTGTAGGAGCGGATCAGCACGGGCTGGTCCTTGCTCATGCCCTTCTCGGCCATCAGCGCATAGGTCGCCGACGGAATCGGAATATTGTGGCGGGAGGCGCCGCGATAGCGCTCTTCCTCACAAGCGGCCAGCGTCAATGCAACAAAAGCCACGAGCGCGAGTTGCTTCAGTGCCACGTCGTCAATCCCATCGAACGGCAGGCCGGGTGTGCGACCTGTGACTTCGCAAGAGGGCCAAATTGTGCCCATCGCTTGTTGTAGAAGCGTTAGCCTTGAGGGTTCCTTACCATAGGCTCCCTGAGTCTGGCCACATGGTCAATGGCCGGTAAAAAGCGTTTCGCCTCGCAAACGCAAAATTAACGAACGCCCAGCGCCTCAGAGATGCCGGCCGATCCCGAGGAACTTCTCCGCCCGCTTGTCGATGACCGCGGTCGCGTCCATACCGGAAAAATCCGCCAGCGCCGCCGCGATGGCATCGCCGGCCCGCATCATCGCCGCCTGCTTGTCGCGATGGGCACCACCCGTCGGCTCGGTGACGATCGCGTCGATGACGCCGAACTTGAGCAGGTCCTGCGCCGTGATCTTCATGCCGGTCGCCGCATCCTGAGCCCGGGCGGTATCGCGCCAGAGGATCGAGGCCGCGCCTTCCGGCGAGATCACCGAATAGATCGCGTGCTCCATCATCAGCACACGGCTGGCGGCCGCGATGGCGATCGCGCCACCCGACCCACCCTCGCCGATCACCAGCGCGACACTCGCGGTCGGCAGGCCGAGCCAAGCCTCCGTCGAGCGGGCGATGGCTTCTGCCTGGCCGCGCTCCTCGGCGTCGATGCCCGGATAGGCGCCGGCGGTGTCGACGAAGCTCAGCACCGGCAGGCCGAAGCGGCCAGCCATCTCGACCAGACGCACCGCCTTGCGATAGCCCTCGGGCCTAGGCATGCCGAAATTGTGCCGGATACGGGTTTCGGTGGAATCGCCCTTCTCCTGACCAATGACGCAGACGGCCTCGCCGCGAAAACGGCCGAAGCCGCCGACGATCGCCTCGTCTTCCCCAAAAGCGCGATCACCCGCGAGAGGCGTGAATTCCTCGATCAGCGCAGCGCAATAATCCTTGAAATGCGGACGCTGCGGATGGCGCGCCACCAGCGTCTTCTGCCAGGGCGTCAGCGCCGCATAGATTTCCTTGAGCGACTGGTTGGCCTTGGTGTCGAGCTTGCCGATCTCCTCGGACAGCGAGATGCCGTCGCCGCGTGCCTCGAGGGCCCGCAGCTCGTCCGACTTCGCCTCGAGCTCGGCGACCGGTTTCTCGAAATCCAGATAGCTACGCATCGTGATCCAGTTCAGCTTCCGTGCCGGCTCCGGCGCGGATCGGCGGTTTCCAGCGAAACCGGGGCTAGAGCATTTTCGAGCGAGGCGGGCACCGGTTCGCGTGAAGAAAATGCGACAAACGAGGACCTAATGGATTTCCACGTTTCTCCGAAATGCGGAAATCCACTAGAAAAGCGGCGGACCTTGTCCGTGCCCCAGCGAAATTGTCAACCCGTTCGGGGCATCTCGTGAGGCTTTGCCGCGCGTGGCGTCGGCGATGGCTGCGGCAGCAGGACGGGTCTCAGCGCGAAGCTGCGCCGTGTCGCACGCAGGGGCGCACGCCGATAGAACTGCTTGGTCGCGTCAATGACATGAACCCCGGAAAAGGGGAGCGACAACCCGAGCCCGACCTGCTCCCAGGCATAGGCCGAGCGCATCAGGAGCCGCCTCTGCAGCGGCGGCACATAAAGCACCTCGGCCCAATGCTCGGGCGAGAATTCGGCCGCACGCAGCAGGGCCGAAAGCTGCCGGCGGCTGAATGGGCGGCCTTGACCGAAGGGCGTGCCGTCCATCCGCGCCCAGAGTCCGCGCCGATTCGGCACCACCAGGATCATCCGCCCGCCGGGGTTGAGCACCCGTGAGACCTCTTCCAGCAGGTCGTCCGGGCTTTCCGTCTCCTCCAGCGCATGGACGAGCACGGCCCGGTCGATCGAGGCAGTCGGCAGCGGCAGCAGGGTCGGTTCGACCAGCGCCGAGGCGGACAGTCCCGGCGAAGGCCAGTTCACGACGCCTTGCGCCGCCGGCATGAAGGCGATGGTCCGTTCCGCCTGCATGCCGAGCACCGAAAGATAAGGCGTCGAGAAGCCGAGCCCCAGCAGACGCTGGCGCGCACAATCCGGCCAGAAGCGCAGCATCGCCCGGCCGATGAAACGTCGCGCCACATGCCCGAGCGGGCTGGCGTAGAAGGCGCGCAGATCGACGACGTCGAGAGGCATGGCGCCTGACATGGAATGCCGGAGCGACGAACGCAAGGGCAGGCTCGGCGGTAGCTGCACGACATCCGTGCGCCGCCGGTGGGTTGATCCACGGGCATGCATGGCTCATGCAAGGCATCCGTCCGCTCTCGCAGGAGTCCGCCATGCCGCTCGACCTCCACGTCTTCCGTACGCTCAGCGACAATGCCGGGGCCCTGCTCCACGACCCCGCCACCGGAGCCTGCGCAGCCGTGGACGTCCCCGATGCCGGCGAGATGCTCACCGCCGCCAAGGCCAGGGGCTGGGCGATCAGCGATATCTTCATCACCCATGCTCATCACGACCACACCCAGGGCGTGGCCGAAGTGAAACAGGCGACAGGCGCAACCGTCGTCGGCCCGGCCGATGCGCGCACCACGGCACCGCTCGACCGCGTGATCGGCGAAGGCGACAACGTGACGTTGGCCGATGAGCGTTTCGACATCTGGCACACGCCCGGTCATTCCGACGGCCATCTCAGCTATATCGGGCTGGGTTCGAAGATCGCGCTGGTCGGCGACGTCGTCTTCGTCATGGGCTGCGGCCGGGTCCAGCCTGGCCAGATGGACCGGATGTGGACCTCGCTCTCGCGCATCATGGCTCTGCCGGGCGATATCCGCCTTGTCACCGGCCATGACTATACACTCGCCAATGCCCGCTTCGCCCGTTCGGTCGATCCGACCAATCCGGCGCTGGCCGCGCGCTTCGCCGAAGCTGAGAAGGCCAAGGCCGAAGGTCGCTTCTGGGCGCTGACCACCGTCGCGCAGGAACAGGCGACGAACCCCTTCTTCCGGGCGGGCGAGCCTGCGCTGGCGGCGGCGGTCCACCTCGCCGGGAAGCCGGCCGCGCAGGTTTTCGCGGCTTTGCGCGAAGCCAAGAACAAGTTCTGACCATGGTGCATCGCCTCGATGGACTGACGGCTGCGGAGGTCATCCGCCTGCTCGAGCTGAAGCCGCATCCCGAGGGCGGGCATTACCGCGAGACCTTCCGCGACCCGGAGGGCCCGGAAGAGCGCGGGCATTCGACCGCGATCTACTATCTGCTCGACACCGGCGAGACCTCGGAGTGGCACCGCGTCGATGCCGCCGAGATCTGGCACCATTATGCTGGCGCGCCGCTGGTCATCACCGTCTCGCCCAACGGCCATGACGCCTCCGCCCACCATCTCGGCACCGACCTCGCCGCCGGCCAGCGCCCGCAATTCGTCGTGCCGACAGGCTGGTGGCAGAGCGCGACCTCGCTCGGCGCCTGGACGCTGGTCGGCTGCACGGTCGCACCGGGATTCGCCTTCTCGGGGTTCGAGATGGCACCGCCGGGTTGGCGGCCGACACCGCGCAAGCCGACCGGAGGCTGACATGCTGACGACGAACGAAGACGCCCGGCTCGCATTGGAGTGCGAGCGGCGGATCATCAATGCCTGGCCGGCGCTCTCGACGCTCGTCGTCGGCGATTGGGTGCTGCGTTTCGCCAATGGTTACTCCGGCCGCGCCAATTCGGCGACGCCCCTCGCCTATGGCGCCGAACTCGACGCCGCCATGCTCGATATGATCGAGGAGCTCTATCGCGCCGACGGCCTGCCGCCTGCGATCCGGCTGACCCCGCTCGTGTCCGAGACGACACGCGCCGCGGTGCTGGCGCGCGGCTACAAGGTCAAGGATCGCTCCTTCGGCATGATCGCCCCGCTCGCCGACATCCCTGTTTCCGAAGAGGCGGAGTTCCAGATCGAGGCCAGGCCCGAGGCCGAATGGGTCGCAGGCGTCGCCGCACGCCAGAGCGGCGTGAAGACCCATATCGGCAACCTCACCGCCATCGTCGAGAAGGTCCGTCTGCCGGCGGCCTTCGCCTCCTGGCTCATCGAGGGCGAGCCGGTCGCCTTCGGCATGGCGGTGGCGGAGCGCGGCATGGCCGAGATCGGGCTGATCTGCGTCGACCCCGCCCATCGCGGCAAGGGCCTCGGACGCAGGATCGTCGCCGGGCTGATGGGCTGGGCCGGCGCCGTGGGCAGCCACAGCGCCTATCTCCAGGTCGAACAGAGCAACGCCGTCGCGATCGGCCTCTATCGCAGCCTCGGCTTCCGCAATCTCTACGAATACGAGACGCGCCTGCTCGAAAGCTGATTGGAGCATCGGACCGAAAAGCGAAAACCGATGCTAAAGCAAAGAGCTGGATCGCCGCTCTACGTCCGGTAGGACGCATGGCGATCTAGATCATCGCGCGTCCTTTCGGACGCGATAACGATGATCTATCTCATTGCTGGTGCATCGGACCGAAAAGTGGATTCCACTTTTCGGTCCGATGCTTTAGCGGATCAGCAGCGCCGTGCCGTAGAGGCCGATCGCGAAGACCGTGTGCCCGACGATGTTGAGCAGGCGGATCTGGTTGGCGTTCGGCCGTTTGGACGCGGCGATGCCCAGCCCCATCCCCGGCTGCAGGATGAACCAGCCACAGCCGACCGTCGCGAGCCCGACGATCAGCGCCGGCACGAAAGTCGGGTTGCGCGCCCATTCGATCCCCCAGATCGCGAGCAGGATTCCGGCAAAAAGGATGCCGACGAGATAGTGAAAGAGCCAGCCAAGCGCGACCTCATTGGCGACCGGCTCGGCCTTGCCGATATCTTCATGCGTAACGCGGCCTCGCAGAAGATGCGCGAACCAGCGGCCCGGAGGCCCCCAATTCGGCTTCGGCATGCCGAAGAGCCGCAGGAACTGCGCCCAGAGATCGAACAAGATGGTCGCGCCCACCCCGATGACGACCGCGTGATAGACCAGATCGACCAAGTTCCGCCCCCCGAACGAGCCGGCAATCGATGCCAGCCCTCCGTTGGAGCTGTGATCACCGCCGTGGTCAACCGCCCGGCAACGCCCGCGACGCAGTCGCGAGCTGCGGGAGACGCATCGGCAAGGCGTCGGGAACCTGGTGCCGACCGCGGTGTTGCCCTTCGAAGGTATCGCGAGAGGAGAAGTCATGGCTGGGGCAACCGCTGAAAGGACGCGCGGTAGCAGCGCGACGGGACCGCATGGCGCAGCGGAGCTGCCCTCCGTCACCGTCACCAGCTACAATCTCGAAGTCCGGGATGAAGACGGCTTCGTCGGCGACAAGGCCAGCCGCAGCGCCTTCGTCGAGCATCTCGATGCATTGCGAACCCATCTGAAGCGGAATGGGGACGATCCGCTCGAAGGCGATACCGCGAGCATCGGCAAGAAAGAGCTGGATGCTCTGCTGAAGGATGGCGATGCCGCGGAGGCCGCCCTGGTCCTCAGCGCAGTCGAGGGTTTCGCCCAGTCGCTTGCCTTCGTCATCCGCCGCTTCACCCGGCTGAAGAGCTGGGCCGATATCGAGCGCATCGTCGTCGGGGGCGGCTTTCGCGAGAGCCGCATCGGCGAGCTCGCCATCGCCCGCGCCGCCATCATCCTGCACACCGACGGGCGCGACATCGACCTCGTCCCCGTCAGCCACCATCCGGACGAGGCCGGGCTGGTCGGTAGCGCCCATCTCGCGCCGAGATGGATCTTCGAGGCCTTCGACAGCCTCGTCGCCGTCGACATCGGCGGCTCGAACATCCGCGCCGGCATCGTCGAGCTCAGGCAGAAGAAGGCACCGGATCTGAGCAAGGCCCGCGTCTGGAAATCCGAACTCTGGCGCCATGCCGACGAGGAGCCGAGCCGCGACCAGGCGGTCAAGCGCCTCGGCAAGATGCTGGAGGAGCAGCTCGGGGAAGCCGAGAAGGAGGGCTTGCGGGTCGCGCCCTTCATCGGCATCGGCTGCCCCGGCCTGATCGAGCCGGATGGCGGCATCGAACGCGGCGCCCAGAACCTGCCGGGCAACTGGGAGAGCAGCCGCTTCAACCTCATCGACAGTGTGCGCGAACTGGTCCCCACGATCGGCGGACACGACACCGAGATCGTCATGCACAACGATGCCGTCATCCAGGGCCTGAGCGAGATGCCTGCGATGCAGGATGTCGAGAACTGGGCCGTGCTCACCATTGGTACGGGCCTCGGCAATGCAAGCTATCGCAACCGTGGTGAACCGAAGAAAAAGAGCTGAGCCATACGGATGGGCAGCCGGCCCCCGCAAATTCCGGAACGCTCTGCCATCTTCAGGTCGCCTTTCCCGGTAAAGACGCGGCGGCGCGCTTTTCAAGCGCTATCCAGCGCAGGAATTGCAGGAGTCTGGCCTTGCCGTCGGCGGAAACGCGGTCTTCACCTTGCACCCGGGCTCATCCTGTGCCGAGGGTCGGCGGGAAACCGAATCACCTTGATGAGCAGGGACGCCCGACCATGGCAGCGCGTCTGGCAGGAGCATCGATCCAGATGGGGTGGAGCATCCGCAGGCTGGCTGCGCTCTGCCTGCTCGCGCTCGCCCTTGCCACCGGCATTGCTGGCGCACGGGCCCAGCCTCAGCCTGCCTCCCCGCCTGCGGGAGCAAGCGCTGCGCCGGTCGATCCGAAAAGCCCGCGCGGCCGGCTCGATTCGGTCCGCCTCGAACTCTCGCAGATCGAAGCCACTCTCTCCCGCTCGGATCTCAGCGACGACGAGCTTCAGCGGCAGCGCATCCGGCTCCAGCCCCCGCTGGACCAGCTGCGCCTCATCATCGACCAGCAGACTCCGCTCGTCGAACAAGCCAAGCTCAAGCTCGACCAGCTCGGCACGAAGCCGGATGACAAGGCGCCGCCCGAATCCGCGGAGATCGCCCGCGAGCGCGAGCTTCGCACCAAAGCCTATGCCGACGCCGACGAGACCTTGAAGATCGCGCGCGCCTCGCTGCTGCAGGCCGAGCAGCTGCAGAGCACGATCGGCGACAAGCGCCGCGAAATCTTCGCGACGACCCTCTTCGCCGCCGGCCCCTCCGTGCTCAGCCCCGATGTCTGGAGCAACGCGGTCACGACGGCGCCGGAGGATCTACGGGCCTCCGGCTATGTCTTCGGCGGTTGGCTCTCCGGCGTCTCGGCTGCCTTTTCCGGTGCGCGCGGCGGCGTCCTGGGGCTGGCCCTGATCGGTGCCGTGCTGCTCTATTGGCTCCGCGCCCGCTATCTGCCGCGCTTCAAGGCGCGCTATGCCAATACGCAGGACACAGGCAGCCTGCACTGTCTCTATGTC
>JARYGW010000261.1:0-8231 GCA_033792295.1 Allobosea sp.
CCTCCGCCCTTGCCTCACGCTACATGTCAAATCCCGAAGCCAGCCACATGCTGATGGTCGGGGCGGGCGCGCTCGCGCCTTTCATCATCAAGGCGCATCGTTCCGTGCGGCCACTGACCGACATCGCGATCTGGGCGCGCCGTCCGGAAGCAGCCGAGGCCACGGTGGCGGAGCTGGCGAAGGAGGGCATCGCCGCCCGCGCCACGACCGATCTCGAAGGCGAGGCCCGTACGGCCGATATCATTTCCTGCGCCACCAATGCGACCGAGCCGCTGATCCACGGCCATTGGCTCAAGCGTGAGGCCCATCTCGACCTGATCGGCGGTTTCACCATGCAGATGCGCGAGGCCGATGCCGATGCGCTGCACCGTGCCCGTGTCGTGGTCGATTCCAGCAAGGCGATCGACGAAGGGGGCGACGTCGCCGTCGCGATCGCCGAAGGCAGCTACAGTGCCGACAAGGTGGCCGGCACGTTGGCCGATCTCTGCCAGGGCCGGATCGAGGGCGGCGTCGCGGGGGGCGGCATCACGCTGTTCAAATCGGTCGGGGTCGCGCTCGAGGATCTCGCCGCGGCGGTGGCAGTCTGGGAGCACGGCCAGAGCGCCTGACAGCCTCCGGGTGCTACGGCGGCAGGAGGGACGATGATCGGCACGATCGAGCTCACCGAGGAGGAGCGCAGCTACGTCGCGCAGGGCGCTGCCGCGAAAGCGGGTTTTCTGTCGATGCTGGCGGTCTGGCTGCCCTATCTCGGGCCGGTCGTCCTGTTCGGCGCCTATGGCATCGCCATCCAGGATCTGACGGCGATCGCGCTGGCCTTTGCCTCCCTGCTCGGGTTGAACCTGTGGTGGATACATAGCCAGAGCAGGTCCGCGGCGCAGTTCCGGCCCATTTGCATGAAGGTCCTCGCGGCGGCCTCCCGGTCATCGGCCGTTGCGCTCGCGTCAGACGACGCGCGCGCCACCGATGGCGCCCAGCAGCCATAGGATCAGGACAACCACCAGAACCAGGCCGACGACACCGCCGAGCCCCGCGGGTCCGTAGCTGCGGTGGCCGTAATACCCGCCGCCGCCAAGCAACAGGACCACCAGTAGAACGATCAGAAGCGTGGACATGTGAGTTTCCTTGTTCTTCGCGCCAAGTGGCGCAGTCGACA
The DNA here is from genome assembly GCA_033792295.1 of Allobosea sp. Taxonomy (GTDB): domain Bacteria; phylum Pseudomonadota; class Alphaproteobacteria; order Rhizobiales; family Beijerinckiaceae; genus Allobosea. The sequence goes on from JARYGW010000261.1 coordinate 1,154, forward strand.
AGGAAACCCCGGTCGAGGAGGGCTGTTCCGCGCGCCGGAGCCTCCTCCGCCTCGGGAATCGGGCTCCGGGTTTGGCGGCAGCGCTACTCGGCCTTGATGCCGGCCTCCTTGATCAGGTCGCCCCATTTTGTCAGTTCGGATTGGAGGAACGTGCCCAGCTCGGCCGGCGCCCAGCCTCCCGGTTCCGCCGCCAGCGCGTCCATCTTGGCGCGCATGGCGGGGTCGGCGACACCCGCCTTGGTGTCGGCCTGGATCTTGTCGATGATCGTTTGCGGTGTCTTCGCTGGCGCAAACAGCGCGAACCAGGACGAGACGTCGAAGCCCGGCACGGTCTCTGCGATCGGCGGATATTCCGGCGCCGTCGGCGCACGCTTGGCCGTCGTCACGCCGAGGCTGCGGATGGTGCCGCTCCTCGCCTGGGGCAGCGACGAGGTGATGTTGTCGAAGATCAGGTCGACGCGGCCGCCCATCAGGTCCTGGACGGCCTGGGCCGAGCCGCGATAGGGCACGTGCACCATTTTCGTGCCGGTGAGCTTTTGGAACAATTCGCCGGAGAGGTGCAGCGAGGTGCCGACGCCGGAGGAAGCATAGGTCAATTTGCCGGGGTTGGCCTTGGCATAGGCGATGAGCTCGGCGACGTTCTGTACCGGCAGGTCGTTGCGTACGACGAGCAGATTCGGCACCAGCGCCACCATGGTGATCGGCGCGAGGTCCTTGACCGGGTCGTAATTCACCTTCGCATAGAGATAGCGGTTGGTGGCGAGTCCGACCGAGGCGATGAGCAATGTGTCGCCGTTCGGCTGCGCCTTTGCCGCGGCCTCGATTCCGATGTTGCTGCCGGCGCCGGGGCGATTCTCGACCACGATCACGTTGCCCCAGCTCTGGCTGAGCTTGTCGGCGACGAGGCGGCCGAGCACGTCGGTCGCGCCACCGGGCGTGAAAGGCACGATGAGCTTGATCTGGCGTCCTTGCGGCCAGGGTTGCTGCGCGAGGCCTGCACCTGAACTGAGCAGTGCGGCGCCGGTGCCGGCGAGCAGGGCGCGGCGGTCGATGCGGGCTTGCATGGCTTTCCTCCGTTTTTGTGTCCGGCGGTTTCATCGCCTTCTCGTGTTAGGCTGCAATCAGCCGCCTGCCTTGTCCATTCGCCTGCTTGACCATCGACCTCGGCGCCGACGATCCTGCATCGATGCGCCACGCCATACGAATCGCTGCCGTTCTCGCCGTCATGGCTGGCCTCGTGCCCGTCTCTGTCCAGGCTCAGTCCACGGCCGACCAGGAGGCGCGGACGCGTGCCGCCAATATCGCCAAATGGCCGGATGCCGCCCGCTCGCTCTTCGGCCAGAAGGCGACCCCGGCGCATCTGCCCCCGCGCGCCATCGGCTCCTACGCTCGCGGCTGCCTCGCCGGTGGCGCAGCTCTGCCTCTCGACGGGGCGAGCTGGCAGGTGATGCGGCTCAACCGCAACCGAAACTGGGGCCACCCGGTCCTGATCGACTACCTTGAGAAGCTCGCCCGCGACGTGCCGCGCATCACCGGCTGGGCCGGGCTTCTGGTCGGCGACATGTCACAGCCGCGCGGTGGGCCGATGCTGACGGGCCATGCCTCCCACCAGATCGGGCTCGACGCCGATGTCTGGCTGACGCCGATGCCGAAGGGCAGGCTCGACCGTGAGCAGCGCGAGAACATGCCGGCGGTCAACATGGCCCGCTCCGACTGGCGCGATGTCGATCCGCGCTACTGGACGCCCGCCCATGTTCGCCTGATCCGGGCCGTCGCGGCTGATCCGAAGGTGGAGCGCATTTTCGTCAACCCGGCGCTGAAGGTCGCGCTCTGTCGTGAGCCCGGCGACCGGAGCTGGCTCGACAAGGTTCGGCCGATCTGGGGGCACAACTACCACTTTCACATCCGGTTGACCTGCCCGGCCGGCATGGCGAGCTGCGTGCCCCAGGAGCCACCGAATTTCGGAGATGGCTGCGGGGCCGAGCTCGCCGGCTGGGTGGAGCGCCAGCACAAGGCGATCTTCAACCCGCCCAAGCCCAAGCCGGGACCGAAGCCGAAGCCCAAGCCGCCGATGTCGCTCGACGCCCTGCCGCCGGAATGCCGGCAGGTGCTGGCCGCGCCCTGAGCCCCGGAGCATTTTCGGGCGAAGCGGACACCGGTTAGCATGAAAAAATGCGACAATACGGGGTTCATGAATCATTCCGCGTTTCGGAGAAACGCGGAATGATTTGAGGTCAGCGGCGCTTCGTCACGCGCCCCGAGCTGTAGGCGAAGGGGTCATGATCCGGCGTGATCGGCTGGGCCTCGTCTGAACCCTGCTGGTCGACGACGCCGGAGCCGCCGCCATCGCCGAGCACGGCTTCCTCTTCCGAAGGCTCGACCGCGCCGGGAAGGGCGAGCGGTCCTCGCTGTTCGCTCGGCAGGGGCTGCGGCTGGAAGCGCTGCCGGCCCTGCCGGGCGTCGTATTGCTCGAGGAAGCGCTGCTGCGCGTCGAGGCTGTTGCTCTGGGGGCGCCCGGTGGTGGCCACCGGATAGCTGCCCTGGACCGCGCCCGGAGGACGCAGGCCGTCGCCCGGCTGGCGCGGCGGCGGCCCGCCGGCATAGGCGGTCGCTGTCGGAGCACCGCCGCGCGGCGTCGCCGGCGCCGGTGCGCTCTGCGCCGAGGAGTAGGTCCGTGCCGGGTCTGGCGGCGGCAGGTTATAGTTCGGCGTATACTTGATGATCGGCTTGCAGATGTGCCGGCCTTTGGCGTGGCGGGCAAGATCGATATGGATGTGGTCGTAATGCATCGGGTCGGCACCTGGGCCGAGGACCGTGCCGAAATAGGTGCAGGCGCCGACGAAGACCTCGCGCAGGAAGTTCTGCTCTTCCGGTGAGCCGCGCCAGCCTTCCTTGACCGTGACGACGCGATTGTCGTTCAGGCGGAAGGAGAACACGTCGACGGCGTTGCCGAAGGCGTGCTCCGATGTGCGGGTCGTGTAGGTGCCGTTGTTCATGGCCCGGCAGGAATAGGAGCCGGCGCGGATCTCGATCACCTGCGCGCCGAAGATGTTCATCGCCGCCGGCTGCACCACCTCGGCGAACCACTGGTCCGTCGTGGCGACGACCGGGCAGGCGAGCAGAGCCGGGCTCTTCAGGCTCACGCTGCCGTTCTGCAGGGCGGTGACCTTGAGCGGCTGCTGCATGCCGCAGGTCCCGGGACCGTCGATCGCCTTGCCGCGCAGGCTGACATAGCTCGAGAGCTGCACCTGGCCGGACGACAGGCAGGTGGCTTCCGCCTGATCGCGCCAGGGCGCGCGCTGGGCTTTCTGGAATTTGCCGCAGCCGGCCAGTCCGGCGGCGCCGGCGAGGCCAAGTGCGATGAGGGCGAGTTTCACGCGTCGCATGACCCATCAAATGCGAAGCGTTTGGTGAACGGTTTCTCAACCGACTGCGCCCTGGCCGCCACAGCCGGATTAACTTTGGCACAGTGGTGAATGCCGGCTTAATCGAGCGGCTTTTGTATTAACAATTGCCGTTTTGACCTTGGTCGCGCGCCATAGCCGTTCAAGGGCAGGTCAGTCTTGCGACCTGCCGAGAAGATCGCTGCGGCGGCTTTGAACTACGTCCGGGCGGATGGAAAAGCGACTATGGCAGGCCAGAAATATCCCCAAATCTATTCAACGCGTTAACGCCAATTTAAGCATGATCTAGCCTTCGCCCCGGTGCCGCCACGATGCTGCCCCCTTGCGGCCGCGGCCAGTTCTGGTAGCTTCTGCGACAGGTCAATGACACAGGAGGGTGTGATGGCTGTCACGCTACGTCTCGACCGGTTGATCATGGGGGCGGCTTTCGTGTTCATGATGGCAATCGTTCTGGGAGCGTTCTGACAAAAGGTCAGTCTCGAAGTCTCTAGGACCACAAGAGCCATAAAATGCGATGCCGCCGGGAGTTTCCCGGCGGCGTTTCCGTTTCAGCGGATCGTTTCGTGCTGCGAGATCTTCAGCTTTCCGGGCAGGGTGTTTCCGTCACCTGCCAGGACATGATGTTGGTCACCCGGTTGCAGGTCGCCACCCTTCGGCCCAGCGTCGTGCGGATGCAGGATGCGGAGCCTTCCGCAATCTTCCGGCCGTCATTCCAGCAGAAGCAGAGCGGCTCGGGCGCCTGGGCCAGGCGCGGGCCGTCGAGCGGAATGGCCGGATCCCCGGCCGCGGCTGCTTCGGTGACAAGCAGCAGAACCGCGAGAGCCAGGAGCCAGCTCAGCAGGCGGTGTCGGCGAGGCCTCGCTTCATCTGCGAACATGGCGCTCTCCCTCCGCCCTGGAGAGGCCGGGCGGAGCCACAGCTTACCACGGGGCACCGATCGCGACGAATGATTATGTACTGATTTGAAATAGTGAGATATTTCAGCCGGTTAACGAATGCCCGCCTTGCGAGCGGGCCGGACCTCCCCCATATTGAGCGGCGTTGAGCCCATGGGGGCTCCGGGAGGAACAATGTCTCTGATCTCGCTCGCCCGTCACGGACGCGCCGTCGCCTTGGTCGTTGGAACGCTGATGCTGGTCCCGCTGGCCGCCGAGGCGCGCCCCGGCGGAGGCAAGAGTTTCGGAAGCCGCGGGACTTTTACGCGCAGCGCGCCGGCCCCGACCAATACCATTCCCGGTGGCGCGCAGCCTTTCCAGCGCAGCACGGCGCCGTCCTCGTCCTATGGCAATCAGGGCCTGGGCGCCGGAGCGGCCGCTCAGGCCGCGCGTCCCTCCTTTGCCCGCAACATGATGATGGGCATCGGTGCCGGCCTGCTCGGTGCCGGCCTGTTCGGCCTGCTCTCGGGCTCGGGCTTTTTCGGCGGCCTGGCTTCGCTGGGCGGTCTGCTCGGCTTCCTGCTGCAGATCGGGCTGATCGTCGGCGTCGTGATGCTGGCCATCCGCTTCTTCCGCCGCCGCTCCGAGCCGCAGCTTGCCGGTGCCGGCGCGCCCTATGCTCGTGAGGCTTATGGCGCGCGGCCGGACGCCCCGCAGCCTGCCGCCAACCGGATGGGTGGCTTCGGCGGTGGCGCGGCCCAGCCGGCCACCACGCCGATCCAGCTGGAGGGTGCGGATTTCAACGTCTTCGAACGCCTGCTCGGCGAGATCAACGCCGCCTATTCGAACGAGGACGAGGCCGGCCTGCGTCAGCGCGTCACGCCGGAGATGTTCGGCTATTTCGACGAGGATCTGACCGAGAACGCCCGCCGCGGCGTCGCGGACCGCGTCTCGGACGTCAAGCTGCTGCAGGGCGACCTGTCGGAGGCCTGGCGCGAGGGCTCGACGGACTATGCCACCGTCTCGATGCGCTTCAACCTGATCAACGCGCTCTACGATCGCAAGAGCGGCCGCATCGTCGATGGCGACGCGACCGTGCCGCAGGAGGTCAAGGAGTTCTGGACCTTCCAGCGTGAGCGCGGCGGCGAGTGGAAGCTCTCCGGCATCCAGCAGGCGGCCTGACAGGCGGCGCTGCCGAGCATGGACATTCTGGGACGGCCGGGGCGACCCGGCCGTTTTTCTTGCGCGCGTCTTCTCGCGCGGTTTCGGGTGTCGCGGCTCGGCGAACCGGCCTATAGCGAAGACGTCCTAGAGCATTTTCGAGCGAAGTGGACACCGGTTCGCGTGAAGAAAATGCGACCATATAGAAACAGGGAGCAACTCCACGATTCGTAGAGTCGGGGAGTTGCTCTGCAGCTGCTTCCGGCCGGAAGTCATTTCGGAGCCTGCCCATGAGTGACATGCGTCTCGTCGTCGTCGGTGCCGCAGGGCGCATGGGGCGGATGCTGATCAAAGCGATCGACCAGGCGCAGGGCTGCCGGCTCGTCGCTGCCGTGGAACGTCCGGGGTCTCCGGCCCTGGGAGCCGATGCCGGTCCGCTCGCCGGCCTGCCGCCGTTGGGCGTGACCGTGATCGGCGACCCCGCCGCGGCGTTCGCCGGGGCCGATGCCGTGTTTGATTTTACCTCGCCCGATGCGACCGTCGCCTTCGCGAGGCTGGCGGCCGATGCCGGCATCCTCCATGTCGTCGGCACGACCGGGCTGGAACCTGCCCATCTGCAGGCGCTGGCCGAAACGGCAAAGCGCATCCCGATCATCCGCTCCGGTAATATGAGCCTCGGCGTCAATCTGCTGGCCGCGCTGGTCCGCAAGGTTGCCGCGACGCTCGGCACCGACTGGGACATCGAAATCGTCGAGATGCATCATCGCATGAAGGTCGATGCCCCTTCCGGCACGGCGGTGCTGCTCGGCGAGGCGGCTGCGGAAGGCCGCGCCGTCGAGCTTGCCGAGCAGCGCATTGCCGGGCGTGACGGCATCACCGGTGCGAGAGCGCCGGGCACGATCGGCTTTGCGGCGCTGCGCGGCGGCACCGTGGTCGGCGATCACAAGGTCATCTTCGCGGGTGCCGGCGAGCGGCTGGAGCTCGCCCATGTCGCGGAGGATCGCAGCCTCTTCGCGCAGGGCGCCGTCAGGGCGGCGCTTTGGGGCCGGGGCAGGGCGCCCGGCCTCTACTCCATGGCCGATGTGCTCGGCCTCGACACGCTCTAAGGCGGGTGCAGGCAAAGCCATGACCCGTCTTGCCGTCGCCCCGGGCGTCTTCCATTGGCCGGGCCGGCTTTCGGCCGCGGAGCAGGGCGCCCTGCTGGCGGAATTGCGGGCCGTCGTGCGGCAGGCCCCCTTCTTTCAGCCGCGCATGCCGAAAACGGGCACGCCCTTCTCCGTCAGGATGACGAATTGCGGCCCGCTCGGCTGGGTTTCCGACGAGAGCGGCTATCGCTACCAGCCGCTTCACCCCGAGACGAAGGAACCCTGGCCGCTGTTGCCGGCTCCGCTGCTGGCCTTGTGGGAGGAACTCTCCGGATATCCGCACCCGCCCGAGGCCTGCCTCGTCAACTACTATGCTTCCGGCGCGAAGATGGGTCTGCATCAGGACCGCGACGAGCAGGAATTCGACGCTCCCGTGCTCTCGATCTCGCTTGGCGATGCAGCGCTCTTCCGCATCGGGGGCACGACGCGAGGCGGAAAGACCACATCGCTCAAGCTCGCTTCCGGCGATGTGCTGCTCTTCGGGGGAGAGGCG
>JARYGW010000262.1:0-8223 GCA_033792295.1 Allobosea sp.
AGAACCCGATCCCATCCCGAACTCGGCCGTTAAACTCCTCAGCGCTGATGGTACTGTGTCTCAAGACCCGGGAGAGTAGGTCGTTGCCGGGCCTGTCAAGGATATCCCCTCATCACAATCGCAAATCACGCAAAACGCGGCGGTCGATCTCAGCATCGCCGCCGCGTTATCGTTTAAAGCCCAAAACGTCCGGGAAGGGCCAAAAGCCAACCCACGGCGCCAAAGGCAAAATCGTTGACGCGGGGTGGAGCAGCCCGGTAGCTCGTCAGGCTCATAACCTGAAGGTCGTCAGTTCAAATCTGGCCCCCGCAACCAAATTATCCAGAAGACTTCCAACGCCCCGCCTCAAAAGGTGGGGCGTTTTTGCGTCGGACGTCGCCTCTGCAAGGAAGTATTCCTCCTGACAATTTCCGCCAAATAACCTGCTTAGCTTATCTGCCGCGAAAACGGGTGGCGGCTTCCATCTTGCGAAGGCAGGATCTGCGGGTTTCGGAGGAACGTCATGGCCAAGACGGCAGGCAAGATCCATATCGGCATCGGCGGCTGGGTGTTCGAGCCCTGGCGCGGAACCTTCTATCCCGGTGGGCTCGCCCAGAAGCGCGAACTCGAATACGCCGCGAGCAAGCTCACCTCGATCGAGATCAACGGCACCTATTACGGTTCCCAGAAGCCGGAAAGTTTCGCGAAATGGCGTGAAGAAACGCCAGAGGATTTCATCTTTGCGCTCAAGGGCTCGCGCTTCTGCACCAATCGGCGCGTGCTGGCGGAGGCTGGGCCTTCCGTCGAGAAGTTCCTGACCAGCGGCCTGACCGAGCTCAAACACAAGCTCGGGCCGATCAACTGGCAGTTCATGCCGACCAAGAAATTCGATCCGGAAGATTTTGAGGCCTTCCTCAAGCTGTTGCCGAAGGAGCTCGACGGGATCAAGCTGCGCCACGCTGTCGAGGTGCGGCACGACAGCTTCCGTTCGCCGGATTTCATTGCGCTGCTGCGCGAATGCGGCGTCGCGGCGATCACTTCGGCCGATGCAGACTATACCCAGATCGCCGATGTGACGGCGCCCTTTGTTTACGCGCGGATCATGGGGACGAAGGAAGCCGAGCCGAAAGGCTACTCCGACGCCGGCCTGACTCGCTGGGCGAAGGCCGCGCAGAGCTGGGCCAAAGGCAGCGTGCCGGAGGGATTGGAGCCGGTCGGGCCGCCGGCCGCAGTCGAGCCGCGCGACGTATTCCTCTATGTCATCAGTGGCGACAAGGTCCGAAATCCGGCGGCCGCCATGGAACTCATCGCGCGGACGACGGACTGAACCTCACTCAGCCGCCGGGGCCTCCTGCTGCGCATCTACCTTCTGGCAGACGTCGACCCATTGGGCCTGCGTGAGTTCGGCCATGCGTTGCGGTGCGATGCACAGTGCGCTGTGGGTCGAGCCGGCAGCCGGTACGACGATGTCGAAGGCTTTCAGCGAAACGTCGCAGTAGACCTTGAGGGGCGTGGCGAGGCCGAAGGGGCAGACGCCGCCGACCGGATGACCCGTCAGGGCTTCGACCTCTTCCTGTCCGAGCATCCGCGGCTTGCCGCCGAGTGCGGCCTTGGCCTTCTTGTTGTCGAGGCGCGCATCGCCGCGCGTGACGACCAGTACGATCTCGTCTCCGATCCGCAATGACAGCGTCTTGGCGATCTGACCCGGCGCGACGCCATGCGTTGTTGCAGCGAGGGGCACGGTCGCACTGCTTTCCTCCGTGACGATGACCGCGATGTCTGGAGCGTGCTCGGTGAAGAAGGCGCGGACGGATTCGAGGCTCATCGGGCAATTCGCGAGGTCAGCCACAGGATCAGCAGGCCAGCGATTGCCGGCACACCGAAGACGACGAGAAAAATAGGCGCCTCCTCCATGACTGTATAGCCCGCCCGAGCAACGCCGATCCAGAGGTTGATCAGTGCACCGATCAGCCAGAGCGGCAGAAACAGCTTGATGGCGAAGGGGATCGGCCGACCAGCCGAAGCGGATAGCTTCGGCGCAAGAAAGAGCAGCAGGCCGAGCAGGGCGAAACCGAGGCCGATGATTTTGATCGTGTGCATGGTTCAGGCCTCCTGCGGTTTCGGACGCAAGGAGATCGCTTCCCAGGTTGCGACGAGAACAAGGATCGCCGTCGCTGTCAGGCTGAAGCCAAGTGGAGGCAGAAGATTCGAACAGAAGCCCAAAATGGCGATCAGCCCGAGCCCGACGAGATGGGAAAGCGGATACCAGCCGGCGGTCACGCGTTTGAACAGCAGGTTGCCAAGAAGATAGCAGATGGGGCCGGCAGCAACGGCGATGGCGGTTCTCGCTTCGGTATGGCCGAGCGGGTGGGCGATGACGAGCTCATCACCCACCGCGACCAGGATGATGCCGGCGACCAGCAGGATATGGAGATAGGTATAGGCGATGCGGGCGATGCGCCCCGGATCGGCGGAATGGGCGATGAGGTGGCTGCCACGTTCGGCGCCGATGTGGAAGTAGATCCACCACATCGCGACCGAGCTGAGGAAGGCGTTGACGAAGGCCGTCAGGGTGACGGTTGTGACCGGCAGTTTGGCTGCAGTCGCGCCGGTCATGATGATCGATTCACCGAGTGCGATGATAATGAAGAGCGCGCAGCGCTCGGCGAGATGGCCGCCCTCGACATTCCAGTCGCTGGTCAGCGAGCGGCCAAGTCCCGGCACTCGGAAACCGGCAGCGGGGCCGACATATTCGATACCGAGCGCGATCAGCCAGAGCGCGAAGCGCACCGGGCCTTCGCTCAATCCGCCCGCGATCCAGAACAGCGCCGAACAGCAGAGCCAGATCGTGATGCGCTGGAAGTTGCGGTAATTGGCGGGCGAAGCACCTCTGAGGCTCACCGTCGTGAAGATCGAACGGGCAAGCTGGGCCGCGACATAGGCACCGGCAAAGGCGAGGCCGTTCGCACCGAAGGCCTCGGGCAATGCGCAGGACATCACCAGCCCAAGGAACATCAGGACGAAGAGCAGCAGCCTGACCGGCGTCGTCTCGGGGTCGAGCCAGTTCGTGACCCAGCTCGTATAGATCCAGATCCACCAGACGGCGCCGAGCAGGAAGGCGGCCTGGGCCAGGCCGAGCGCGCTGAAGTGTTCGAGCAGCGTGTGCGAGATCTGGGTGATCGCGAAGACGAAGACGAGATCGAAGAACAGCTCCACATAGCTGACCCTCGCATGCTGATGCCCGACGCGCTCCCTGAGCAGCGCGCCGGCTTTTCGAGCTTTCGCCATGCAGACCCCTGTCCCCTGCTGCGTGTTTCCACGCACAGCCGCCAGTCAAAGTGTCCTGCGGCCTGTGCCGCCGTCAATGGCGGAAGTGGCGATGTCCGGTGAAGACCATGGCGAGGCCGGCCTCGTCGGCGGCCTTGATGACCTCGTCGTCGCGCATCGAACCGCCGGGCTGGATCACGGCCGTGGCGCCGGCTTCCGCTGCGGCGAGCAGGCCGTCGGCGAAGGGGAAGAACGCATCGGAGGCGACGACCGAGCCCTTGGCGAGGCTTTCGGGCAGGCCCGCCATCTTCGCCGCCTCGGCGGCCTTCCAGGCGGCGATGCGCGAGGAATCGACGCGGCTCATCTGGCCGGCGCCGATGCCGACCGTGGCAAGGTCCCTGGCATAGACGATGGCGTTCGACTTGACGTGCTTGGCGACGCGGAAGGCGAAGCGCAGATCGGCGAGTTCGCGCTCGCTCGGCTGGCGCCTGGTGACAACCTTCAGTTCCATGTCGTCGACGACAGCGTTATCGCGCGACTGGGCGAGGAAGCCGCCCGCGACGGTGCGCAGCGCAAGGCCGGGCGCGCGGACATCCGGCAGGCCGCCGGTGAGCAGCAGGCGCAGGTTCTTCTTGGCGGCGATCAGGGCGATCGCCTCCTCGTCGGCATCCGGAGCGATGATGACCTCGGTGAAGACCTCGACGATCTTCCTGGCGGCAGCCGCGTCGAGCGTGCGGTTGAGCGCGACGATGCCGCCGAAAGCCGAGACCGGATCGCAGCGGAGCGCCAGCTCATAGGCCTCGAGCAAAGAGCTGCCGGCCGCGACGCCGCAGGGATTGGCGTGCTTGACGATGACGCAGGCGGCCGAGATCTTTGGATCGAACTCGGCGACACACTCGAAGGCGGCGTCGGTGTCGTTGATGTTGTTGTAGGAGAGCTGCTTGCCCTGAACCTGACGCGCGGTCGAGACGCCGGGGCGGTTCTCCGGAGTACGGTAGAAAGCGGCCCATTGATGCGGGTTCTCGCCGTAACGCATCGTTTCGGCCAGTCGGCCGCCCAACGCCCGGAAGGCCGGGGCGGTGTCGCCGAGCTCGTTGGCGAACCAGTTCGAGATCGCCGCGTCATAAGCGGCGGTGCGGGCATAGGCCTTCTGGGCGAGCTTGCGGCGCAGCGTCAGCGTGGTCGCGCCCTTCTGCGCCTCGAGATCGGCGAGGACGGAGGGATAATCGCCCGGCTCGACGACGACGGCGACGTCATTGTGGTTCTTGGCGGCGGCGCGGATCATCGCCGGGCCGCCGATATCGATGTTCTCGATGCAGTCATCATAGGCTTTGCCAGCCGCGACCGTCGCTTCGAAGGGATAGAGGTTCACGACGAGCAGGTCGATGGGCTGGATGCCATGACCGATCATCGAGGCCTGGTGCTCGGGATGCGAGCGGATGGCGAGCAGTCCGCCATGGACCTTGGGATGCAGCGTCTTGACCCGGCCATCCATCATTTCGGGGAAGCCGGTGAGATCGGAGACGTCGCTAACCGGCAGGCCGGCATCGGCGATTGCCTTGGCGGTGCCGCCGGTCGAGACCAGCGCGATGCCGAGCTTGTGCAGGGCGCGTGCGAAATCGATCAGGCCCGTCTTGTCGGAAACAGAAAGGAGCGCGCGTTCGACGCGGCGAAGCTCATTCGGCATCGGGATCAGGTCCGGCTTACAATTGCGGGGCAGGCAGTCGCGCGCGAGCTATCATGCTGCGGCGCGAAAGGCAAAAGCTGCCGTCGCAGAACCGTCACGCGTCGGGGTCGGGTCCCGTCGCCGTCGCTCCTCTTTCGGCCAGAACGGAAGCGAGCGTCTGGCCGGCGCGGGGATTGGCGGTGCGGATGCGGCTGAGTCGCCAGGTGATACGTGGCGTCGTTGAAGCATCGAAGGGGATGACGAGCTGTTCAGTCTTCCGGCGGCCATCGGCGGCGGCGAGGAAGAGGCTTTCCTCGATGGCGATCGTCAGGCCGCCGGCTTCGAAGCTCCAGACTTCGCCGGAGGCCAGGGCAAGCAACGCGCCGGTGTTCTCGCGGATCAGGCTGGCACGGACGTTGGGATGCAGGTGGAAGCGGGCCGCGGCGGGCATGGCGGCCTGTGCGCTCGTCAGCGTCACCTCGTCCTCGCCTGCGAGCGAGGCGCCGTCGCGGCCGAGCAGCAGGCGGCGGGTGTGGGTTGCGCCGAGGCGGCGATAGCCGTCATGGCTTCCTACCCATTCGGGGCCGTCTGCACCGTCCCGCCGGGCGACGCGGACATCGGCCGGTCCGGACAGGAGGCGCATCTCGCCGAGAACCATGCCGAAATTGGCGCTGGACCGGTCATTGAGGACGAGTGTGGAGTGGGCAGCGGTGCTGCGCGCCGCGAGGCGCAATTCAGACGGGCCGAAGCGGCTGTCGCCGCAATTGACGATGATGCGCTGGGCGCCGCTGGAGAATTCGAAGGCGAGGCAGCCGGCATGGGCCTCGGTGGAATAGGCGCCGCGTGGCGGCGCGCCGGCATCGACGACGACGACGCTGCGCTCGGCGGCGAGACGGCTGTAGCCAGAATAGGCGGCATGCTCCGTCGGGCGACCGCGGGCGTCGTCATAGGCTGCGAGCGTGGCCATCAGATCGGGGGGGGTGGTGCCCATGCCGTTGAAGAGGGCGAGCGCTCCATCGCCATGCCGGAAGAGACGCAAATGCGGCATCATCCGTTCGATGGCGGTCAGGACTCCGCGCGGCGGCTCGAGCCCGCGGGCCGCGAAGGTTTCGCGCAGCGGCAAAAGGTCGAGCAGGAAATCGATCAGAAGGCGCGGGTTGCGCGAGAGATGCCCGCCATCGGGCAGGATCTGGTCGTCGAGTTCGTCGGAAAGCAGCACTTCGGCGCGCCGCCGGCGAGCATCCTGGCCATCGAGGCAGATCGCCGCGAGCGTGACTGCGATCAGGCTATTGATGCGGTCCGCACCATCCACCGCTCCGGCAAGCGCGAGGTTCACGCGCTCGGCCAGGCGCGAGACATGGCGCAGGAAGCGCTCATAGAAGGCGTGGTCGGCACCTTCCAGCAGGAGTGGCGAATGGGAGAGGAAGGAGATCAGCCGCCGCGCCGCCACGGCCGGTCGCCGGGCGATGTCGGTGCGATCGCGGCGCTTGACGATGAAATCCTCGACGAGGCTGCGGGCGTTGGCGCGTGCGATGGCGGTGTCGGCGGCGCGCATATGACGGAGCCAGCCAAAGCCGTAGAGCGCTTCCGCCCAGGCCTCGGTCGGTGGCTCGACATCAAAGGGTGATTCGCCATGGCTGCGGACGGTGCGGCCGGCGAAGGCATAGTAGCCTGCGTAGAAGTCGCCGGCCGTGGTCGGGTCGGCGGTACGCAGATCATGCGGAGCAAAGAGCAGTCGGGACGCCGATTTGCGGCCGAAAGGCCAGAGCCTGCGGGTAGCGCCGACGAATTGGCCACGCGTGCGCCGCGCCGCCCGTCCGATCGCGGCCTGGGCCAATCCCCGACGCTCAGACCAGGCGCTCAAATCCCTGAAAGCTCCGTCTCGGGCGCGGTATCGGCCCGCGCGGACCATGCCGGGGAAGGCACGGCGTTCGGTTGCCGTGCGAATCCCTTGTCCGTCATAGCCTGATCAGGCGACTTGCGTAAAATCCTGCCCATCCCGAGAGGCGCGGGGTTTCGCCGGGCAATTGCTGCGGCAAGGTTCGGATATCGCCCTTCGCGTCGATGGCGGCGCTCAAACCGCCGATTTCGGCGGGGCTTGCGCCGGCGCGACGAAACTGGGGATGACGGGCGAGAAAAGCCTCGATCTGCGCTTCGCCCTCCTGCGGCTCCAGCGAACAGGTGCAGTAGACAAGCTGTCCGCCGGGTTTCGTCAGAGCGGCTGCGGCGTCGAGCAGCTTCGCCTGCAAGGCGGCGAGGCGGTCGCGATCTTCCTCCGTCTTGGTCCAGGCGACGTCGGGATGGCGGCGGATCGTGCCGGTGGCACTGCAAGGCGCATCGAGCAGGACGGCGTCGAAGGGTTCGGCCTTCCAGCTCGCCGCATCGGCCGTGACGATTTCGGCGGTGAGGCCGAGCCGCTGGAGGTTGGTCTTGAGACGGCGCAGGCGTGGGGCCGAGCGATCGAGCGCCGTAACGCTGGCGCCGGCAGCCGCGATCTGGGCGGTCTTGCCACCGGGAGCGGCGCAGAGATCGGCGATGCGCTCGCCCGGTGCCGGCGAAATCAGCTTCACGGGTAGGGCCGCGGCGGCGTCCTGCACCCACCAGGCGCCTTCTTCGAAGCCAGGCAATGTCGCGATGGCCTGTCGTTCGCGCAGGCGGATCGAGCCTGTCGGCAGCAGGATGCCGCCGAGCTTTTCGGCCCAAACGGCTGCATCGGCCTTGGCCGTGATGTCGAGCGGTGGCTCCTCCCGGTGGCTCAGGGCGATTGCGGTCGCGGCCTCCTCGCCATAGGCGGCGTTCCAGCTTTCGACGAGCCATTCGGGCGTGTCGCGGAAGGGATCGGCCTCGGCTTCGGCGAGAATTGCGTCGCGCTCGCGCGCGACCCGACGCAGCAGCGCGTTGCCGAGCGCGGTGTAGCGGGCCGAGCGCGGATCCTCATGCAGATGCCGAACGGCGAGGTCGACGGCGGCATGGTCCGGCACGTCGAGGAACAGGATCTGGGCCGTGGCGGCGGTCAGGATCGGCTCGAACAAGCCGGAATGGCGCGGGCTGCCGCGATCGAGCCGTTCGTCCAGCGCCTGGCGTATGGTGCCGAGCCGGCGGAAGGCCGTGACCGCGATGGCGCGGACGAGACCGGCGTCGGCGGCGTCGAGGCCCGATTCCGGGACGAGGCGATCCAGGGTTTCGTCGAGCGCGACGCGTGCGCGCAGCACCTCGTCGATGACGGTTGCAGCGAGCCGGCGCGCGGGCAGGCCAGGTGCATCGGATTCCGGCGTAGCCGCCGGCTGCTGCTGCGGCCTGCGGCGGGAAGG
>JARYGW010000263.1:0-8175 GCA_033792295.1 Allobosea sp.
GAGCTCGCCTTCGGTGTCTCGCTGCGCGAGATCATCGAGGATATGGGCGGCGGCACGCTCTCGGGCCGGCCAATCCGGGCCGTGCAGATCGGCGGGCCGCTCGGCGCCTATCTCACGGCCGCGCAGCTCGACGTGAAGATGGATTACGAGGCGCTGGCCGCGATGCGCGCCATGCTCGGCCATGGCGGCATCGTCGTCTTCGACGACACCGTGGACATGGCGAAGCAGGCGCGCTTCGCCTTCGCCTTCTGCGCCAAGGAAAGCTGCGGCAAGTGCACGCCCTGCCGCGTCGGCGCGACGCGCGGCGTCGAGGTCGTGGACAGGATCATCGCGGGCGTCGAACGGCCGAAGAACATCGCCGTGCTGCGCGACCTGTCCAAGCTGATGACGGACGCGTCGCTCTGCGCCATGGGCGGGCTGACGCCCATGCCGGTGATGAGCGCGCTCAACCATTTCCCCGAAGATTTCGACCGTCCTCCCAGCCCAGCGCGGACATTCCCGCTGGCGGCGGAGTGAGGAGGCAGCCATGGCCCTGATCAAAGAGATCGACTACGGCACGCCGATCCGGCTCGCGGACAAGACCGTGACGCTGACCATCGACGGCGAGAGCGTCACGGTGCCGGCCGGAACCTCGGTGATGGCCGCGGCGATGAGCCTCGGCACCAAGATCCCGAAGCTCTGCGCCACCGACACGCTGGAACCCTTCGGCTCCTGCCGGCTCTGCCTCGTCGAGATCGAGGGGCGGCGCGGCACGCCAGCGTCATGCACGACTCCGGCGGAAGAGGGCATGGTCGTCCGGACCCAGTCCGACAACCTGTCAGGCCTGCGCAAGGGGGTGATGGAGCTCTACATCTCCGACCATCCGCTGGATTGCCTGACCTGCTCGGCCAATGGCGATTGCGAATTGCAGGACATGGCCGGCGCGGTCGGCCTGCGCGAGGTGCGCTACGGCTACGAGGGCGAGAACCACGTCTTCGCCAAGGGCAAGGACGGCGAAGCCAACGAGAACTGGCTCGCGAAGGATACCTCCAACCCCTATTTCACCTACGACCCGTCGAAATGCATCGTCTGCAATCGCTGCGTGCGCGCCTGCGAGGAGGTGCAGGGCACCTTCGCGCTGACAATCACGGGGCGCGGCTTCGATTCGCGCGTCGCCGCCGGGCCGACCGATTTCCTCGGCTCCGAATGCGTCTCCTGCGGCGCCTGCGTGCAGGCCTGTCCGACGGCGACGCTGATGGAGAACAAGGTCATCGAGCACGGCCAGCCCGAGCATTCGGTGGTCACGACCTGCGCCTATTGCGGCGTCGGCTGCTCGTTCAAGGCCGAGATGCAGGGCGACCGCGTCATCCGCATGGTGCCCTACAAGGACGGCAAGGCGAACGAGGGGCATTCCTGCGTGAAGGGCCGCTTCGCCTGGGGCTATGCGACCCACACCGACCGCATGACCAAGCCGATGATCCGGGCGAAGATCACGGACCCCTGGCGCGAAGTGTCATGGGAGGAGGCGATCGCCTACGCGGCCTCCGAATTCAAGCGCATTCAGGCGAAATACGGCCGTGAATCGGTCGGCGCCATCACCTCGTCGCGCTGCACCAACGAGGAGGTCTTCCTCGTCCAGAAGCTGGTGCGCGCCGCCTTCCGCAACAACAATGTCGATACCTGCGCCCGCGTCTGCCACTCGCCGACAGGCTACGGCCTGAGGACGACGCTCGGCACCTCGGCCGGCACGCAGGACTTCAAATCGGTCGGCAAATCCGACGTCATCCTCGTCATCGGCGCCAACCCGACCGACGGCCACCCGGTCTTCGCCTCGCGCATGAAGAAGCGTATCCGCCAGGGCGCGCGCCTGATCGTCGCGGATCCCCGCCGGATCGACATGGTGCAGTCGCCGCATGTGAAGGCGGATTACCATCTGCCGCTGCGCCCCGGCACCAATGTCGCGCTGCTCAATGCGCTCGGTCATGTCGTCGTCACCGAAGGGCTGATCGACGAAGCCTATGTCCGTGAGCGCTGCGATCTCGGCGATTTTGAGCACTGGGCCCGCTTCGTCGCCCGCGAAGAGAACTCGCCCGAGGCGAGCGAACAGTATACCGGCGTGCCGGCGGCGGATGTGCGCGCCGCGGCGCGGCTCTACGCCACCGGCGGCAATGGCGCGATCTATTACGGGCTCGGCGTCACCGAGCACAGCCAGGGCTCGACCACGGTGATGGCGATGGCCAACCTCGCCATGGCGACCGGCAATATCGGGCGCGAAGGCGTCGGCATCAATCCGCTGCGCGGGCAGAACAATGTGCAGGGCTCCTGCGACATGGGCTCCTTCCCACACGAGTTCTCGGGCTATCGCCACGTCTCCGACGATTCGACCCGGCAGGTCTTCGAGATGCTCTGGGGCGTACCGCTCGACCCCGAGCAGGGCCTGCGCATCACCAACATGCTGGACGAAGCGGTCGGCGGCACGTTCAAGGGCCTCTATGTCCAGGGCGAGGACATCGCCCAGTCCGACCCCAACACCAGGCATGTCACGGCGGGCCTGGCCTCGATGGAATGCGTCGTCATCCAGGACATCTTCCTGAACGAGACGGCGAAATACGCCCATGTCTTCCTGCCGGGCGCCTCCTTCCTAGAAAAGGACGGCACCTTCACCAATGCCGAGCGCCGCATCAACCGCGTGCGGCAGGTGATGGCGCCGCTTTCCGGCAAGGACGAGTGGCAGGTCACGGTCGAGCTGGCCCGCGCGCTCGGCTACGAGATGGCCTATGGCCATCCCAGCGAGATCATGGACGAGATCGCGCGCCTGACGCCGAGCTTCGCCGGCGTCTCCTATGACAAGCTGGAGAAGCTCGGCTCGGTGCAGTGGCCCTGCAATGACAAGGCGCCGACCGGCACGCCCCTGATGCATGTCGACCGCTTCGTGCGCGGCAAGGGCAAGTTCATGATCACCGAATACGTCCCGACCGACGAGCGGACCGGACCGCGCTTCCCGCTGCTGCTCACCACCGGGCGCATCCTCTCGCAATACAATGTCGGCGCGCAGACGCGGCGCACCGAGAACGGTGCCTGGCATGACGAGGACGTGCTGGAGATCCACGCCTTCGACGCCGAGAGCCGCGGCATCCGTGATGGCGACCTCGTCGCACTGGCCAGCCGCTCCGGCGATATCGCGCTCCGAGCCGTGATCTCCGAGCGCATGCAGCCGGGCGTGGTCTACACGACCTTCCACCACGCCAAGACCGGCGCCAACGTCATCACCACCGATTATTCGGACTGGGCGACGAATTGCCCGGAATACAAGGTCACCGCCGTTGAGGTCCGCCGCACGAATGCTTATTCCGCCTGGCAGGAGAAGAACTTCGAAGAGGACGTGACCTTGCGCCGGATCGCGGAGCGCCTGCCCGATGCCGCGGAGTAATCCCACCGGCCAGCCGCCGGCCTCGGCCGCCGTGACGGCGCAGCCGCTGCGTTTCGGCACGGCGCAGGATGGTGCGCGCGAGATCGAGGTCGCGGTCGAGACGCCGATCAACATCGTCTACGGCAACATGCCCTATGCGGTGATGATGGCGAGCCCGTCCGATCTCGAGGATTTCGTGACCGGATTCAGCCTGACCGAGGGGATCGTGCGCGGCGCGGACGAAATCCGCGGCATCGCCGTCGAGCCGAAGGACGAGGGCGTCGTCGTCACGGTCGAGCTCGCGCCGGGCCGCTTCCGCGAGCATCTGGCGCGGCGGCGCAATCTCTCGGGCCGGACCTCCTGCGGGCTCTGCGGCGTCGAGACCATCGAGGAAATTCCGATGGCCGATGCCGCGACGCGGGCTTCTCGCGCGGTGTCCGCGTCCGCGATCGAGCGTGCGCTCGCGGCGCTCGATCAGCACCAGCCCCTCAACCAGTTGACGCGCGCCGTCCATGCCGCCTCATGGTGCGATGCCTCCGGCGCGGTCCTGGCGGTGCGCGAGGATGTCGGCCGCCACAACGCGCTCGACAAGCTGATCGGCGCCCGCCTGCGCGCAGGAGCGGATGCAAGCGAGGGCTTCCTGCTCGTCACCAGCCGCGCCTCCTTCGAGATGGTCGAGAAGGCGGCGATATTCGGCGCGGGAACGCTGGTCGCGATCTCCGCGCCGACCTCGCTCGCGATCGAGCGGGCGAGGCGTCTCGGCCTGACGCTTGCCGCCGTGGCGCGGCGCGACGGCTGCATCGTCTTCACCGGAGAGCTCGCGCCGCAAGCCGAGGCGATCGCACGATGACGGAGGCCGGCCTGACGACCGATCACCACGCGGAGAACATCGAGAAGCTCCGGCGCATGGCCGGGCAGATCGCCGATTTCTTCAAGGCCTATCCGGAGGCGGAAGCGGCCGCCTCCGTCGCCGACCACATCAACCAGTTCTGGACCGGGCGGATGCGCGGGGATTTCCTCGCCGCCTTTGCCGACCGGACGGAGGACCTCACGCCCCTGCTGCGGCAAGCCCTGCCGAAGATCAGGCCGGGGCGCGGCGGTTAGCAGCCAGACGCCAGCCCTGCTGGCGACGGGACAATGACAACGAGCCGGGATACGAACCCGGCCCGAACGGCGAAGCCATGGGGAAAGGAAACGGGGAATGAGTGTCGCACAGGATATCGGACAGGGCGGAGCCGGGATCGGCCTGCTCGACCGCGAACGGACCATCGCCAAGCCGGGTTTCAACCGCTGGCTCGTGCCGCCGGCCGCGCTCTGCATCCATCTCTGCATCGGCATGGCCTATGGCTTCTCGGTGTTCTGGCTGCCGCTGAGCCAGGCGATCGGTATCACCAAGCCCGTCGCCTGCGCCGCCGATGTCGGCCTGCTCGGCTCCCTGTTCACCACATCCTGCGACTGGAAGGTCGCCGATCTCGGCTGGATGTACACCCTCTTCTTCGTGCTGCTCGGCTCCTCGGCCGCGATCTGGGGCGGCTGGCTCGAACGTGTCGGCCCGCGCAAGGCGGCCTTCGTCTCGACGCTGTGCTGGTGCGGCGGCCTCATGATCTCGGCGCTCGGCGTCTACTGGCATCAGCTCTGGATGCTCTGGCTGGGTTCCGGTGTCATCGGCGGCATCGGGCTGGGCCTCGGCTACATCTCGCCGGTCTCGACCCTGGTGAAATGGTTCCCGGACAGGCGCGGCATGGCGACCGGCATGGCGATCATGGGCTTCGGCGGCGGCGCGATGATCGGCTCGCCGCTGGCGGACATGCTGATGAATTATTTCAAGACGCCCGCATCGGTCGGCGTCTGGCAGACCTTCATCGCGATGGCTGCGATCTATTTCGTCTTCATGATGGCCGGCACCTTCGGCTATCGCGTGCCACCGGCGAACTGGCGTCCGGAAGGCTGGACACCGCCGGCGACGCAGAACGCCATGATCACCTCGGGCCATGTCCACCTCCAGAACGCGCACAAGACCAAGCAGTTCTGGCTGATCTGGGCGGTGCTCTGCCTCAACGTCTCCGCCGGCATCGGCGTGCTCGGCATGGCATCGCCGATGCTTCAGGAGATCTTCGCGGGCAAGCTCATCGGCCAGCCGGAGATCGGCTTCGCCGCACTCGACGCCGGGCAGAAGACGCAGATCGCCACGATCGCGGCGGCCTTCGTCGGCCTGCTTTCGCTGTTCAACATCGCCGGGCGCTTCTTCTGGGCCTCGCTCTCGGACAAGCTCGGCCGCAAGCTGACCTATGCCACCTTCTTCGGGCTCGGCATCCTGCTCTACGCGCTGGCGCCCTGGGCGGCGCATGCCGGGTCGCTGGCGCTGTTCGTGGCCTTCTTCTGCATCATCCTGTCGATGTATGGCGGCGGCTTCGCCACCGTGCCGGCCTATCTCGCCGACATGTTCGGGACGCAGTTCGTCGGCGCCATCCATGGCCGCCTGCTGACGGCATGGTCGACCGCCGGCATCATCGGCCCGGTCGTGGTGAACTATATCCGCGAGGCGCAGATCAATGCCGGCGTGCCGCGCGCGCAGGTCTATGACCGCACCATGTACATCCTCGCCGGCATGCTGGTGCTCGGGTTCCTCTGCAACCTGCTGGTCCGCCCGGTCGCGGCCAAATGGTTCATGAAGGATGCCGAGGTCGCGGCTTTGCAGGCCCGGACGGCCAATGCCAGCGCGACCGCTCATTACGGCTCCTACGGCATCGGCAAAGGCGGCTTCGACGGCACCGCGCTCCTCGCCTGGGCCGTGGTCGGCCTGCCGATCGCCTGGGGCGTCTGGGTCACCTTGTCGAAGTCGCTGGCACTGTTCCGCTGAGCAGAGACATGACCGGCCAATCCGAGGCCCGCATCGAGCGATCGGTGCGGGCCTTTCCTTCGTGCTGAAATCGTGCTCGATCTGGCAGCGGCATCGCAAACAGTGAACCCGGCGCGCCTTGAGCGGTTGTGCAAGGACCGGCGGCAGTGCGCCGCCCGCGACAGGCAGCCAGCAGGAGACGAGGTCATGGCGATCAACAAGACAGGCTCGGCCCATTGGGAAGGCGGCATCAAGGACGGCAAGGGCGCGATCTCGACCGAGAGCGGCGCGCTCAGCGCCTATCCTTACGGCTTCTCAAGCCGCTTCGAGGGCAGGCCCGGCAGCAATCCCGAGGAACTCATCGGCGCCGCGCATGCGGCCTGCTTCACCATGGCGCTCTCACTGATCCTCGGCGAAGCCGGCCTCAAGGCCGATGCGCTCGACACCACGGCGCAGGTGACACTCGACAAGCTGGATGACGGCTACGCCATCACCGCGATCCATCTGACGCTGAAGGGCAAGGTTCCCGGCGCCGATCAGGCGACCTTCCAGTCGCTGGCCGACAAGGCCAAGGCCGGCTGCCCGGTCTCGAAGCTGTTCAAGGCGCCGATCACGCTGGAAGCGACGCTGGCGAGCTGAGGCTTCAGGGCGAAACGGCCGCGCAATCCGGTCGGCACAGGCGCGGCCTGCCGTCGAAGGCTCGCATCACGGTCTCGACATTCATGCGCATCGGCCGCGCCATCCGCGGATCGGCGGTTTCCGGCTTGCCGCCGCAGTGCCATGCAACAGATGCGCAACGATTAGTCCTCACCCTATCTGCCTTGCACTCAGAGCATTCCGCCCCTCGCGCTCGCGCCATGGTCCGGGCGGCTCGCATGGGCCATCTTGACGTGACGGCACCACTCTTCGACTGCCGTGTCGGAGGAGACGGGGCGACGATCGCTGCCACAGGGGGAAGGGCGGAAGCATGGTGCTCGAACGCGCGGCCAACGCGCGACGGGAGCCGTGACCGTTGGGTGACACAATGACGACGACTGCAATCATCGATTTCCGTGCCGAGACGGATGACGGGGCCGAGCTCCATTGCTTCCGCGAAGGGCACGGCCAGCCGCTCCTGCTGGTCAGCGGCCTCAGCGGCACGGCCGGCTTCTGGACCGACATCGCCTCGACGCTCAGGCGCTCCTTCCAGATCATCCGCTTCGACCAGCGCGGCATCGGCGCTAGCAGCCGGGGCGAGGGGCCCTGCGACATCGAGCGGCTCGCCCGCGACGGGCTCGCCGTGCTCGACGCGGCCGGCCTCGACCG
This sequence comes from Allobosea sp., assembly GCA_033792295.1. GTDB lineage: Bacteria > Pseudomonadota > Alphaproteobacteria > Rhizobiales > Beijerinckiaceae > Allobosea. The sequence continues at coordinate 7,533 of JARYGW010000263.1, forward strand.
CGCCGTGGTGCTCGGGCATTCGACGGGCGGCTGCATCGGCCAGGCGATGGCGAAGCTCGCGCCCGGCCGCATGGACGGGCTGATCCTCAGCGGCACCTGGCTCAAGGCCTGCCGCTACATGACCGCGCTGTTCGGCGCCCGGCGCGCCATCCTGGACTGCGACCCGCAGGCCTTCGCCGCGCTCTCCATCCTGAGCGCCTACCAGCCGCGCTGGATCCAGGCCAACTGGCACATCTACGACGACGCCATCGAGGCCGCGCCGACCAGCGAGCAGGCCCGCACGGTGATGCGCGAGCGCATCGATGCCCTCCTCGGCTTCGACGGTACGGCCGATATCGAGGCCCTGCCGATGCCGATCATGGTGATGGGCGCGCGTGACGACATGGTCGTGCCGGTCTACCATCAGGAGGCGCTGATCGCGGCCCAGCCCGGCGCCCGCCGCTCGATCATGGAGACGGGCGGGCATCTCTTCCCGGTCTCGCGCCCGGACACCTTCACCGCCGCGGTGGCGGAGTGGATCGGCGAGCTCTGAACCCCGGCGCGGCCCCGCGTCGAAAGGACCCATGTCCAGCCGGCGCGGACGCGGCTTAAACGAGAAGGCTTCCAAGGAAGCCCGACCGGAACGAGCCTCAGGACGAGACCA
>JARYGW010000264.1:0-8171 GCA_033792295.1 Allobosea sp.
CGCACCGCGCGGGCACGCACCTCAGGCGAGAACTTGTTCGTCGTCTTGCTCGTCATAGCCCCATCCTCTCAGGAGTTGGGGCCTCCGACAAACCCGGGGCGGTTCAGGCCGCCAAGTCCACGAGAATGGGTGATTGTTGAAAAACATGCTGGGCAGGGCTCACCCCAATGTCGTTGTCGTGGCGCTGGCCGCAAAACTGGCTCGGGTTATCTGGGCGGTTCTACGACACGAGAAGAACTTTGATCCAGGCGGCGCTGCGGCAGCCTGATCGACAAGAAATGCGGCTGGCCCCAGCCATGCCGGGCGAGGTCTGTGAGAGGTGAAAGACAGATGGCATAACGGTCAGACCGGCGGCTCGGAGATCCTGGTCCTAAATGCGGCGCCCGACGCCGTGGCTTTTATGAGGACCCGAGACGCGCGGATATCCATCTTGGCCAGGGTCAGCCCCTGAGACCGGATACGTTGATGCAGACCGATCATGCCATCCAGACGACACCCTTGCGGACGGGGCGGGCCATACGTTTTTAGGATGTCGCGCTCCGCCTTCAGCTTGGCGACCTCACGCCGCAGACGCTCGATCTCGAGCTGCTCCGGCTTCATCTGGCCCTGCCCGGGAAAGGCCTGCACCGGATCGGCGGCAAACTCCTTCACCCATTTGCGCAACACGTTCTCATGGATATCGAGATCCCGAGCCGCCTGCGCGACGCTCACCCCGCGATCCTTGATCAGGCGAACCGCCTCGATCTTGAACTCACGCCCGAACCGTCTTCGCTGCATACGCCACCTCCGGTTTCATGAAACACCCAATCTCGGTGTCCACGAAACCGGCAGCAGGCCAGATCTGAGTTTCCGCGGTCTCCGATGACATCAAACTTGCTTGCTGTCGCCCTAGTTCAGCGGTACCTTCGCATCGCGAATGACCTTGCCCCACCGGTCGATTTCTTCCTTGATGAAGGTTTTTGTTTCCGTGGGCGACAGGAGCTTGATGTCGACACCCAGAGTCTCCAAGTGCGCCTTGGTCTTGGGCTTCGCGAGTGATTCAGCGAGCGCCTTGTGCAGCTTCTCGACGATCGCCGGCGGGGTGTTCGCTGGGACCAGCATCACAGGCCAAGACGCGGCATCGAATCCCGGAAGCTCGCCAGCCTTCTCGACGGTCGGCATGTCGGGGAGTGCCGTCGAACCACCGCGGCTACCCGTGGCGTAGACCTTGATCGAGCCCTGGCTCATCTGCGGGATCACGACGGGACCGGACTCGACCATGAGCTCGACGTCGCCGCCTAGCAGGCCCTGCATGGCCTGGCTCGCGCCACGAAACGGAACATGCACCATGTCGAGCTCGGCGGCATGCCTGAACATTTCCATCGTGAGATGGTTGGTCAGTCCGATTCCGCCCGAGCCGTAGTTGAGCTTCCCAGGGTTCGCCTTCGCATAGGCTATCAGCTCCGCGAGGGTGTTGGGCGGAAAGCTGGACTTGGCGATGATGAACTGCGGCACGATGCCGATCAGGCCCACGGGCGTAAAGTCCCTCAGGACATCGTAGGCCAGTGATTTGTAGAGGGAGGGATTGATTGCGGTCGGACCGCTAGCCGTCACAAGCACCGTGTATCCATCGGGCGCCGCATTCTTCACGAAATTCATCCCAATGATGCCGCCGGCTCCGCCCTTGTTCTCGACGAAGATCTTCGCGTTGAGGCTCTCTTTCATGTCCTCCGCGATGAGCCTTGCAATCACGTCGGTTGTCTGGCCCGCCGGATAGGGCACGACAAATTGGATTATGCGATCGGGATAGGTCTGTGCCTGAGGCGCGTGGCAGAATGCGAACAGCAGAGCCGACGCTGCCAGGATCATTCTTTTCATTAGGCATTTCCTCTGTTTTGATTTTGTATTTTAGTTTTCTGCAAGGTGCGGATTACGGCGTAATTCTTGACTGTGCCGCCGTATGGTTGACCTCCTTTGGCCGCCAGCGATGCTATCCGGCTGCTATCAGCCAAGATCGATCCTGGTATTGATGGAACTGGCGGCTTCCGGCTCCAGCCGTGGATGCGGCCCATCGCGGAAGGTATAGTTCGCCAGCGAGAACTCGCGGATCCGGCTGCGAACGATCTTGCCGATGCCATTCCGCGGGAGTTCCTCGACGGTGATGAACAGGCGAGGGCGCTTGTAACCGGTCATGGCCGCCAGGACGGGGGAAAGCCGTTCCTGCCAGTCGTCCGGTGGGCGTTCGATCGCCGCGAGAACCACCTCGCCCCAATATTCGGATGGGATCCCCACCACAGCGACCTCGCTATGCCCAAGTGCCGGGCCGAGTTCGCGCTCGATTTCCTCCGGTGAGATCTTGTAGCCGCCCGACTTGATGACGTCGGCGATGCGCCCGGTCAGATGAAGCCGTCCGACCTCGTCCACATAGCCCAGATCTCCGGTATCGTGGAAACCGTCTGCTCGCAGCGGTTGAAAGCCCTGTGTGGTTCTGTAACCGGCCATCAGGTGCAGCGAGCGGATCATCACTTCGCCTGTCTGCGATCCTGTCACCGGCTGCCCATCGACGTCGTGGATCGCGATCTCCACACCGGGGGCAGGCCAGCCGACGCAGGCGTCTCCGCTGCCGCGCGAATACCAGTCATCAGTTTCGTCGGGTTCCATCACGCAGATAGGATTGAAAATCTCGCTCTTGCCGTAGGTCACGCGAATGATCGGGCCGAAAACTTCGCGTGCCCTCGCGTAGAGCGTAGGTTTGAGCACTGCAGTGCCGCAGAAGATGGTTCTGAGCGTTGTTATCCGGCGGCCCTCAGCGGCGTCCACGATCTTCGCGAGCACGGTAGGCGGCGCGAACATACTGTCGCAGACGCCCTGCTCGAGCAGTGGCAGCACGCTCTCCGGATGGACGCCGTCGCGCAACTCCACCGAAGCACCCGAGCAGAGATAGGCGTAGGTCATCAGCGAGGTGCCATGTGAGAATGGCGTCATCAGCAGGATGCGGCTGTTTGCTCCGGGGCGATGAGGCAGGGAAGCTCGCAGAAGGAGGTTCGCCAGCCAGCGTCCGCGATGGGAGTGCACGGCTCCTTTGGGCTTGCCGGTCGTACCCGATGTAAAGACGATCCGGCTTGGGGCCTCTGGCTCGATATGTCCGTCTTCGGTCCAGCGCGTTTGTGCCGGCTCGATATGATCAACGAGTATGAGGTTGCTCAACTGGCCCAGGTTGGCGTCGCTGAGTTCTGCGACGCTCAGGATCGTCTCGACCCGGGCTACGGCGCAACAGTGCTGCCGGTCTCCATGGCTCAGGGCGGGGTTGAGGGGGACCTCTGTCGCCCCGGCCATCATGACGCCGAGCATCGCGCTCACCGCATTCCGGTCGTTGCGGAATATCGTCGCTACGGTTTGTCCGGGTCCTATGCCGTGCTCGGCGAGCGCCTGCGCTATCGCCGTGGCTCGAGACATCAGCTCGGCATAGGTCAGCGTGCCATGGCGGTCGGAGACGGCGATACGCTCACCATAGCGTTGCGCCAGCACCGAGATTTCACTCGCCCAGTTGATCGGTCTCAACCGCTCCTCCGCTCTGTCATTTTTGATGAAACGTTTCATTGACAGTTGTCGGATTGCTAGCATAGCTTCGCGACAAAGGCCACAGGCCAGCATGTCCTGGGAGGGACGCTCAAACGAACAGGTGTGGGGTCGCCGTGAAATGCGATCCTCAGGCAGACGTCTCCGCCATCGATGGCGAGACATCCGCTCACGCCTGAAGGAAGCCGGCCGCACGAGCCGGGGATCAAGGGAGGGTGAAGTGCAAATATCTCGCCGAAATCTCGTTCTGTCCGGTGCCGCCGCAACGGCGGGGCTCGCAATGCCTTGGGTCGCAGCGAGGGCCGCCGCTCCAGAGCTTAAGCTGGGCGTCGTGGGCGTGCTATCGGGTCCGGCCGCACAGTGGGGGCTGGCGCTGCGGGGCGCCGTTGAATTCGTTGCCGCCGAGGCCACTCGCGACGGGCTGATCAAGATCGGTGGAGAGGCTGCCAAGGTCTCCGTCATCGCGATTGACAGCAAGTACACCGCGGAAGGTGCCGCCGCAGCCGCCAACAGCCTTGCGGGTCAGGGCGTGAAGTTCATCGTTGGTCCGATCGGTTCGCCGGAACTCACTGGTCTCAAGCCCATCGCCGTTCGCAATTCGATGCTGGTCATGGGCAATGGCTACGCCAAGGATGCCATCGGCAAGCAGTGGCCTCTCGTCTTTCACCAGGGGCCCGGGCCGTCGGGCTGGGCTGATCCGATCATCAAGATCGCCAAGGACAAATTCGGGATGAAGAGCGTCGTCGTGGTCGCTCCGAACGACCAGGGCGGTACGGATATCGCGAGCGTCGATGCTGAAGCCTACAGGAACAACGGTATCACTGCGACTGAGGAATACTATCAGCGCGGTACGACGAATTTTGCGCCGATCATCACCCGGATCATGAACCAGAAGCCCGACGCGGTCGATCTGGCTTCGTCGCCGCCCGGCGATGGCGGCATCATTGTGAAGCAGTTGCGCCAGGCCGGGTTCACCGGACCGATCGGTCGTCTCGGCGGCCCCGGATACAGCGAAATATCGCGCGTTGCGGGCGGCGACGATGTCCTTAAGGACTTCTATTGGTACGAACCGGTTTTCATCGACGACAAGGTCGAAAAAATCGCTGCCGACTACAAGACGCTTATGAAAGCCGATCGGCCGGAGAACAACCTATTTTTCCAGTGGGTTTCGGCGACCCGGATGGTGACGAAAGCCGTCGCCAAGGCCGGGACCGTGACCGATACGCAAAAGGTGGCGGAGGCTCTGCGCTCGCTCCCGGTCGAGGACCCGAACATGGGTGCCGGCCACTGGATCGGCCAGAAGTTCTTCGGAATCAACCAGGAACTGTCCTTCCCCTTCGGCGTCGGGCTCGTGCTCGGCGGAAAGCTGCAGCCCGTGCAGCGCGTGGAAGCTGCACGCGACGCCTGAGGCGCCGCCATGGAGCTCCGGCGGCCCACGTGGGGTCGCCGGAGCTCCAGAACTCGGCTCGCTGAGGCGGACCGCCGGTCGCGGCAGGCTGTGACTGGAGCCGGCAAGGTCGCGTCCGGTAGCGAAGCGATCGAGCGGTGCTGGAATACGGCGGCAACGCCCGTTCTCGAACCGGCAGAACTAGAGACCGCCGGCGCCTTCGATCGTACCGCGGCAGATGGATGAGCGTCGCAAACGCCCGTAATTCATGGGAGAAGAAGGTGGAAGGTTTCGTGGCGACTGGCCTGATCGGGATCAGTCTTGGGGCCCAATATGCGTTGCTCGCTTTGGGCTTCACTCTCATCTTCGGCATTCTGGGAGTGGTGAACTTCGCCCATGGCGGCTTCTACGTGCTGGGGGGATATTTCGGCTACGCGGCAGGGGCAATGCTCGGCTTCCCGTACCCCCTGGCCGTGGTGGCGGCTGCAGCGGGCACCGGAGCGCTGGGATACCTGTTCGAACGGTTCATCCTCGAGCGCCTCATCGACGATCATCTTGCCACGCTGATGCTGACGCTGGGCCTGTATCTGATGATGTCGAGCGGCATTCTCGTCGTGTTCGGGCCTGAATCGCCAAGCTTCGAGTTCCCGATTTCAGGTGTGCTGCGCGGTGGCGGTTTCTATGTGCCTGTCGCGAACCTCATCGTTCTCGGCGTCTGCAGTGCAGCCATCGGAGGGCTCTATTGGCTCGTCTATCACACAGATTTCGGCCGGGCCCTGCGGGCGTTGGCAGATGATCGCGCCGTGGCAACGGCCCAGGGGCTGCGCCCGAAGCTGTTGTTCCCTCTCGCTTTTGCCCTCGCGACTGGATTGGCCGGGCTGACTGGCGCCCTCGTCCCGCCGTTCCTTTCGCTCGCCCCCCACATTGGCGATCCTGTACTCGCGACATCGTTCCTCGTCGTCATCCTGGGGGGGCTGGGCTCGGTCGCTGGCGCGACGGTTGCAGCGTTCATCGTGGGACTGATCGAGGCCTATTCCGCTGTCTATCTCGGCGGATCAAAGGGGGCCCTGGCGCTCTTCGTGCTCGTGCTCCTGATGCTGGTCATCCGACCCTCGGGTCTGTTCGGCCGCGAAGCCCGGGGAGCCTGAGTCATGCAGCCCCGCAAGCCTTCAATCCTGCGCCGCATCGGCTACGCCGAGATTGCCTGCGTCACCCTCATTGCACTCGTGCTGCTGGTGCCCGTCTTCGCGACGAACCCGATGGTGTTCTCGGTAACGAACCAGATCATGATCGCGGTCACGGCGGCGTTCAGCGTCTACATCATGCTGCGCATGAACCTGATGACATTCGCCGTGCCCACCTTCATGGCGCTCGGCGGATACACGGTCGCGGCGCTCGGTTTGCGCTTCGGCGTCACCGACGCACTCGTGCTGACGCTGGCGGCCTTCCTCGTCCCGGCAATCTGCGCCCTGCCGCTCGGGGCCCTCGTCCTGCGCCTGCGCGGCGTCTACTTCGTCCTCGTCACCTTCGTGCTGACCGAAATCACGCAACTCGCTCTCTTCGAGACGCCGTCCTTGAGCGGTGGTTCGAACGGCCTTGTCGGCATCCCGCCAGCCACCTTTTTCGGGATCACGATGGCCGACAATGCTGCCGTCTTGCAGATCACGATCGGGTTGGCGCTTCTTGCGGCAATCGTGACGGCGGCCGTGACCAGCCGGTTTCGGCAGCACTTCGCAGCTATTGAAGAGAATGAGTTGCTGGCTCAGAGCTTGGGTCTAGCCGTGTGGCGCTACAAGGCCCTCGGATTCGTGGTTGCTGCGGGCGTTTCCGGCTTGGCCGGCTTTGCGCTCGTGAACATGCTGATGATGGCGCATCCGAGCTCGTTCAGCCCGCTCTCGTCGGTGAACTACATTGCCTATACGGTCGTCGGCGGGAAAAGCATGATGCTTGGGCCCCTCGTCGGTGCCGGAGTTCTGGTGATCGCGGCCGATCTGTTCGCGATCAAGGGCGAATATTCGCAGTTTCTCTTCGGTTTCCTGCTCGTCGTCGTCGTGCTGGTGGCCCGTGATGGCATCGTGGGCACGCTGGCCCGACTGGCGGAACGCCTCCGCGTGAGGCGCCCTCCGCCTGCAGCCGCGATGCAGCACACATTGGCCGCAACTTCGGAGGTGCGGTGATGGCAACGCGGGCACAGGCCGGCCTCGAGGTCGTCGGCCTCACCAAGCACTTTGGCGGACTGCGCGTCTTCGAAGAGATCAGCTTCACCATGCCGCCGGGAGAAATCCTCGGGGTTATCGGTCCTAACGGTGCCGGCAAGACGACGCTGATCAACGTGATCAGCGGCAAACTCGCTCCCACGGCTGGGCGCGTGCTGCTGGACCGTCAGGATATGGCCGGGCGCCCGCTGCATAGCGTCAGCCAGGCCGGGATCATGCGCAGCTTCCAGCAGACGAACACCTTCCGCAGCGCCAGCGTCGAGGAGAATATCGCGCGCGCCATCACGTTCAGCGGCGGCGGGCAGGACGTCTGGCGCTCGCTCGCCGGGCTCCTTGAAGAGTTCGAGCTGGCGCCCCGGCTCGACGAACAGTCTGACAAGCTGCCCTACGGCCTGCAGAAGATGCTCGGCCTCATTCTCGCTTTCGTGGCGAGGCCCAAGGTTCTGCTGCTCGACGAGCCTGCTGCCGGGCTGGAGGGCCGGGAGCGGGAGCGTATCGATTCCTTCATCAAACATGCCCGCGAACAGTTCGGCTGCAGCATCATGGTCGTGGAGCACGACATGGATCTCGTCCGCCGCCTCTGCCCTCAGATCCTAGTGCTCGATGCAGGGCGGCTGCTGGCAGCTGGACCGCCTGCCGAAGTGCTGGCCCGAAAGGACGTGATCGATGCCTATGTCGGCGCGGTCGACGAGGAGGTCGCCTGATGCTGGCCGTCGAGAATCTCGAAGTCCGCTATGGCGGCATCACCGCGCTGCGGCGTGTTTCGATTGAGGTCGGCAAGGGCGAGACAGTACTTCTCGTCGGTGCCAACGGCGCTGGCAAATCGAGCTTGATCAATGCCGTCATCGGCCTCGTACCCGCCAAGGCCGGGACGATACGATTTGCCGGCGAGGACATCGGAATCTTGTCAGCCGATCGCCGGGCGCGCGCCGGAATGGGCTATTCGCCCGAGGGAAGGCGCGTGTTTCCGACAATGTCGGTGGCCGACAATGTCCTGACCGGGGCTCATG
>JARYGW010000265.1:0-8138 GCA_033792295.1 Allobosea sp.
CGGAGACGCTTCGGCATGGATCCCGAGCAAACTCGGACAGCGGCGTGGGCTGGCGAGACAACGGCGTGCTTCAGGCGACACGCCGTGCTTCGATCACGACGAAGGCCTGTGCCAAGGGTGGGTCGTCTGTCAGCGAGACATGGACGAAGGCCTCGAAACCGGCCGGCGTCATTGCCTTCAGCCGGTCCGCCGCGCCACCCGTGAGCCGCATCGTCGGCCGGCCGCCGGGCAGGTTGACGACCTCCATGTCGCGCCAGAACACGCCGGCGCGCATGCCGGTGCCGAGCGCCTTCGAGCAGGCCTCCTTGGCCGCGAAGCGCCGTGCATAGGAGGCGGCACGCGTGGCGCGCCTTTCCGATTTCGCGCGCTCGCCTTCGGTGAAGACGCGGTGCGTGAAGCGCTCGCCGAAGCGGTCGAGCGACTTCTGGATGCGCGTGATATCGCAGAGATCGGAGCCGATGCCGAGGATCATGAGCAGCAGTTAAGCGCTCGCCCGCCCTTCGTCCATGGCCTGTCGCATCTGGCGGATCGCCGCCTCGAGTCCGATGAAGATAGCCTCGCCGATCAGGAAATGGCCGATATTGAATTCGACGAAGGCCGACACCCCGGCAAGCTTGCGGGCCGTGTCGAAATCGAGCCCATGCCCGGCATGGACCTCGAGGCCGAGCCGGGCTGCATGGTCCGCCCCGCTCTTGAGGCGTTGGAATTCCGCTTCGGCCTTCGTGGCATCGCCATCGGCGACGGCATGGCACCAGCTCCCCGTGTGCAGCTCGACGACGGGCGCGCCGAGCTTGGCCGCCATCGTGATCGGCGCTTCATCGGGTTCGATGAAGAGCGAGACGCGGCAGCCGGCCGCCTTCAGCCGGGCGATGCGGGGTCCGAGCGCTGTCTGCTGGCCGACGACGTCCAGCCCGCCTTCCGTGGTGCGCTCCTCGCGTTTCTCGGGCACCAGGCAGGCTGCATGCGGCCGAAAGCGCTCGGCCAGCGCGATCATTTCGTCGGTGGCAGCCATTTCGAAATTGAGCGGCTTGCTCAACTCGCTGCTCAGGCGCGCCATGTCCGTATCGCGGATATGGCGCCGGTCCTCTCGCAGATGGGCGGTGATGCCGTCGGCACCGGCGGCGACGGCGAGATGGGCTGCGCGGACCGGATCGGGCACGGCGCCGCCGCGCGCGTTCCGCACCGTCGCGACATGGTCGATATTGACACCCAGACGCAGCCGCTCGGCCATGATCCGCTCTTCTCGCTCTTTAGATCATCGCGCGTTCTATCGGACCCGATAACGATGATCTATCTCGTTGGTGTCGCATAGAATTGTTCCGAAAAGTGGATGCCACTTTTCGGAACAATTCTATCGCCATCCATAGACGAAAGCGGCCATGGGGCTCAATGCAGCGAATGTGATGGCAAGGCCACCGATTCTGATCGATCGGGGCGGAGGGGGCCGATCCGCGCAAGTCGTCGGGGCATTTTTGCGGTTTGCTAACCGCGAATCCACGCGCTCGCGCCTGTGAAACCAATCGTAACCGACACTCCCTTACCCATGGTCGGGACAGGGGTGGTTGAAACCATGCAGCTTGCTGTGAAGTCGGGCATCTTCCAGGGCGACGTCATGCCGGACCGTCGCGATGCGAATCAGCCGCCGGAGCGTGTGCTCGGCCGGGTGATTGCGTGCGACGGCTCGCGGGCGACGATCCTCAGCGCGGTCTCGACAGGGAGTTGGCTCGCCGGCGATGCCTGGGCGATCGGCCGTATGGTCTCGATCAACCTCGGCCCCAGCCGCATCGTCGCCCTGGTCTATCGCGTACACGCCGTCGAGGCGGCCTGGACGGATACGGCAGAGAATCCGATCCAGGTCGAGGTCGAGTTCCTCGGCGAGGTGACCGAAAGTCCGGATGGCGCGACCCGCTTCCAGAGCGGCATCACGAATTACCCGCCGATCGGTGCCGTGGCGCACCGCATCCGGGCTGGCGACCTCGCGCTGGTGCATGATCTCGGCGAGCGCGGCGGCGCGGTGATCGGCCAGATCACGCAGGATGCGAGCATCCCCGCCACGGTGAACATCCAGGGCATGCTCTCCCGCCATTTCGCACTGCTGGGGACCACCGGCGTCGGCAAGTCGAGCGCGGTCTCGCTGCTGCTGCGCAAGGCCGTCGCGGCCTGTCCACGCCTGCGCGTACTTATCCTCGACCCGCACAACGAATACTCCAGCGCCTTTCCGGATCTGGCGCTGACCATCGACGGCGATGCGCTCGATCTGCCGTTCTGGATGTTCAAGCAGGAGGAGCTGGCCGACATCGTCTTCCGCGGCCGCCCGACGCTGGACGATGAGCCCGACATCCTGCGCGAGGTGGTGGCCGCGGCGCGGGGGCGTTATCGCGTGCCGAGCGCGCCCGGCCTCGCCCGCGACCTCGGCTCCTCGCTGCTGAAGCGCCCGCTCGATCTCGCGGGCGCGCGTCCGGCCGGACCGGAGGTCGCGCAGGCGATCCACGACGCGCCGACGCCCTATCGGCTCAAGGATGTCTTCGCGGTCATCGAGGAGCTCATCGGCCTGCATGAGCAGCGCTGGCCGCGTTCCGCCCTGCGCTCGCTCAAGGTCCGGCTGGAATCGCTCCATGCCGATCCGCGCTACCGCTTCATGTTCGGCCGCGCCAATATGTACGAGACGATGGCGCCGATCCTCGGCCAGATCTTCCGCATCCCCCTGCATGGCCGCCCGATCACCGCCTTCCAGCTCGGCGGCCTTCCGGGCGAGGTGGTCAACGCCGTCGCCTCCGTGCTGTCGCGCCTCGCCTTCGAGCTCGCCATGGCGAGCCAGGGGGTGCTCGAGGTGCTCGTGCTCTGCGAGGAGGCGCACCGCTACGTGCCTTCGGATCCGCAGCTCGGCTTCGCGCCGACGCGCCAGGCGATCGCCCGGATCGCCAAGGAAGGCCGCAAATACGGTGCCTATCTCGGCGTCGTGACCCAGCGCCCGGGCGAGCTCGACCCGACGATCCTGTCGCAATGCTCGACGATCTTCGCGATGCGGCTCGCCAACGAACGCGACCAGCAGATCATCCGCTCGGCCATCTCGGATGCCTCCGCCAGCACGATCGCCTTCCTCTCCTCGATCGGTAACCGCGAGGCCATCGCCTTCGGCGAAGGCGTCGCGACGACGATGCGCATGCGCTTCGCCACGCTCGCACCGCATGAATTGCCGGCCATGGGCCGGGCCGCGGCGGAAGGGGGCACGCGCTTCGATCCGACGCTCGACGACCTGATGCGACGGATGCGTGCCTGAGGCCGCTCCGGGGCTCAGCCAGCGAAATTCTTGCATCGCGCTGGCTTTGCCTGTAAGGCCGTGGCCAAATCCATTTCCCTGCATCGCCGAGATCGGAAGGAGCCGCCATCCATGGCTCGCGTTACCGTTGAAGACTGCATCGACAAGGTCGACAACCGCTTCGAGCTGGTCCTGCTCGCGGCTCACCGTGCCCGCACCATCGCTTCGGGCGCCTCGATCCTCGTGCCGCGCGACAACGACAAGAATCCCGTCGTCGCGCTCCGCGAGATCGCGGACGAGAAGCTGACGCCGGAAGATCTCAAGGAAGAGCTGATCCACTCGCTGCAGAAGCATGTCGAGGTCGACGAGCCGGAGCCCGAGACCGTGCCGCTGCTCGCCAATCCGGCCAGCGCTGCGGGCGGCGGCTCGGATGCCGACGTCCAGTTCGACCGCATGAGCGAGGAAGACCTGCTGCGCGGCCTGGACGGCCTCGTGCCGCCGACCGAGAGCGCCGACGACGAGGATTGATCCGTGCCGGGGAAACCCGGTGCCTTGATCGCGCGTGAATCGATTGTTCACCGTTTCCCGCTAAAGCCCGGCAGTGCCGGGCTTTTTCATGCCCGCCCTCCGGAAAACGCCTTGCTGGCGTCGAGACCTGTGCAAATAATAATGCGTTGCAATGATTGCAGGATGAGGTTGAGGCCCGCATGGGCATGATGCGGCAATACGAGCTCGTTGACCGGGTCAAGAGCTACAATCCCAATACCGATGAGGACCTGCTCAACCGGGCCTATGTCTATGCCATGCGCGCGCATGGCACGCAGAAGCGCGCTTCCGGCGATCCGTTCTTCGCCCATCCGCTCGAAGTCGCCGCGATCCTGACCGATCTCAAGCTCGACGACGCCACCATCGTCGCCGCGGTGCTGCACGATACGGTCGAGGATACGGCCGCGACGCTCGAAGAGATCGAGAACCTGTTCGGCCCGGATATCCGCCGGCTGGTCGACGGGCTCACCAAGATCAAGAAGCTCGACCTCGTCTCGAAGAAGGCGGCGCAGGGCGAGAATTTCCGTAAGCTTCTGCTCGCCATCGTCGACGACATCCGTGTCCTGCTGGTCAAGTTGGCCGACCGGCTGCACAACATGCGGACCCTGCATTTCGTCCCACCGGAGAAGCGCCTGCGCATCGCCGAGGAGACGATCGAGATCTACGCTCCGCTCGCCGGCCGCATGGGCATGCAGGAGCTGCGCGAGGAGCTGGAGGAGCTCGCCTTCCGCCATATCAAGCCGGAAGCTCACGCCACCGTGACCAAGCGGCTGGAGGAGGTGACCGAGCGCGAGGGCAAGGTCATCGGCGAGATCGAGCGCGACCTGAAGGAGAAGCTCGCCGCCAGTGGCATCCAGGCCGAGGTCCATGGCCGCCGCAAGCGGCCCTATTCGATCTGGAAGAAGATGGAACGCAAATCCGTCTCCTTCGAGCAGCTTTCGGACATTTTCGGCTTCCGCGTCATCGTCGACAAGCCGGAGGATTGCTACCGTGTCCTCGGCCTGGTCCATATGACCTGGCCGATGGTGCCCGGCCGCTACAAGGACTACATCTCGACGCCGAAGCAGAACGACTACCGTTCGATCCACACCACCGTGGTCGGCCCCGGCCATAGCCGCGTCGAATTGCAGATCCGCACCGATTCGATGGACCGCATCGCCGAATACGGCATCGCCGCCCATGCCCACTACAAGGACGGGCGCGCCGGCGAGCCGATGCAGCTCGGCGACGAGAGCCGCGCCTATCAATGGCTGCGCCGCACGGTCGATCTGCTGGCGGAAGGGGACAGCCCGGAAGAATTCCTTGAGCACACCAAGCTCGAGCTCTTCCACGATCAGGTCTTCTGCTTCACGCCCAAGGGCCGCCTCATCGCCTTGCCGCGCGGCGCGACGCCGATCGACTTCGCCTATGCCGTCCATACCGATGTCGGCAACAGCGCGGTCGGCGCCAAGATCAACGGCCGCATCGCCCCTTTGCTGACCGAACTCCAGAACGGCGACGAGGTCGAGATCACTCGCGCCGAGGGGCAAGCACCGCCGGCCGCCTGGGAATCGCTGGTCGTCACCGGCAAGGCGCGCGCCGCCATTCGCCGCGCGACCCGCGTCGCCGTGCGTCGGCAATATGCCGGTCTCGGCCGGCAGATCCTCGAACGCGCCTTTTCCCGCGCCGAGAAGGTCTTTTCGGACGAGAAGCTCAAGGCGGCGCTGAAGCGTCTCGCCCGCAACACGGTGGATGACGTGCTCGCCGCTGTCGGGCGCGGCGAGATGTATTCTGGCGACGTGGTCAAGGCGGTCTATCCGGATCTCGAACCGGAAAAGCGCGCGACGGGCGAGGCGAGGTCCCCGGGCGCGACCAATGGCAAGGACTGGTTCGAGCTCGGCAAGGGCGACAACCTCAAGTTCAAGCTGCCGGGCGAGCCCGGTGCCGACGCCATCCCGATCCGCGGCCTCGGGCGCGATCTGCCGGTGCGCTTCTCGCCGCAGGGCGGCGCCGTGCCGGGCGACCGCATCGTCGGCATCCTGTCGCCGGGCGAGGGCGTGACGATCTATCCGATCCAGTCGCCCGCGCTCGCCGCCTTCGACAACGAGCCGGATCGCTGGCTCGATGTCCGCTGGGACATCGACGACAAGGTGCCGCAACGCTTCCCGGCCCGGATTGCGCTGAAGTCGATCAACGAGCCTGGCTCTCTCGCCCAGATCACCACGATCATCGCCGAGCATGACGGCAATATCGACGCCGTGCAGATGAACCGCCCGAACCCGGACTTCACCGACGTCACCATCGACCTGACGGTCTGGGATCTGAAGCACCTCTCGGCGATCATCAGCGAGTTGCGCGAGAAGCGTCAGATCAGCCGCGTCGAGCGCGTGCTGGGCTGAAACAGAAAACCAGATCGCCGCTTTGCGTCCGGTAGGACGCATGGTGATCGCGGGCTCAGCTCCGGAAAGCGGCGGCCAGCTCGCGCACGAAGCCGCGTCCGCGGGCGCTCGCGACCTGGCTGCGGAGCACGACCTGCGAGCGGCCGAGCGGCGGCAGGCCCCAGTCCCCGCCGACATCGACCGCGTCGCGCGGCGCCATGCGGCCGGCGAGCGGGCTGACGCCCAGCCCACCCGAGACCGCCGCCAGCACCGCCGCCATGCCGCCGCCGATGAAGGCTTCGCGCCAGGGCCGGCCGCAGCGGGTCAGCGCCTCGATGGCGTGGCGGCGCAGGCGGCATTCGGTGACGAGGCTGACCATCGGCAGAGGCGCCTCCGGTTGCGGCGGCAGGGCAGGCGAGGCGAACCAGCCGAACACATCCTCGCGCAGCACCTCGCCGGTCTTGCCCGCCCCGATCCGGCGCACCAGCACGGCGTCGAGATCCCCGGCCTCGAAGGCGGCTTCCAGCAGGCTCGACGGCTCGATTCTGAGATTGATGAGGAGGTCCGGGTCATGGGCCGCCAGCCGCGCCAGCAGCAGCGGGATATCGGGCCCCGCCGCCTGCTCGCTGATGCCGACAGCGATACGCTCCGGCTCCTCGATGAAGGCCGCGAGGGCCCGGCCATGCGCGACCAGGAATTCCCGCGCCCCCGGCAGGAAGCGCTCTCCGTCGGGCGTCAACCGCACGAGGCGCGGATGGCGTTGCAGCAAGGACTTGCCGAGCGTGGCTTCGAGACGCTTGATCCGCGTGCTGACCATGGACTGCGTCGAGCCGAGCGCCTCGGCTGCGCGCGTGAAGCTGGCGAGTTCGGCTGCCTGGAGGAAGGCCGAGACGGCTTCCACGTCGAGAATGGGGTGACTCATAAATCGAAAATCCGTATCTATGATATCAATCAAGATACGATTTAACGATTTCTGGTTCAACGCTAGTCTCTCTCCGTCGGCAAGCGTGCGAGCACGCGCCGCAGCAGATGGAGACGACCATGCCCCTGATCCGGATTTCCATGCGCCGCGGCCGACCGGCCTCCGAGCCGGCCGCTATCGTCGAGGGCGTCTACAAGGCGCTGCGCGAGACCTTCGAGGTTCCCGAGAAGGACCTCTTCGCCGTCGTGCATCAGCATGACGCCGACGAATTCGTTTTCGATGCCAACTATTTCGGCTTCAACCGCAGCGCGGGGCTGGTGATCATCCAGATCACCGTCGCCAACACCCGCGGCGTGACGCAGAAGAAGAAGCTCTATGCCGCCATCGCCGAGAACCTTGCTCGCGAACCCGGCCTGAGGCCCGACGACGTCTTCATCAGCCTCGTCGAGGTCAAGCGCGAGGACTGGTCCTTCGGCGGCGGCATCGCGCAATACGTCGCCTGACGGCGGGTGTCGAAACCTCTGCCTCAGTGCGAGGAGTAGCGCATTCCGCCATCGACCGGGATGACCGCGCCGGTGATGTAGCGCGCCATCGGCGAGGCGAGGAACGCTACGAGATTGCCGATATCCTCAGGCTCGCCGAAATAGCCGATAGGGATGTTCCTGGCGATGAAGGCCCGCCGCGCTTCTTCCGTCGGATGCAGCCGATTGAGGGTCTGCTCGCTGTTGATCCGGCCGGGCGGGATCGTGTTGACGGTCACGCCATCGGCCGCGACGTCGCCGGCCAGCCCCTTCGCCCAGAGATGCAGCGCGGCCTTGGCGGCGCTCGCGGCATTCAGGCTGCGCGGCTCCATCGAGCCGCTGATGTTGACGATGCGCCCCCATTTCCGCGCCCGCATCGCCGGCAGAACCGCTTCGGTCAGGCGTCGCGCCGCTGTGAAGTTCAGCGCGAAGGCTTCATCCCAGGCGGCGTCGGCTGCGTCCGTGGCGATCGGGCGCGAGCCGCCGGCCGCGTTGACGAGAATATCGACCTGACCGAGTGTCGCCGTCGCTTC
>JARYGW010000266.1:0-8139 GCA_033792295.1 Allobosea sp.
GTTCGGGGATCACGGTCTTCTCCGCCATTCGCAAGGTCCGCCCGGCGAATCCGGTCGAGCCCATCCTGCTCCTCGGCGCCGGCGGCTTGGGACTGTCGGCGATCGCCATGCTGAAGGCGCTCGGACATCAGGCGATCATCAGCGCGGACATCAGCCCCGAGGCACGCAGAGCTGCGGCGGAACTGGGTGCCTCCCATGTCATCGACAGCAAGGCGGCGGATGCCGGGGAGCAGATCGAGGCGGCGGCCGGTGGAAAGGTTCTAGCCGCGATCGACTTCGTCAATGTGACCGCAACTGCGCAACTCGCACTCAGCGTGCTGGGCAAGGCTGGGCAACTCGTTTTGGTCGGCGTCGGCGGCGGTCAGATACCAATTTCCCTGGCGGGCATGGTGTTCCAGGCGAGGACCATTTCGGGCAACAACACCGGATCTCCCCAGGATCTTCGCGAGGTCGTCGCGCTTGCCGCGGCGGGGCGCCTCCCACGCATTCCGTTACAGCTGATGGCGCGTGACCGAGCCAACGAGGCTCTGGAGCTGCTGCACGCAAACAAGGTCTCAGGGCGGATCGTCCTCGTTTCAGGCGACATGACAGCCGTAGACAGCAGCGAGAAAGCAGCATGAGCGCATCGATACAGCCGTCCTCGAATGCTTATCGAGACGTAGATCTGCTTATCGCAGGATCCCGACGCTCCGGACTCGATCGGATTCCGGTCATCGACCCGTCCACGGAGCAGGTTCTCGGATCGGTGGCAAAGGCCTCCGTTGCTGATCTGGACGAAGCGCTTGCTGCCGCAGAGGCCGGCTTTCGATCCTGGAAGCGTGAAGCGGCTGCGAAAAGGGCGGAGGTGCTGATCAAAGCGGCCTCTCTCCTGCGCGAGCGTATAGATGAGATCGGGACCGATCTCACACGCGAGCAGGGCAAGGTGCTCGCTCAATCGCGATTGGAGATCGCGCTCTGTGCCGAGACCTTCGAGTGGTTCGCCGGCGAGGCGCTGAGAAACTACGGCCGCATTCTGCCCGCGCGCGTCGCCGGCGCTCGCCAGATGGTGGTGCCTGAGCCGGTCGGCCCAGTCGTCGCGCTGACGCCCTGGAACTTTCCGGCCCTGTTGGCCGCTCGCAAGATCGCGCCTGCGATTGCTGCTGGATGCAGCGTCATTCTGAAGCCGGCCGAAGAAACGCCGGCCTGCGCCTTTGCACTGGGACAGGCTCTGCTTGACGCCGGCCTGCCGAAGGAGGTGCTGAGCATCGTCTTCGGCGATCCGGCGGAGATCTCATCCCATCTGATCGACTCGACGGTGATCCGCAAGATCACATTCACCGGGTCGGTACCGGTCGGAAAACTCTTGGCAGCTCAGGCTGGCCGTCACGCCAAGCCCTGCACGCTGGAACTCGGAGGGCATGCGCCGGTGATTGTAACCGAGGACGCCGATGTGACGGCTGCGGCCGCGATTTCGGCGATTGGGAAGACGCGCAATGCCGGGCAGGTCTGTACATCGCCGACCCGATTCTATGTCCAGCAGAGGATCCTTGACGAGTTCGTGGAGCGCTTTGCAGCCAATCTCAACGGTATCACCGTCGGCGACGGTCTCGATCCTTCCTCGGACATGGGGGCTCTGGCGAACGAGCGGCGACTGTCGGCGATGCAGGACATCGTGAACGACGCACGCTCGCGCGGCGCGGAGGTCGTGACCGGCGGAAACAGGATCGGCAATCGCGGCTACTTCTTCCAGCCGACCTTGCTGACGTCCGTCGCTGGCGACGCGCTTGCGATGCAGACCGAACCGTTCGGCCCTATCGCGATCGTGTCGACCTTCGACGATTTGGACGAGGGCATAGCTCTGGCCAACCAAAGCTCGGTCGGCCTGGCCGGCTACGCATTCACCCGTTCCGCCGGCACGGCTGTTCGCCTTCAGGAGGAGCTTGAGGTGGGCATGGTGGGGATCAATTCCTTCGCCGTTTCGCACACCGAGGCACCGTTCGGCGGCGTCAAGGACAGCGGTTACGGGTACGAAGGCGGGCTAGAGGGGTTCGCCGGTTACGTTCATCAGAAGTACGTCAACCACGTCGGCCGCTGACGATCCAACTCCTGACATCCCTGGAAACATGACGATGAAGATCTTGGTGCCCGTGAAGCGGGTGGTTGATTACAACGTGAAGATCCGCGTGAAGGCGGACGGTTCGGGCGTCGAGCTCGCCAATGTGAAGATGTCGATGAACCCCTTCGACGAGATCGCAGTCGAAGAGGCGCTGCGTCTGAAGGAAGCGGGCAAGGCGACTGAAGTGGTCGTGGTCTCGATCGGCCCGGCTCAAGTGGCTGAGACGATCCGCACCGGCCTGGCCATGGGCGCCGACCGCGGCATCCTGGTCAAGGTCGACGGCACGGTCGAGCCGCTGGCGGTCGCCAAGCTGCTCAAGAAGGTGGTCGAGCAGGAAAGCCCGCAGCTCGTCATCCTCGGCAAGCAGGCGATCGACGACGATTGCAACCAGACAGGCCAGATGCTCGCCGCCCTGCTGGGCTGGGGCCAGGGCACGTTTGCCTCGAAGGTTGAGCTGGCCGCGGACAGCGTCGACGTCACCCGCGAGGTCGATGGCGGCCTGCAGACGGTCTCGCTCAAGCTGCCGGCGATCGTCACCACCGATCTGCGCCTCAACGAGCCGCGCTACGCCTCGCTGCCCAACATCATGAAGGCGAAGAAGAAGCCGCTCGACGAGACCACGGCCGAGGCGCTCGGCGTCGACGTCGCCCCCCGCCTCAAGGTGCTGAAGACGGTCGAGCCGGCCGGCCGCTCCGCCGGCGTCAAGGTGGGCTCCGCCGCCGAACTCGTCTCCAAGCTCAAGACTGCCGGGGTGATCTGATGACCACGCTGCTGATCGCCGAACACGACAACGCCTCGGTCAAGGACGCCACCGCCAAGGCGCTGACCGCGGCGCAGGCGCTGGGCGCGCCCGTCCACATCCTCGTCGCCGGCGAAGGTGCCAAGGCTGCCGCCGATGCCGCCGCCAGGCTTGCCGGCGTCGAGAAGGTGCTGCTGGCCGATGACGCGGCTTACGGCCATGCCCTGGCCGAGCCGCTCTCGGCCCTGATCGTCAAGCTCGCGGGCGGCTATGACGCCATCGTCGCGCCCTCGACCACCACCGGCAAGAACGTGCTGCCGCGCGTCGCCGCCCTGCTCGACGTGATGCAGGTCTCGGACGTCACCAAGGTCGTGTCGCCCGACACCTTTGAGCGCCCGGTCTATGCCGGAAACGCCATACAGACTGTGCAGTCCGGCGATGCCAAGAAGCTGCTCACCATTCGCACCGCCTCCTTCCAGGCTGCAGGCGAAGGCGGCTCGGCCTCGGTCGAGGCGGTCTCGGCGGCCGAAAACCCCGGCTCCTCCAGCTTCAAGGGCGAGGAGGTCGCGAAGTCCGACCGTCCGGAACTGGCCTCGGCCAAGATCATCATCTCGGGCGGCCGCGCGCTGGCTTCGGCCGAGAATTTCACCAAGGTGATCGAGCCCGTCGCCGACAAGCTGGGCGCCGCCATGGGCGCCTCCCGCGCGGCGGTCGACGCCGGCTACGCCCCGAACGACTGGCAGGTCGGCCAGACCGGCAAGGTCGTGGCGCCCGAGCTCTACATCGCGGTCGGCATCTCGGGGGCGATCCAGCACCTGGCCGGCATGAAGGACTCGAAGGTCATCGTCGCCATCAACAAGGACGAGGAAGCCCCGATCTTCCAGGTCGCCGATTACGGCCTCGTCGGCGACCTCTTCACGGTCCTGCCGGAACTCACGAAAGAACTTGGGTAGCCTCTATGTTGGATTTTTCGAGCGACTCGGACGAAATTACCCACTGCTCCACATACCAATCTCATGCTTCGGCGAAGCATGTTCTGGCTTCGATTTCAGGAGGTAAAGACCTCTTGGGAAGCCACACCGGCTTTGCTCAACGACTATCCGCGCTAAGTCTTTCGCAGCTAGAAGTACTTTCGCTTGCCGCCCTTGGGTATTTGAACAAGGAAATCGCCTGGAGGAGAGGTATCGCAGAGGCGACGGTCAAAACCCAAGTCTCCTCCATACTCAAGAAACTGGGATTGAAATCTCGAACGCAGGCCGCAGTGCAGTTTGCAATCTTCTGCGAGCGCATATGCGACGATGATAGGGCACATTGAGCTTCGGACTGATTGTTCCGATCCGATCAGTTGTTGCAGGGCCTCAGTTCTCACTGCCTGCGGCGGTGTTCAGGCGCTGTTGGCCATCAGTTCGGCGCTGCTCGGACGAACCGTCCAGCGCCGCTAAACGCGAGCGGGATTGAGCCATGACGACGCAGGACCAGGAGATCATCTGCGAGATCCGCGGCGCCGCCGGCGTCGTGGTGCTCAACCGCCCGAAGGCGCTGAATGCTCTGAGCCTTGGCATGGTCCGCGAACTCGCCCGCGCGCTCGACGCCTGGGAAGACGACCCGCAGGTCGAGCGCGTCGTCGTCATCAGCGCCAGCGAAAAGGCCTTCTCCGCCGGCGGCGACATCCGCTGGCTGTATGATTCGGGCAAGGCCGGCCGCCATGCCGACATGCTCACCTTCTGGGGCGAGGAGTACGTCCTCAACCACCGCATCAAGACATATTCCAAGCCTTATATCTCGCTGATCGACGGCATCGTCATGGGCGGCGGCGTCGGCATCTCGCTGCATGGCAGGCACCGCATCGCCGGCGACCGCTATCTCTTCGCCATGCCGGAGGTCGGCATCGGCTTCTTCCCCGATGTCGGTGCCACCTACGCCCTGCCGCGCCTGCCCGATGCCTTCGGCCGCTTCCTGGCCCTCACCGGAGAACGAATCGGCGCGGCCGATGCCGCTTCGGTCGGCCTCGCCACCCATGCCGTCGCGAGCGAGCGCATGGCGGAGCTGGCAAACGCGCTGACCGGTCGAGGCGGGCTCGACGACATCCTCGCCCCCTTCGCGATCGATCGCGGCCCGGGCCCGCTGCATGGCGAGCGCGCCGTCATCGCGGAGGCTTTCGGCGCGCCGACCCTGCCCGAGATGCTCCAGCGGCTGCGCAATGCCGCCGAGAACGGCAGCGCCTTCGCCGGCAAGCTCCTGCAGACCATAGCGGTCAAGTCGCCGACCAGCGTCGCCCTCACCTTCGAGCAGATGCGGCGCGGCGCGGACCTCGACTTCGCCGAGGCAATGCGCACCGAATACCGGATCGTCTCGCGCGTCGCCCATGGCCATGAGTTCTATGAGGGTGTGCGTGCCGTCGTGGTCGACAAGGATCAGGCACCACGCTGGCAGCCGGCAACGCTGGAAGAAATCGACCACGCGGAGATTGAGGCTTACTTCTCGTCACCTGCTGCTGCCGAGCTCAAGCTGGAGGGGTGAACGCGGATTCGTCTAGGCAACCAAATCGCGAGGTTCCTACGGCGATCCAATAGTTGCGATCGCCCGATCTACTGCGCAGGCACCTGACCGATTTCCCCCAATCCATCTATTGCGAAAGCCGCACCGTTGCCGGGGTTAGCCGCGGCATTCGAGACACGGCTCGTTCGACAAGAAGCCTGCAAAGCCACGTTCCGGTCTGCGACCAACACCAGCGTCGACGAAGGCCTTCAGCGGCGACTTGGTCGCTTCTTCCGTCCGTGCGTAGCCGTTAAATGGTTTGACCAAATAGGGCGGCCCTTGTTAGATCGCCCCTCACGACGACTGAGCGACGGGTTTGCGAGTGTCGAAGAAAGTGCGCATTGGCTGCGGTGCCGGGTTCGCTGGCGACAGGATCGAGCCCGCGATCGAACTGGCCGAACGCGGGCGGCTCGACTTCCTGTTCTTTGAAGGCCTGGCTGAGCGCACGCTGGCGCAGAGCCACCTGGCGCGTCTGCAGAACCCTGCGCTCGGCTATAATCCGCTCCTGGAGCGGCGGATCTCGGCGGTGCTGCCGGCCTGTCGAGCGAACGGCACGCGGATCATCACGAACATGGGCGCGGCCAATCCGCTTGGCGCGGCACGCGCCATCGCCGCAGTTGCCGCGCAGCTCGGCTTTTCCGGCCTCAGGATCGCGGTCGTCCAGGGCGACGACGTCACTTCCTTGATCGACCCCGCCATGACGTCCCTTGAGACCGGAGAGGCGCTCGCGAAGACCGGGCGCTCCATGATCGGGGCCAATGCCTATCTCGGCGCCGAGGCCATCGCCACTGCCCTTGCGATGGAGGCGGACATCGTCGTCACCGGGCGTGTAGCCGATCCCTCGCTCGTGGTCGGTCCGTTGGTCCACAGCTTCGGCTGGGCGCTCGACGACTGGCACCGGCTGGGCGCCGGCACCGCCGTCGGCCATCTCCTGGAATGCAGTTGCCAGGTCACCGGCGGCTATTTCGCCGACCCCGGCTTCAAGGATGTCGAGGATCTCGCTTTCGTCGGCTATCCCCTCGCCGAGGTGGATGAAGGCGGCGACGCGATCATCACCAAGCCTGAAGGTTCCGGAGGCTGCGTGACGCGGCTCACCGTCAAGGAGCAGCTCCTCTACGAAGTCCATGACCCGGCCTCGTATCTCACGCCCGACGTGACCGCCGATTTCTCGGAGATCGCGATCGAACAGGCCGCGCCGGATCGGGTCCAGGTCAGCGGCGCCAGCGGACGCCCTCGCCCGGACAGCCTGAAGGTCACGGTCGGTTTCGATGGCGGGTTTCTGGCTGAAGCCGAGATCAGCTATGCCGGGCCGGGAGCTACGGATCGGGCTCGGCTCGCCATGGAGATCGTCCGCCTGCGGATGGAAAGACTGCATCTCTGCAGCGACGTCATCCGCTTCGACATCATCGGTGTGACTTCGCTGCACGGCTCGGCCATCGCGGATCCGGCCCCGTCCAACGATGTGCGGCTGCGCGCGGCGATGCGTACGGCCGATGCCCAACTCGGCCAGCAATTGTTGGCGGAGGTCGAGGCGCTCTGGATCGCCGGACCGGCCGGGGGCGGAGGAGCGCGCGGGCGTCTCGTCCCGTCGATCATCACGCAGTCGGTCCTCGTCGACCGCGCTCTGGTCATACCGCGGATCGAGATGGTCGAGGCATGAGCAGGATCGTGAAAATGCGGGAGATCGCCTCGGCACGCGCCGGCGACAAGGGCAACACCGCCAATATCGCGGTCTGGGCCTATGATGAACGTCACTATCCCAGCATCAAACGGTCCTTGACCGAAGACCGCATCCGGCAAGCCTATCCTCGGCTGTTCCGCGGCAGGATCAGACGCTTCGCGCTCGATCACCTCGCCGGCCTGAACTTCGTTCTCGACGATGCGCTGGAAGGGGGCGTCAACACCTCCTTGAACCTCGACGCGCATGGCAAGTCGTTCTCGTTCCTGCTCCTCGATCTCGACATCGAAATCGAGGATGACCCAGGGGATACCGACGGAGCGGCGGATGCTCTTCGAACGCCTGACGGCGAAGCCAATAATCTTGTGAGGAAGTGACGATGCGAGCTTGGGCAGTGGTCGAGAACGGGGCGCCGCTCCAATGCATCGAGGTGGTCGACGAGGCGCCGACCGGCACGCAGGTCCTGCTCGACGTCACCCATTGCGGCGTCTGCCATTCGGACCTGCATTTCTGGAAGGGGTCCTACGATCTCGGCGGCGGCCGCCTCCTGAAGCTCACCGAGCGCGGCGTCACCTTGCCGCGTGCGATCGGCCATGAGGTGGTGGGCCGGGTCGTCGCCAAGGGGCCGCAGGCCGACGGCGTCGAGATCGGGGATCTGCGCATCGTCTTCCCATGGCTGGGCTGCGGCGAATGCGAACGTTGCCGCGCCGGCGACGACAATCTCTGCGACAAGCCGAGCGCCATCGGCGTGATCAGGCATGGCGGCTTCGCCGACCGGGTGATGTCGCCGCATCCGAAATTCCTGGTCGATCCCGGCTCGATCGATCCGGCGTTGGCGGCGACCTTCGCCTGCTCGGGCATCACCGTCTATTCCGCGATCAAGAAGATCCAGCCGATCGCGCCGGACGCCCCGGTCGTACTGGTCGGCGCCGGCGGCCTCGGCCTGGCCGCGATCGCGATGCTCCGCGCGCTCGGGCATCGGGCCATCACGGTGGTCGAAATCGACGCGCGCAAGCGCCAGGCGGCCCTGGATGCCGGAGCGTCGGCAGCCGTCGACGGGGTGCCGGAGGGGCTGAGCGAGCGAATTGT
>JARYGW010000267.1:0-8046 GCA_033792295.1 Allobosea sp.
GCGACTGGCCGAGCCAATTCCGTCGAACCCCTGGTCCGAGGGCTCCTCCGGTTTCGCGACGAACTCGACGCCCGCAACCTGTCCGTCGTCCATCACCGCGAAAGGACCGTCGGCTTGCCACTCCCCGTAAAGGAATAGCACTTCCGCCAGTTTGCGCTCCCGGACATCGGTCAGCTCGATATCGCCGCTGAAAAGCTTCGCGCAGCCGATGATGAATCGTGCGGTCCCCTCGGGACTCAACGATCGCGGCATATCAACCGCGGCTCCGAGCACCAACCGCAACGGCGATCTGGTCATGATGGTGACTTCGCCAAGCCTTCCTGACTCGTTCGCAACAACGGCCTCCTGCATGGTGATGCGGAGCCCGCCCCTCGGGCGGCGAAACTGATCCGGCGAGACCACTGTCCAGATGTTCCAGAGCGACCAAAAAATTGCCAGCTTCAGGGGCGCCCCTACCGTGTCCGCGTAGGATTGGAGCGAAGCCAAATAGGCCGCGGACATCCGCGTCTCCTGCTTGAACGGCTCCTTACAGCGGACATTTTCGACCTCGACCAGCCACTGCTCTCCATCCTCCAGAACGACGCGGAAATCGGGTGCTCGGCAGATGTCCGCAGCATGTACCCGGCCAACATCCTCCGTCTTCAGCAACCGAAACTTGCCCAAGCTCAGTAACGTCGCCTCGAACAGGCGCTCCGTTCGCGAGCCATGGATGAGCGTTGGGTCCGACAACGCCGCCTTTAATCTCCGCTCCGCGTCCGTGATAAACCGCGCTACAAGCGAGGGGTCATTGAGCGCGATCCCGTTTTCCCGGGCGAAGGCAGCGACCGAGGCGAGAAGGTCGAATGCCTTCGTCTTGCGTCCTTCGGATTCCGCGCCGCCGCTCATGCACCGGCTCCTGGCGCCGACGGCCCGACATAGAGCGGATTCATGTACGCTCAGGAACCGGCCTGTTTCTCGTCACGAAAATTCTCACCCTCACGTATAAATCAGGCCGTTTCGACGACGTCGCGCCGCGTGTTCGACAAATAATCGACCGTGGATGAACCGAGAATTGCTTCGTCGTCGTTCGACCACGACGCTCCGGTGCGGGATCAAGTTGCGGAGTTGGGTCAGCCGTTCACGATCGAGAATGCGCCTCACGGTACCTTCTTGGGAGTGAAGTTGGATTAGCACTCGGAGCCAACCGATCGTGGCAGGTGTGATGAAGCGCCAGAGACCACCCCCGCGAATTCTGCCTTTAACCGCTACCGTAAAGTGCAGCGGTCGCTGCTATGCGGTCGGCGACCAAATCTTGACCCGGGAGATAATGAGCCGAAAGGCAGTTCGGGTATGCCCCCATTGCCTCGTCCTTGACATTGAGATCGGGCAAGGTCCCTGCCCTACCCGGCCCTTCGACCGGCTGAACTGGCTCATTGAGCCGCTTCGATCATGGCCGGAGCACGAGGTTGGATTGGTGACCATCTCAGATGACAGGCGACCGGCGCGGCAGCCTGACTCGAAAAGAGCATGCAACGGTCGTCGATAAATGCGGAGATGCCGGCGGGGAAAGCAGCGCTCTATCGAATTAGCCCGCCGGCAAATCGCGCAGAAGCGCGCAAGGCGGCGGCAGGCTGAAATCCAGCTGGATCGCGACCAGTTGACGGATCAGAATTGACCGCCTGCAAAATCCAGTCAGCCAGCATCCCCCTGGACATTCCATGTACACTGTAGCGTTCCTTCTCCTCCCGGAATTCTCGCTGCTGAGCATCGTCTCCGCCACCGAGACGCTGCGCGTGGCAAACTCGCTCTATCCCGAGCCGCCCTTCAGATCCGTCTTCGTCCACGACACCGCGCCGCAGGTGATATCGAGCGCCGGTATCCCGCTGCAGGCCGAGACGCATATCCGCGACCTGAAGGATTTCGACGCCATCGTTGTCGCCTGCAGCTTCCGCCACGACAGCTATGAGAATGCAGAGACACAGAGCCTGATCCGCCGCTTCGACCGGCACGGCAAGACCATCGGCTCGATCGAAAGCGGCGTTTATCACATTGCCCGCGCCGGGGTTCTCAACGGCCATCCCGCTACGGCACATTTCAACAACCTGCCGATGTTCGCGGAGCTGTTTCCACGGATCAGCTTCGTCAAGACGATCTACACCTGGTCGGAGAAACGCATGACCTGCGCCGGAGGCAGCGCCGGCACGGACATGATGCTGCACCTGATCGCGGAGCGACTCGGCCGGGCGGTCGCGGCGCGTGTGGCCAATATCATGATCTTCCCCTATCGACGCGAGATCGGCGCCTATCAGGACGACCTTTTCACCTCCGCCTACAACGGTCTGCCTCAGCCCGTCCGCGAAGCATGCCGGCTGATGGAGGAGGCGATCCAGAAGCCCGTCGACATCGCTGCCATCGCCTCGCAACTTGGCCTGTCGCGGCGTCATCTCGACCGCTTGTTCAGGGTCGCCTTCAACTGCTCGATCTTCGAGTACTATCGCAGAATCCGCCTGGCGCGTGCGCGCAAGCTCGTTCGCGCCACGCGGATCGACCTTGCGACGATCGCGGAGCGGTGCGGCTTCAGCTCCTATGCGCGCTTCCTCGAGCGCTACCGCGAAGCCTACGACGTCGCTCCGTCGGAGGATCGCGCCTCGCACGTGCTGCCGCCGACCGCACCCGACCGGGTCTCTCCCCTCACCGACCTGCACCCCTATCAGAACCAGCTCGATCCGCGGCGGATGGTTTGACACATCCGAAATGTCCATAACGGGTAGCTCTAATGTCCATATTGAGCCTAGTGAGTGAAGGCTTTCGTTTTCAATGTTGAAAACAGAAAATCTAGTCGATCCGGCACTCCTGGCAGAAAATTCGGCCGCCTCGCAGTGTAACGGTACGATGATCTTCGCGCCCGATCATCGAGCGTGCCAAGCGGAGTAGGTTCTAAACAAATCGAGTTAGCGAAACGCAGCAAAAAGCTGCGAAGGCGGAGCTTTGCCCGCTGAATCAACATGAGGGTGATTGGTGATGACTGAGAGTTCGACCTATTTTGCGGCTGCACGCCCTTCCGGTTCCGTCAGCCGCCGCGCCTTCAATGCCGGCCTGCTTGCTTCGGGGCTGATGGCAGGCTCCGGCGCCGCATTCGCCCAGTCCACCCCGAAGCGGGGCGGCACGGTACGGCTTGCGCTGTTTCAGCAAAGCACCGGCGACACCTTCGACTCCGCTCGGTACGACAAGGGCAACGACTACATCCGCGGCACCAGCGTCTACAGCTACCTGACCCGCATGGACGAGAAGGGGGACGCCCAGCCGGAGGTCGCCGAGTCCTGGGAACCCAACAAGGAAGCCACGCGCTGGACCTTCACGATCCGCAAGGGCGTCACCTTCAGCGACGGCGCTCCGCTGACCACCGACGACATTATCTTCTCGATCCTGCGCCATCGCGAGGAGAAGGTGGCCTCGACCGCCAAGCAGCTGATCGCCAACATCACCTCCATCAAGGCCGACGGCCCCGACAAGATCGTCTTCGAGCTCGCGCAGCCCGATGTCGATTTCCCGATCCTGATCGGCATCTTCCAGTTCGCGCTGGTGAAGAACGGCACCTACGACTTCTCCAAGCCGGTCGGCACGGGCGCCTTCACCGTCAAGGAGTTCCAGCCCGGCATCCGCACAGTGCTGGTGCGGAATCCGAATTTCTGGAAATCCGGCCAGCCCTATATCGACCAGTTCGAGATGTTCCCGATCCCGGATGCGCAGGCGCGGGCCAATGCGCTCTTGTCCGGCGATGTCGACATGATCCTGGAGCTGCGCGGCAACAGCATCGACCAGGTGGCCAAGTCCGGCAACGCCGAGGTCTTCGTCACGCCGAGCACCCGCTATACGGCGATCCAGGCGGCGGTCGACCGCGCCCCCTCCAACAACCCCGACCTGATGCTGGGGCTTTCCTATCTCGTAGACCGGAAGCGCGTCCTCGATACCGTCCTGCGTGGCTACGGCACCATCGCCAACGATCAACCCATCGGATCGACGAGCCCGTACTTCAACGCCGCGCTGCCGCAACGCGCGCTCGATCTCGACAAGGCCAAATATCACTTCGGCAAGGCTGGCATCGGCAACGCGCCGGTCGAGATGTCGATGGGCGACGGGGTCCTTTACAGCGTCGATATCGGCCAGCTCATGCAGCGTGAAGCGATGCGCGCCGGCCTCAACCTGCAGATCAAGCGCGAGCCGGCCGAGAGCTACTGGACGGCGGTGGCGGGCCAGCGGCCGTTCTTCGCAACGAACTTCCACCCGCGGCCGACCTACAACATGCTGCTCAACCTGGCCTGGAAGAAGGGAGCCGTCTGGAACTTCTCCCATTACGAGAACGAGCGGCTCGAAAAGCTCATCGACATGACCCGTGCCGAATTCGACCTCGCCAAGCGCAAGGAACAATACGGCGAGATCCAGACGATCATCCACAACTCGGGCGCCATCATCATCCCCACTTTCCTGAACTACGTCGACGGCGTGTCGAAGAAGATCAAGGGGCTGACCCCGCTGCCGATTGGAAGCCTCGGCGGCTTCAACTTCACCGATCGCATCTGGATCGACGGCTGACCGGGGCCAATCGGTCGAGAGAGATGGCGGGGTAGCTCGGTGGTTAGGTTCATCCTGTGGCGGTTGGCGGCGACGCTCGCGCTGCTTCTGGTGGTTTCGCTGCTGGTCTTCTGGGCCTGCGAGATCCTGCCGGGCGACGTTGCCCAGGTCGCGCTCGGACAATTCGCGACGCCGGAGAACGTCCGGGCTCTACGGCTCGAAATGGGCCTCGATCAGCCCGCACTGCAACGCTATCTCTCCTGGCTTTCGGGCGCACTCCAGGGTGACTGGGGCCGCTCACTGGTGACGAAGTCCGCCGTCAGCGCCCTGCTTTCGGAGCGGGTCGCCAACACAGCGCTGCTGGCGGGCGTGACCACCCTGGTCGCCGTGCCCCTCGCGGTTTTCCTCGGCGTCGTGATGGCGATGTGGAACGGGCGGGCTCTCGACCGGTCCGCTTCCATCGTCATCCTGGCCCTGTCGGCTACGCCGGAGTTCCTGCTGGCGACCTTGCTGGTCCTGCTCTTCGCCGTCCAGCTCGGCTGGCTGCCCGCCGTGGCCTATCTTTCGGGCGGCGCAGGCATCGGCCAGACGGCGCGGGCGCTGCTCCTCCCGACCGCGAGCCTCGTCGTGGTCGTCACTGCGCAGATCGCCCGGATGACGCGCGCGATCCTGGGTAACATCCTGACCCAGCCCTATATCGAGATGGCGGTGCTGAAGGGTGTCGCGCCGCGCCGGATCGTCATGCGCCACGCGCTGCGCAACGCCGTCGGGCCCATCGCGAACGTCGTCGCGCTCAACGTCGCCTATCTCGTCTCGGGCATCGTCGTGGTCGAAACCATCTTCGCCTATCCGGGGCTGGCGCGGCTGATGATCGATTCCGTGCAGTCGCGTGACCTGCCCGTGGTGCAGGCCTGCGCCCTGATCTTCTGCGCCAGCTATGTGCTGTTGATCCTCCTGGCCGACGTGCTCGCCCGCATCTTCGATCCCCGCGCCGAGGCACGGCTTCCGGTGGATGCGCTATGAATTCCATGGCTTCCTCCCGCCGCATGTCGACGACGCTCGTCATCAGCGTCGCAGTGCTCGCCGCCTTCGCGCTCTGCGCCTTCGTCTCGCTCGTCTGGCTGCCGCAGGATCCGTTCGATTTCGTCAGCGACACGCCGTTCGCGCCGCCGGCGGCCGGCATGTGGCTCGGTGCGGACTATCTCGGCCGCGACGTGCTGGCGCGCCTGCTCGACGGAACTCGCATCACGCTGTTCATGGCTCTGACCGCGACGCTCCTCGCCCATCTGATCGGAGACACGCTCGGCCTGCTGGCAGCGACGCGCGGCGGCTGGGTCGACGCGGTTCTCAGCCGGATCGTGGACGTGATCCTGTCGCTTCCCAAGATCATCGTCGGGCTGGTCGTAGTCGCCGCGCTCGGCACCTCGATCTGGGTCATCGTCGGTATCGCGGCGGTGGTCTACTCCGCCGGTGTCTTTCGCATCGCGCGTGCCCTCGGCAGCGATCTGCGCGAGATGGACTACATCAAGCTCGCCCGCTCGCGCGGCGAGGGGATGGGCTGGATCCTGTTCGGTGAGATGCTGCCGCATGTGATCTCACCGCTCGCCACGGATTTCGCGATCAGAGCGGGGTTCGCGATTCTGTTCATGAGCAGCCTCAGCTTCGTCGGCCTCGGCGTGCAGCCGCCGCTGGCGGATTGGGGCGGCATGGTGCGCGAGAATCTCGGCGGGCTCTCCACCAATCCGCTCGCCGCCATTGCGCCCGCACTGGCCATCGCACTGGTGTCGATCGCCCTCAACCTGCTGGTCGACGCCCTCGGCGGACCGCAGGAGCATTGAGAAGCGTCATGAACGAGGCTCTCCTCTCCATCGACGGCCTGACCATCTCGACCACAGCGGGCAAGCCGGTGCTGCAGGGCGTGTCGCTGCAGGTCGCGCGCGGCGAAGTGCTGGCCCTGATCGGGGCCTCCGGCTCGGGCAAGACGACGCTCGCGCTTTCGGCCCTGGGGCATCTGCGGCCAGGGCTGATGCATGCCGGTGGCGATGTTCGCCTCACCGGCATCGACATGCTCCGGGCCGCTCCGAAGACGCTTTCCGCCATGCGCGGACGCAGCGCGGCCTATATCGCGCAGAGCGCCGCCGCCGCGTTCAACCCGCGGATCAGGCTGGCCGACCAGGTGGTCGAATCCGCCCTCCTCCATCGCAGCCAGACGGAAAAGGCGGCGCGCGCCCGCGCGCTGGACCTGTTTCGCTATCTGAGCCTGCCGGCGCCGGACCATATCGGAACACGCTTCCCCTACCAGGTCTCGGGTGGGCAGCTGCAGCGCTTCATGATCGCGATGGGCATGCAGGAGGAGCCGGATCTTCTTGTCTGCGACGAACCGACCTCGGCGCTGGACGTCACGACCCAGGTCGAGGTCATGCGGCTGCTCAAGCGCGTGATCGCGGACAACAGCACGTCCGCGCTGTTCGTCAGCCACGACCTCGCGGTGGTCGCGCAGATCGCCACCCGCATCGCGGTGATGCG
The DNA here is from genome assembly GCA_033792295.1 of Allobosea sp. Classification (GTDB taxonomy): domain Bacteria; phylum Pseudomonadota; class Alphaproteobacteria; order Rhizobiales; family Beijerinckiaceae; genus Allobosea. The sequence continues at coordinate 7,078 of JARYGW010000267.1, forward strand.
AGCGGGGCGGATCGTCGAGATCGGCCCGACCGAACAGATCATCAACGCCCCGCGCGAGAGCTATACACGCGAGCTGATCGCCGCCTGCGCGCATCTTTCGCTCGCGGCCCTCGCCAAGAAGCCGAACGGCACTCGCGCGAAGGACGCCCAGCCGCCCGTGATCGCCGCGCGCGACATCGTGGCCGGCTACGGCCCGGTAGTGGACGGCCGTCCGCAGGTGCCGACGCTGCATGGCGTCGACCTCGCGGCCGGCAAGGGCGAGATCGTCGCGGTGATCGGCGAATCGGGCTCGGGAAAGACCACGCTCGCGCGGGTCATCGCCGGTCTCCACGCCCCCGCATCGGGTAGCCTGACGCTCGCCGGCCAGCCACTCGCCGGGCGCGACGAGGCCCGCAGCGCACCCGATCGGCGTCGGATCCAGCTCGTCATGCAGATGGCCGATACGGCGCTCAATCCCAAGCACAGGTTGCGGCTCATCCTCGGGCGTGTACTGGCGTTCTTCCACGGGTTGAAAGGCAAGGCGGCGGAAGACCGGATGGTCGAGCTGCTCGGCCTCGTCAGCCTGCCGGCAGAGTATCTCGACCGTTTCCCGACGCAGCTCTCGGGCGGCGAGAAGCAGCGTGTGAACCTGGCCCGCGCACTGGCCGCGAACCCGCAGGTCCTGATCTGCGACGAGATCACCTCGGCTCTCGACACGATCATCGCCGGACAGATCATCGATCTCGTCAAGCGGCTGCGCGACGAGCTCGGCCTGACAATCATCTTCATCAGCCACGATCTCGCGACGGTGGCCTCGATCGCCGATCGCGTCACGGTGCTGCGGCGCGGGCGCGTCGTCGAAGCCGGCGAGAGCGAGGCCGTGCTGAGCGCGCCGCAGGATCCTTACACGCGGGTGCTCGTCGCTTCGGTGCCGGAGCTTCGGCAGGGTTGGCTCGAAGAGGCGGCCGCTACCCGCGAGCGTCTCGCCCA
>JARYGW010000268.1:0-8040 GCA_033792295.1 Allobosea sp.
ATCACGCGGCGGCGCGCCGGACGAGCGCGATCCCCGAGCGATATCCTGGCGGGCAGACCCGCTCGAAGCTCGCCGCATTGGCAGGAAGAACCCCCGCGATGCTTAAAGTCTCGCCGATGAGCTCGACACCGCCCAGGCGCGTCATCGGCCAGCCCGCTCGTTGCAGGATCCGCTCGAATCGCACGTCGGTCGCAGTGACGATCTCATCGAAACCGTTCGTCACCGACCATTCGATGATCCCTGCGAACATGGTCAGTGTCGCTTCGTGGAGAAAGCGTCCGCCCCTCCCCTCGCCCCGCGTGTCGACGCAGAAGCGCGAGCTCTCAACCATGCTGGGCTTGCCTTGAAGGCCGCCTTCCGCAAGCAACTGCGGGAAAGTTTCCGACAGCATGGTCGGACCAGTGGTGGGAAGCAGCCGTGCGCAGCCCACCACCTCAGTGCGATCCGTCAGCGCCAGGATGTAGGTCGGGTTCAGCGCGTCGTATTCGTCACGCTCCCGACCCTGCTCGATCCTCACTTGCCAGCCGAGCCGCCCGTCGAATACCCGGGCGCGGAGCTGGTGCATCTTATCGCGCAGCGACCCGAATTCCCGACCGTCACTCCCATCAATCGCAATAGCCCGCATTCCCCGAATCCTCCGCCGCGTCTCGCGTTGCGGAAGCAAGTCAGCATGGAGCGATGGCTCGTGCCCTCTGTTGAATTAACGGGAGGTCCGCGAGCTTCTGAGTCGTGCTGAGTCGCGGTTTGCGCAGCGGATCTAGCGTGTTGCGACCGGAAAATGCCTCCATCGCGGGCAGTTCGGACTGTAGGATTAGCGGGGTCACGTCAGCCCCGCGCCGCCACCGGCCAAAGCCGCGCAAGCCCACGATAATGCTGCATGAATCGCGGCGAATCAGCGGCCTGACGCAAGGCGGACGCGGTCACCGTTAAGTATCTGTTAACCAAATAAAGTTTGACCCGCGCGGGGAATCGCGTAATCGTCCGGCGACGTTTTTTCGGCGATTATCAGAAAATTTCCGTCGGGACTCACATGACCGCAGCGGCAGCCCTAAAATCCGACGACGAGGCCTCGATCGCCAAGATCACGCGGCATTCGCATCTGCTTGCGGCTCAACTGCAGGCGCTGCGCTCGCAACTGTATCCGCCAGAGGCGAAGAAGTCGCTCAAGACCTTCACGTCACGCGAGGCTGCGACAATGGTCGGCATCGCTGAGTCGACGCTGAGGCAAATGTCTTTGGATGGCGAAAGCGTCGCTCCAGAACTCCACGGGAAGGATAATCGCCGTCGAGCCTATACGCTCACTCAAATTAACGAAATCCGGGTGCATCTGGCTCAGAAGCGCCCGAAGGAGGCGCTGAATTTTCTTCCGCGCCGCAGGCCGCACGAGAAGCTCCAGATCGTCGCGATCGCCAATTTCAAGGGTGGCTCGGCGAAGACCACCACCACCGTTCATCTCGCGCATTACCTCGCCCTCCAGGGCTTGCGCGTCCTGGCCATCGATCTCGATCCGCAGGCTTCGCTCTCGACGATGTTCGGCTTCCAGCCCGAGCTCGATGTCGAAGACAATCAGACCATCTACGGCGCAATTCGATACGACGACGACGTTCGGGTCCCGCTGCGCAGCGTCATACGGAAGACCTATTTCGACGGCGTCGATCTGGTGCCCGGCAACCTCGAGCTCATGGAATACGAGCACGAGACGCCTCAGGCCATTGCGCGAGGCGACGGTCGCGGGGAAGCGATGTTCTTTCGTCGACTCCGATCCGTGATCGGCAGCGTCGAGGACGATTATGATATCGTCCTGATCGACGCGCCACCTCAGCTTGGATACCTGACGCTTGGCGCGCTTTATGCAGCGACGGCTCTTCTCGTCACAGTCCATCCGGCCATGCTCGACGTGTCGAGCATGAACCAATTTCTCAAGATGACCAGCGACATCTTGCATGTCATCCAGGAGAGCGGCGGAACGCTTCAGCACGATTTCATTCGGTATATCCTGACACGTCACAATCCCCACGATGTGCCCCAGGTCAACATCGTTGCGCTTCTGCGCTCGCTCTTCGGCGAGGACGTGCTGGCGCCCGTCGTCGTTGAAACCACGGCAATCGCGAACGCCGGTTTGGAAAAGAAGAGCCTCTACGAAATGGCTAGGGGAGCGGTCGGTCGTGACACGCTCACGCGGGCGCTTGAATCGGTTGATGCCGTCAACCAGGAGATCTTCCGACACCTGAAGCAGGTATGGGGCCGGACATGACCAACGCCAAGGACCGCTCCAATCGAATGAGACATCTCTTCGGCAATGTCGATCGGGCCGAGCTCGAGAAGCACCTGCCCTCCCCTGGCCTGGACAAGCCGACGTCGACTCCATCCGGTATGTCGGGCGCCGTAAAGTCGATGAAGCAATCGTTCTCCGCAGTCGAGGCGGAGAATGAACGCCTTCGCGCCCAGCTGGAGACGGCCGCCGCAGCGGTCGAGCTCGATCCGCGGACGATCATCCCCTCGTTTGTACGAGACCGGATGGACCTCGAAGGGAACCCGCAGTTCCCGTTGTTCGTCGAAAGCATCCGGACTGAGGGTCAGAAGCTCCCAATTTTGGTGCGCCCCGTGCCGGAGAAAACCGGCACCTACCAAGTCGCCTATGGGCATCGCCGCCTGCGCGCCTGCGAAATCCTCGCGATTCCCGTGCGAGCGATCGTCATGCCGCTTACGGACGAGCAGCTGGTCATTGCACAGGGCATCGAAAACACCGAGCGCGCCAATCTGTCGTTCATCGAGCAAGCGCTCTTCGCGGTCGAACTGAAGAATCGAGGCTTCACGCGCGAGACCATCGCCAAGGCGCTCGGCCGCGGCGAGGCAAAGGGCCTAGCTTACATCTCGATCTTGACATCGACCGCCGGCGCTCTGCCTGAAGCGCTCATCCGTAAAATCGGGCCAGCCCCATCCGTCGGACGCCCAAAATGGGAGAAGCTCGGGTCTTTCTTCAAGGACCAGAAGCTTCCAGCCGAGGCCAATTCCGCAGTGAATGGATTGGTCGCGTCGCAGAAATGGCAGGCACTGGATTCCGACGAACGGTTGGCCGCCTTGCTTCGCGTTCTCGATCGCCGCGCCGATACGAGTGAACCGCAGGCAGAGGCTGTCGATCTGGGGCATGGGCTCTCGGTCACGACGAAACGGACGTCGAAAGCCACCCAGATTTCCATCCCGCATGCGCCGGCGCCGGGTCTGTCAGCTTGGCTGATCGAGCGGCTTCCGGAGCTGGTGGACGAGTTCAAACGTCTAGAGCGAGAGGCACAGTCATGACGTGACGCCAAAAAAAGGAAAAGGGCTCACCGACGGCAATCGGCAAGCCCCTTAATCCCTAGCCAACAAAACGGTTGGGTTCCGTCAGCATCAGCGGTGACACACTGATTCTATGACGGGGCGCTGGCACAATCAAGCCCTGCTTTCCAGTTGGGGCGCGAGATTGTGCGCCGATTCGCTGGCTTTCATCCACTCACGCGAATGGAGCCGCGGCCGAATCTGGTCGTGGAATGGCTGGCTATGGTCCAAGCAACTACAATTGCGTCTTTCCGGCGCGTCACTCCCGGGATTCTCGCGAGCGCACGTCTCGCGATGGCGAACGACGTGCCCGAGGTTTCGAAGGCTGAGGTCGCGATAGTTCTCAAGAAGGCCGCTCCCGTGCTCGGCATCGACGGCTCGACCTATCACATCATGGATATCTTGATCGGGCTTTCTCGGGCCGACGATTGGAAGGGCGCGAACCGGCCGATCGTCGCCATCTCCAATGCGAAACTCGCGGAGTATACGGCGCGATCCGAGCGCCAAGTGTCCCGTTGCATCAAGCGCCTGGTCGAAGCAGGGATCGCTGCGTACCGCGACAGTCCGACCGGCCGGCGCTTCGTCTATCGCGACAAGGACGGCGGCATCGACAAGGGCTACGGCCTCGACTTCACGCCAGCGCGCGTTCGGATCAAGGAGCTGAAGGCGCTGGTCGATGAGTTTCAGGCACGGTTGAACAGCGAGCAGGAGGCGCGCAGGACCATCACGCGCCTTTCCCGCGCGATCGTGGACGCCTGCGAAGCCTATCCAGAACGATCGAGCGGATGGATGTCCGAGCTAGATCGCGTCCGGGGCCAGGCCGGTCAGAGCGAGGCTGAGGCGCAAGCGCTCGACGAGCTACACCGCCAGATCGTTCGCGAGGTGACTCACGAATATTCAATCGGTGAAGTGTCGGGCGAGGGTGACATGGATGTCGCTCCTAATATTAATACAACCCCTCAAAACTCATTTGAAAGTAAAGAAGAACGGCCTCGCTCTGACGAGCGAGAACTTTTTCACAAGAACGGCGACCGCAAAGCGGTCGCCCCCCCAACCGAAAGAAAGTCTGAGCCGATAGCCATTCCGGCGCAACGATCATCTGCGCGGGGATCCACTAGGGGCGCCGACGAGATCCAATCGCAGGTCCTCGCAGCGGTATCTATCAGCTTGATCCGGTCGGCGTGCCCGGAAGCCTGCGAGACGGTAGGCCGCGAATTCAGAAGTTGGCCCGAACTCACCGGTGCCGCCGACATCATGAGGGTGATGATCGGGCTGTCGGAGGCTGCCTGGCAGGACGGGACGACCAAGGTCGGCCGCTATGCGGCGGCGGCGATCCTGGCCACGGTTCTCGAGAAGTCGATCCGGGCTCCAGAGCAGATATCAAGCCCGGGTGGCTATTTCCGTGCGATGATTGACAGGGCAGTCGAGGGCAGCTTGCACCTCGAAAAGAGCTTGTTCGGCTTGGCGGACGCCGCCTTGAGGCGCAATAGGGAGCAAAAGACATGATAGCTCCGTCGGCCGGGCAGGGGGGTAACAGCTGTAACTTCCTTTTTCCCTCGGGCGCGGCGCTTTGCCGGGCTGACCGTCGGGCTGCGCCGGAAACGCGCCTAAATTCAAGCAATTCGCCCGGCGGGGTTACAGCTGTAACCCCGGTGTCTCCGGCGCTAACGGCTGGAGGCGGTGCCAATGAGTGATTGGGACAAAGACCGCATCAAGGCCCAGGTGACGTGCTCGGCGCTGCTTGAAAATGCCGGCTGGAAGGTGGACCCGCGTGAAAGCACGTCCAGAGCCGTCAAGTACCGCCGTGGAGAAGGTGAGATTTTGATCGTCATCTACCATGGCCGAGGCTGGTTCGATCCGATGTCCCCGGCGAAGGGCGACGTCTTCTCCCTCGCCCAGCATCTTGGCGCCGCCGACTTCAGCGCGGCGTTGAAGGCCGTCGCTGACCTTATCGGCTTCGAGCCTGCTTCGCCGTGTTGGCAGCGCAAATCGAGACCTCGTTCTGCACCGCCTGTCATCAAGCGTTGGTCCGAGCGAGAGCGCCTTGCGCGCGGCTCCGCGGCATGGACTTATCTGACCCAGGTGCGGGCTCTTCCACCGAGCATCATCGAAGCCGCGGTCGCCATGGACAGGCTTCGTGAGGGGCCGAAGGGCTCGGTATGGGCCGCGCACGTCGACTGCGCCGGGAACGTCGTAGGTTGGGAGGAGCGTGGGCCGACCTGGCGTGGCTTTGCCTCCGGGGGCGCGAAAGAGCTGTTCGTGCTCGGAAACGAGCATGATGCGCACCGCATCTGCGTCACGGAGGCTGCCATCGATGCGATGAGCCTCGCGGCGCTCGAAGGCCGCCGCCGCGACAGTCTCTACGTCAGCACCGGCGGCGGGTGGGCACCCGCGACCGACGCTCGGATCAGAGCTCTGGCGTCGCGACCCAACGCGCAACTCGTCGCAGCCTCGGACGGAAATGACCAAGGAGATACCTATGCAACCCGTCTTCGGACCATCGCCGCCTCGGGTGGCGCTGCGTTTCTGCGCCTCTGGCCGGACGCCGTGGATTGGAACGAGCAGCTAAATCAGGCTCGCGGTTGAGCCGGACAGGTCGAGCCTTGCGCAGAGCTTTTGTCAGGTACGCCGTCGCCGGATTCGGGGCTTAGCCGGGCGGCAGATGCGCCGCCTAAGAGCCTGGAAGGACTCTTCGACCGCGCGCGACTCGGGTAGATTTGAGAGCCGAGGTATCGAGCAGGGGAGGCTGAATTGAACGAAAAGACGACGTCCGTCGGCCGTGCGATCGACGCCGCCCTTCAGCGAGCGGAGGAATTACGCCGTCTCAATGATCGCCCCGCCCGCGTCCGGATCATGACGATTTACGGCGACGATCGCTCCGGGCTCACCATTCACGCTAACATTGCGGCGCGTTCGCCGGCGGAGCTCCGCGCGCAACAGGGGCTCGGGACGAGGTGCATTCCTTGGGACGAACTCGATGCGCGCGCCGGCGAAATCGTGGACTTGGTTGACGAGGTGGTGGGCGAGGTCACGCTCGCCGTTCGAAACGTGCCCTCGGCACCGCGGCCAAGCCGGTCTGAAAATGACCTCGAGCTTGCGCTGTTCGACGAACTGATCGACGAGCTCGGCCGCACTTTGACGCACTCGGCGATGGCCGTGCTGGAGAAGCGCTCGGCGCAGAATGTCTCGCAGGAGCTGGGGAGCGAGGCGACCATGGTCGCCGCCCTGAAGCTGGCGGCGTTGGCCGCGTTCACAGCGAATGTTGGCACGCAGGACGCCCAGGACGAGCTGCGTATGGCGATCGGTGACGTCATGGGCAAAGCGGCCGCGTCACGCGAAAGCGAGCCGCGGCCGGCGCTGAATTCGTAAGCGGCAAGGGCGGGGCTCAGTCAGAGACCGGCGGCCTTGGTCAAGTTCACCCGGAACCTGTCTCTGCGGCGCTGATAGCGCCGGGTCATTTCCGCGCTGGTGTGCCCGAGCTGTTTCTGCACGTAGCGCTCGTCGACCTCGGCCGAGGAGGCAAGACCGGCCCGGAGCGAATGACCGGCGAATTTCTCCTCCCGCTCGCCTTCGGGCAGATCGGCGCGTACTCCCGCCGCCAGCGCCGCGCGCTTGACGAGCCGGGCGACCTGTTGATCCGCCAGACGATCTGGACCCACCTCCTTGCCCTCTCCCCGAACCCGGCGGAAGAGGGGACCGTGCCCGATCCTCGCCAGCTTCAGCCAGGTCTGCAAAGCCACAACCGGGCAGGTGGCGTCGGATGACCCCCGGCCGATCTCGATCTCCCGCCATCCGCTCTTTCCGCGCAACGTGACCAGGAGGCCCTTGTCGAGGATCTCGACCCAGCCGGCGCCGTCCTCGGTCTGGTCGCGGCCGACGTCGAGGCCGACGACCTCGGATCGGCGCAGGCCTCCGGCGAAGCCCAGCAGCAGCATGGCGCGATCGCGCAGCCCGCGCAGCGATCCGCGATCGAGCGTCTCCAGCATGGCGATGACGTCCTCCGGCAGCACGGCCTCCTTCTGGCGAGGCGGCGCGCCGTGGGTGTTGCGGATGCCGGCGAGGACCGTCTTGATGTGCCGGTCCGCGCGATCGAGCGGTGTGCCGCGCTGGGCATAGTTCCAGCTCAGCGCCGACAGCCGGCGCTCGATCGTCGACACCGAGTTCGGAAGACGATCGGCCGTCGCGGCGCCGGAGGCACATGCGGTGATGTACAGCCCGACCGTCTGCGGGGAAGGCGGCAGGACCTCGAGGCCCTGGCGCCGGCACCAGGCCGCAAAGTGCTTCCAGTCCGAAGCGTAGGCGCGGCGGGTGTTGGCCGAGCTCGCCGCCTCGACATAATCGCGGGCGCGGTTCGCAAGCCGTTCGAGGTGCGCCGGCAGGCTGGAGCCGGCGGCCGGAAGAGGGGAGGGGAGGCCGCCGCGGGTCTCGGCCGACACGTCCGGGGCTGAAGGATCGACGCCCGCTGCCGGGCTCTCAGGCGAAGCGGGCCCCGGCTGAGGGCCGATTTCGGGGCTCTGGGCGACGTCAGGGCTCTGTCGCTCTGCTTTGATCACTGGACTACATTCGATTGATTTTCCAAATACTTAGCTCACCCTAATTTAATGGATTCAGCCAAGTTCGCTGGAATCTTACCCCAGATTGCTGGATTCTGGCGAGAAGGTGGGTGGTGTCATGCGGCGTGATCGAGACAACCTCGATATCGGTGATGATCGCTGGCAGGTT
>JARYGW010000269.1:0-7945 GCA_033792295.1 Allobosea sp.
AGCCTTGCCTCAACGAATACAGGGAGCAAACATATGAAGACATTCGTTCTCGGACTCGCCACCGCTGCGGCGCTGGCCTTCGCCGGCGGCGTGCAGGCGCAGGGTTACCCGACGAAGCCGGTCACGATGATCGTGCCCTTCGCGGCCGGCGGCCCCACCGACATCATCGCGCGCATCGTTGCCGACAACATGTCGAAGACGCTCGGCCAGCAGATCGTGATCGAGAACGTTGCGGGCGCCGGCGGCACCACCGGCATCACCCGCGCCGTCACCGCGGCGCCGGACGGCTACACCATCGCGATGGGGCATCTGGGCACCTTCTCGGCGGCGCCGGCCACTTATCCGGGCCTGAAATACGACCCCATCAACGGCATGCAGACGATCGGGCTGGCCGGCGGCACGCCGATTCTGATCGTGGCGCGCAAGAATTTCGAGCCGAAGGACCTCAAGGAGTTCGTCTCCTATGTGAAGGCGAACACCGACAAGGTGAACGAGGCCCATGCCGGCCTCGGCTCGGTCTCCTGGACGACCTGCACCCTGCTCAAGGGCATCCTCGGCACGCCGAAGATCAATGCCGTCGCCTATCGCGGCACCGGTCCGGCGTTGAACGACCTCGTCTCCGGCCAGGTCGACTTCATGTGCGACCAGATCGTCTCCGTGGCGGAGCAGGTCCGCGCCAACACCATCAAGGCCTATGCCATCGCCTCGGCCCAGCGCTCGCCGGCGCTGCCCGACGTGCCGACGACCAAGGAAGCCGGCCTGCCCGATTACCAGATCGAGGCCTGGAACGGCATCGCCGGCCCGAAGGGCCTGCCGAAGGAGGCCGTGGACAAGCTGGTCGACGCACTGGGCAAGGCCCTCGACGACGAAGGCACGAAGAAGCGCCTGCTCGATCTCGGCACTGTTCTGCCGACCGCCGAGGAGCGCACCCCTGCCGGCTTCGCTGCCCTGATCAAGCGCGATGCCGACAAGCTGACGCCGGCGCTGTCCGCCGCGCCAAAGCAGTAAGCGTCCCGCAGAGCCAATATCTGCACGGCGGGCCCAGTGCCCGCCGTTTTTGTTTTGTGCACCAGCGACGTTCCCGCCATGGAAACGCGACGGAACGTCAGCCCCTTTAACAGATAAAGCCTTGTACGATCGATCGATTTGGGCACGGCTTGTCAAACGTTAACATCTCGTGAACCGATCTTTTGGGAACTGTTCCTCGCAGCCACGGTTTTCTTTGCCGAAGTTCGCTTCGAAAGGAGAAAGCCATGTTCAAGAAGCTTGCTCTTGTTGCCGCCCTGACCATCACCCCGGCGGTCGCCTTCGCCCAGAACCAGCCGCCTTCAGGCGGTGCGGTCGGCGGCGCGACGAGCGGCGCGGCGGCCGGTGCTGTCGGCGGCGCCGTGGTCGGCGGCCCGGTCGGTGCCGTGGTCGGCGGTGTCGGCGGCGCCGTGGTCGGTGCGATCGTCGGCGATGCGGCCGAGCCGCGCTTCCGCACCTATGTCGTCGAGCAGCGCGTGCCGTCCTATACCTACGCCGAGCCGGTCGCGGTCGGCACGGTCCTGCCCGAACAGGGCGTGGTCTACCACCGCCTGCCGGCCGAATACGGTCCCCAGGCCTCGCGCTACAGCTATACGGTCGTGAACGACCGGCCTGTGATCGTCGAGCCACAGACCCGCCGCGTCGTCCAGATCATCGAGTGACGTCGCGCCGCGTCGAAGGCACTGCAACCCAAACCCGCCTGCCTTCGGCCAAGGCCCGCCCCGGATCCGGGGCGGGCTCTTCTTTTTTGGAGCACCAGCCGGCGTCCCCGGGAACCGCAAGGAGGCTGGGCCGTTCTTCGGGACGGGGCGTGATCCATGTCGGAGGACAATGATGATCAAGCGTATCCTGTTTGTGGCCGCCATCGCGGCCCTTCCCGTTACCGCCTTCGCGCAATCCGGACCGACATCCGGACCGATCATCCGTGATCCCACGGGTGGCTCGACGCGTGACCCGGCTCTGGCGGACCCGATGATGGGCGGTCCGGCCCTGACGCGCGATCCCGCTGGCGGGACGATGATCAGCGACGAACCGGGCTTCCGGAACTACGTGATGACGCAGCGCGTGCGGTCCTACCATTATCGCCAGCCGGTGGAAGTCGGCACGGTGCTGCCGGCGCGCGGCGTGATGTACCATGCCGTGCCGTCGGAATACGGCGCGCCCGGCTATCGCTACACGGTGGTGAACGACGAGGCCGTCATCGTCGAACCACGGACCCGGCGCGTGGTCGAGATCATCCAGTAACGCTCGCATCCGTCCAAGGCCCGCATCCGCAGCGGTGCGGGCCTTGTCATGCCGGATCGCACGCGTCCCGCCTGGACACAACGCGGCGATCTGCGTTCCGTCCGACGCGGCCGTCAGCGCGTGCCGAACATCCGGTCTCCGGCGTCGCCGAGGCCCGGTACGATATAGCCGTGATCGTTCAGCCTTTCGTCGATGGCCGCTGTCCAGATGCGCACGTCGGGATGGGCGCCGCGCAGCCGCGCGATGCCTTCCGGCGCCGCCAGCAGGCAGACGAAGCGCAGGTCCTTGGCGCCGCGCTCCTTCAACCGCTCCACCGCCGCCACGGCCGAGTTGGCGGTCGCCAGCATGGGGTCCATCACCACGATCATGCGGTCGGCGATGTCGGAGGGGGCCTTGAAGTAGTATTCGACGGCCTGCAGCGTGTCGGGGTCGCGATAAAGCCCGATATGGGCGACGCGGGCGGCCGGGACGAGCTCCAGCATGCCGTCGAGGAAGCCGACGCCGGCCCGCAGGATCGGCGCGAAAACCAGCTTCTTGCCGGAGATGACAGGCTGCATCGACTTCTGCAGCGGCGTCTCGATCTCGATCAATTCGGTCGGCAGGTCGCGCGTCACCTCATAGCAGAGCAGCATGCCGATCTCGTTGAGGAGCTGGCGGAAGCTCTTGGTCGAGCGGTCCTTCTCACGCATCAGCGTGAGCTTGTGCTGCACCAGCGGATGGTCGACGACGATGACACCGTCATCCTGGCTCGCGGTCATACGCCGGTCTCCCCTTTCCTCTTCTGAACCCGCCCTGGCATCCCGGCCCGGCCGCGCCGGCGGCATCGATCCGAGGATGACTCGCGTTCATGATCGATCGTCAAAATACCGTGCCGTCGCTGACGATGGCGAGCGGCGGACCGCCATCCACACGCTTTTCGCGCGCGATGCGTCGGCCGGCGGCCCAGGTGCCGCCCTCCAGCACCTTGGCGAGCGGCAATTCCTCCCGCGAACGGCCGAGGCGCTGGCGGATCAGCGCTCCGACCTCGTCGAGCAGGGCAACCGTCAGCGCCCGCCACTCGACCACCAGCGGCGAGGAGACCTCATGCGCCTTCGTCCGGTCCGCCTCGTCCTTGAGCGCGATCACGCCGAGATCGAGGAAAAGCCCGCCATTGCGGTATTCCGGCAGGCCGGTGAGATCGTCGATATCGACGACGGCGATGCCGGCCCATTGCAGCGGCTCGATCAGCGAATAGGTCAGCCATTGCGAGAGCTTATGGAAAGGTACCAACCCCTCGGTCACCTCACCGGGCGCGATCAACGGATGGCGCCAGGTATCGCCGAGCGCGATTCCGGCAAGCGTCAGTCGCGAGGGCCAGATCCCGCCAAAGGTGCCCAGCACTTCGCCAAGCATATGCGCCGCCCGCAGCGTCCCTGTGTCCGCCTCGCCAGCGAAACGGTCGAACAGCGCGCCGGGGCGCGACAGGCCCTGCCGCTCCAGCTCCTCGCCGAGGCGGTTGAGCAGGGCGGCGCGCCCTTCGAGCGCGAGCAGAGGATTCTCCGGTCCGGCCTGGAAACCCTGAGCCAGCGCAGCGGCATCGAAGCGCTTCAGCCCAACCACATCAGCGCACAGCGGATCGGCCGGATCGTTGGAGAACAGGCCGGCCGCGAACATGTCGAGCGAGGCGAGAGCCAATCCTTCCGAACGCCCGATCTCGCGGCCCGTCGCGGCGTCGCGATAGCGCCAATCCGGCCCAGCGCCGGCATCGAGCAGAACGCTGACGATGGCGAGATCGTAGGCTGCGCGGCCGCGCGCCGCCGGATTGGGAAAGCGCGCGCGCGCATCGAGCCGCAGCCAGCGGTCGTCGCCCGCCAGGACGAAATGGCGCCAGCGCGCATGGAAGGGAATGTCGAGCGTCGGATAATTCGCCCGGATGGTGTCGAGGACATAATCCGCGCAGGCCTCCAGCCGCTCCGGCTGGACAGTGAAATGCAGCAGCCGCCCGGCCCGGCCGAGTTCCAGCATCTCCTGGGCGCGGGCACGGACAGCCGCGGGCTTCAACAGGGCGCGGACCGCCTCGGGATTCGTATCAGGCATGGATCTGCGGCTTTCGTCGCTCAGAACTTGCGTCGCTCAGAACTTGTCGAGGTCGCGGCCGACCGTGGCCTTGAGGGCGTTGTCGCCTGGCGCGCCCTCGGGCGAATAATAGCCGGCCGCCTTCTTGGCCTCGATCTCGACCGAGGCATCCGGCGGGATCAGTTCGGGCGGGATCGCGACGCGCTCGCCGATACTGATGCCGCTTTCGACCATGGCGTCGTATTTCATGTTCGACATCGACATCAGCCGGTCGATATGGGTGACGCCGAGCCAGTGGAGCACATCCGGCATCAGTTGCTGGAAACGGGCATCCTGCACGCCGGCGACGCATTCGGTGCGCTCGAAATAGGTCGCGGCTGAATCGCCGCCCTCCTGACGCTTACGGGCATTGTAGACGAGGAACTTGGTCACCTCACCGAGCGCCCGGCCCTCCTTGCGGTTGTAGACGATGAGGCCGACGCCGCCGCCCTGAGCCTCGCGCACGCATTCCTCGATGCCGTGGATGAGGTAGGGCCGGCAGGTGCAGATGTCGGAGCCGAAGACGTCCGAGCCGTTGCACTCGTCATGGACGCGGCAGGCGATGCGCTTCTTCGGATCGGCCAAGCCTGAGACCTCGCCCATGACATAGGCGGTGATCGAGCCGATCGGCGGCAGGAAGACCTTGAGGTCCGGCCGGGTCACCAGCTCGGGATACATGCCGCCGGTCTGCTCGAAGAGCGTGCGGCGCAGTTCGTTCTCGTTGGTGCCGAAGCGCTCGGCGATGCCGGGCAGGTACCAGACCGGATCGACCGCGATCTTGGTGACGGAGATGTCGCCCGAGGCGTGCAGGATGTGCCCGTCGGCGGCGAGCCGATGAGCGCCCATCGCGGCCAGGATCTCGGGCAGGTTGAGCCTGGCCTTGGTGATCGCGATCGAAGGGCGGATGTCGATGCCCTCGCCGATCAGCTTGCCGAAATCCTGCGCCACCGTGTGGCCGAAGGGATCGAGCGAGACGATTCTTTTCGGATCGGCCCATTGCGGCTGCGGTAGAACCTCCGCCGTCGGATAGGTGTTGGTCAGGTCCGGGCGCTGCGAGGGGTTCATCGCGCGGGCCGAGATCGCGAGCGCGCGATAGACCGAATAGGAGCCGCCATGGGCGCCGATGACGTTGCGGTCGGCCGGGTTGGTGGTCGAGGCGATGATCGGGCCGCGCTCGGCCGCGGTCGGCGCGCCCCATCGGATGGGAAAGCGCGTAGCGGCGCTGCCGGGCTCGGGATGGGAGGTCAGCCTGATATGGCCGGTGCGGTTCGGCGCGTTCATCGGGTCTCGCCCTGAAACGGATAAGGGCCCCGCGACGGCATGCCCGGGGCCCTCTGGATTTCGGCGAGTCTGAACCAGCGCGAAGGCGCCGTCAATCGCCTTAGAAAACAGCGAGATAGCGCAGAAGCGAGATGATGCCGATCACGATCACGATGATCTGGACGATGTTCTTGATCTGCGCGTCGAGCGGCAGCATGCGCACCAGATAGAGCACAAGGCCGATGACGAGGATGGTGATCAGCAGCGAAATCAGGATGTTCATTGAAAACTCCGTATCTCGGCCGGAGAGCGGCCCCCCAAGCCCCGCCGCGACGCTCTCGCGGCATGTCAGCTCCGCGGACAGAACGTCGCAGGGTGGGAATAGGTTCCGGAGGGGGGTTTGCCGGCGAAGCAGCCGGCAGGCTTGGCTTGCATGGAGCCGCAAAGCGCGCCCCTCTCCTTCGAGGAGAGGGGTTCTTCGTTTTTATATCAGCCGGCGATGCGGTCGAAATCCGCCACCGCGCGCGTCGCCTGACGAAGCTGGTTCAGCAGCTTCAGGCGGTTGGCGCGCAAGGCCGGATCGGGATCGTTGACCGTGACCTTGTCGAAGAAGGCATCGACCGCCGGACGGATTTCGGCGAGCGCCGCCATGGCACCCTCGTAATCCTCCGCGGCGACGGCGGCCTCGGCCTTCGGCGTAGCCTGCGCCAGGGAGACGGCGAGCGCCTTCTCCTCGATCAGGCCGGCATCGGCGATGAGGTGCAGGTCGGGAGCAGCGGCGAAGGCACCCTCACCGTCCTTCTTCTCCTCGGCCTTGAGGATGTTGGCCGCGCGCTTGTAGCCCGCGAGCAGGTTCTTGCCGTCCTCGGTGTCGAGGAAGCGGCCGAGCGCGGCCACGCGAAGGGTGATGAGGAGGAGGTCGTCATTGGCCGAAGCGCCCTCGCCCAGCACGGCGTCGACGAGATCATGCCGTGCGCCCTGCTCTCGGAGCATGACCTTGAGGCGGTCGTGGAAGAAGGAGAGGAGGTCGGTGTCCTTGACGGCCAGCGTTAGCGACAACCGCACCCCGTTCTCAACCACCAGCCGGATCACGCCCAACGCTGCTCTCCGTAGCGCATAAGGATCCTTGCTCCCGGTCGGCTTCTCGTCGATGGCCCAGAAGCCGACCAGCGTGTCGAGCTTGTCGGCCAGCGCCACCGCGACCGAAACCGGATCGTTCGGCACGCGATCGGACGGGCCAAGGGGCTTGTAATGCTCCTCGACCGCCGCAGCTACGGAGGCGTCCTCGCCCTGCAGTTCCGCGTATTTCCGGCCCATCAGGCCCTGCAGTTCCGGGAACTCGCCGACCATCTCGGTCGGCAAATCGGCCTTAGCGAGCTTGGCGGCCCGTTCGGCCTTTTCCGGATCGGCACCGACGACCGGCGCCAGCTCCCTGGCCAGCGCGGCAATGCGCTGGACGCGCTCGCCCTGCGTGCCGAGCTTGGCGTGGAAGACGACGCCGAGCTTGTCGAGCTTGGCCATGCGCTGGTCGAGCGGCTTGGCCAGATCGAGACCGAGCTTCTCGGCGCTGGCCTTGAACGTGTCGAGGTCCGGCAGCGAGCCGCGATCGGTCTGCCAGAAATAGGCGGCATCCGAGAGGCGGGCGCGCACGACGCGGCCATTGCCGGCGGTGATCGCCGCGCCGCCGTCGCTGGCGACGAGGTTCGAGACCAGGATGAAGCGGTTGGCGAGGTCGCCCGTCGCGGGGTCGCGCAGCACGAAGCACTTCTGGTTGGCGCGGATGGTGGCGCGGATGGCCTCGCCCGGAATCTCGAGGAAGCGCTCCTCGAACTCGCCCATCAGCACGACCGGCCATTCGACGAGGCCGGCGACCTCCTCCAGCAACCCTTCATCCTCGACGAGGTCGAGCCCTTGCGCGAAGGCGAGGTTGCGGGCGTCGGTGAGGATGATCTCCTTGCGGCGGTCGGCATCGAGCACGACCTTCGCCTTCTCCAGCGAGGCGGCGTAGTCCTCCAGGCGCCGGACCGTGATCGGGCCGGGCGCGTGGAAGCGGTGGCCATAGGTGACATTGCCGGAGACGATGCCGTCGACATCGAAAGGCACCACCTCCGGATCCTCAGTCTCGGCGCCGAAGGTGCAGAGGATCGAATGCAGCGGGCGGACCCAACGCAGGCTGGCGCCGGCTGCCGAGGCCTTGCCCCAGCGCATCGATTTCGGCCAGGGGAAGGAGCGGATCACCGCCGGCACGATCTCGGCGATGGCCTGAATCGTCTCCTGTCCCGGCTTCTCGATGATGGCGACGTAAGAGTCGCCCTTCTTC
>JARYGW010000026.1:0-26994 GCA_033792295.1 Allobosea sp.
GAACCATTCCATGGAACGACGCTCTTTCCTGCTCGGGCTGTTCGCCCTCTCCGCCGGCGCGGCGACCGTCGCTCTCTCTGGCAAGGCTGACGCTGCGGCGCTCGGCGCTGCTGCCGCCCCGGTCCTCGGAGCTACCCCTTCGGAGAAGGCCGCGACGCTGCCGGATGGCACTCCGATCGAGCAGGCGCAGTATCGTCGCGATCCCCGCTTCCGCCGTCCCCGGCCGCGGCGTCAGGTCTGCACGGTTCGCCGCAACCGCTTCGGCCGCCCCGAACGTGTCTGCCGCTGGGTGTACTGAGGCAAAGCTGATCGGCCTGCATTGCAGTCCGATCAGAGCATGCTGGTGCGAGAGTGGCTTCCAAGCAGGCTCCCGCATTGCCAATATCCGGGCGATGGCGGTTCACTCCGCCGTCGCCCTTAGTTTCTCATCGACGCGGCAAAGGTGAGGTCATGATCAGGACAACGATATCGATTGGCGCCATCGCGCTCTTCGTCGCGGGCTGCGTATCCAGCCGCCCCGAGCCGGCGCCCGTGCCTCAGGCAGGCGTTGCGAAACAGATCAGGCGCGACGGCGGCCAGCTGGTCCTGCCGGATGGCACGCGAGTTACGCCTGATCCGACCGGCGGCTTCCAATTGCCCAACGGCGATTACGTCCGCCGTGATCGCGGCGGCGCCCTTATCCTGCCCACCGGCGCGCGCTGTGCTGCGACGGCCGGCGGCTATATCTGCCCCTGACGAACTCTGGGCCCCGCGGCCCGGTGCGGCGGGGTTTTTATCTCATATTGCCCGATCCTGCTGCTACATCGGACGGCTGTGTGACGTCTGGCGGCGTTTCTTCATGCCTGAAGAAGCCGATTTGCCATCGTCATCTTCGTCGGGAAGGGCATGGTTGTGACTGCGGAAGGCCCAGATTTCCTTGGCGGCCTCCCAATGCTCCTTGTCGCGTCCCTCCGGTTGCCCTTCCTCCATCCAGATGGCATAGGCGATCTTTCGGATCTCGCGCTGGGATTTCTCGCTCGGGGTCATGCAATCCTCCATCATCGGCGACGGTCGGACCCTACGGGGCGGCCAACCGTCATGACGCTGCATTAGACACAGGCGCCAGATCGGCGACTGCCGCGGCTTTTTCTGGAGCTCTTTGCGAAGCCGGCCCGGATCGCGAAGGACCCCGCTCCGTCTCCAGCCGGCCCTTCCATGAAGGGGCTCGCTTCCGGGAGCGAGCAACTCCCATTCATGTAGTGACGGGCGAGAGATCAACAAGGCAGCAGCGCGGCTGTTCCCCCGATGAGGGCGAAGTCACGGGGGCCGGGGCTCCGCCGGAACGTTACTCAGGCCTTTGCCGAGCCGAGTACAGCGGGGGGCGCAGGCTCGGGCCGAGGTTCTGCAGGGCGCCTCGCATAACGTTGCGCCAGCGTGGCGCAGGCGAAGAGCTGAATCTGGTGGAACAGCATCAGCGGCAGGACGATGAGGCCGAGCGCCTGGCCGGGGAAGAGGATGTTGGCCATGGGGATGCCGCTGGCCAGGCTCTTCTTGGAGCCGCAGAAGACGATGACGATCTCGTCCTCCTTGACGAAGCCCAGACGCCGGCTGACGATGGTGGTGATCGCCAGCACGGCGGCGAGCAGGACCATGTCGAGCAGGATCACCACAACGAGATCGCTCACCGTGACCTGCGACCAGATGCCCGCGGCCATGCCTTCGCTGAAGGCGTCGTAGACGACGAGCAGGATCGAGCCGCGATCGACGATGGAGATCACCGACTTGTAGCGCTGCAGGAAACTGCCGATCCAGGGGCGCAGGATCTGGCCGACCGCGAAGGGCAGCAGCAATTGCAGGGCGATGCTCTTCATGGCCTCGCCGCTGAAGCCGACGCCCTTCGAATCGAGCAGCAGCATGACCAATAGTGGTGTCACCACCATGCCGAACAGGTTCGAGACTGAGGCGCTGCACAGAGCGGCCGCGACATTGCCGCGCGCGATCGAGGTGAAGGCGATGGAGGACTGCACTGTCGAGGGCAGCACGCAGACGAACATCAGTCCAAGGATAAGCGTGGGCGAGAGCCAGGATCCGAACGCCTTGGTCAGGCCGAGGCCCAGCACGGGGAAGAGAATGTAGGTGCTGGCGAAGACGAGCGATTGCAGGCGCCAATGCAGCAACCCTTCCCAGACCGCCTTCGGCGACAGTCTCGCCCCATAGAGGAAGAACAGCAGAGCGACGGCGACCGAGACGGCATCATTGGCAACGACCGCTCCCTGGCCACGGGCCGGCAGGATGATCGCGACGGCGACAGTCGCGAGCAATGCGAGGAGGTAAGGGTCGATGCCGAAGCGGGCGAGCGTGCGGCGGATCATTCCGGGTCTTCCTGAAAGCGAGGATGGTTTCCTAACAGATCGCCGGCTCATGTTGATCCGGACTGGACATGATATTGCTCATCATGAAACATGATGCTTATGACTGCCGATCCGAAGCCGCTCGATCCGGTCCTGCTGCGCAGCTTTCTCAAGGTCTGCGAGACGCTGAGCTTCACGGAAGCGGCGCGGCAGCTCGGTTTGCGGCAGTCATCCGTCAGCCAGCATGTCGCGCGGCTGGAGAAGCGGGTGGGACGCAAGCTCTTGGCGCGGGACACCCATGAGGTGCGGCCGACACCGGACGGCGACGCCATCCAGCCCTTTGCCCGGCAGGTGCTGGAGGCTGGCAGCCGCATCGAGCACTACCTCAAAGGGTCGACCCTGCGCGGACGCCTGCGTCTCGGCGTCTCGGAGGATTTCGCCTTTACGGCGCTGCCGGAGATCCTGGCGGAGTTCGCCATGCAGCACCACGCCGTCGATCTCGAGCTGACGGTTGGACTGAGCGGCCGGCTCTACGAGCAATACGATGCCGGCGACCTTGATCTCATCTTCGTCAAGCGCCGCAATGGCGATGCGCGCGGTGTCGTCGCCTGGGAGGAACGGCTGGTCTGGGTCGGTCGGCCGGGCTCGCGATTGGCGGAGCAGCCGGTGGTGCCATTGGTGCTCTACCCGCCGCCGAGCATCTCGCGCATGCACGCAATCGCGACCTTGGAACAGGCCGGCCGGGCCTGGCGGGTCGCCTGCACCAGCGGCAGCCTGGCGGGCCTGCGTGCCGCGACGGTGGCCGGGCTCGGTGTCACCGCCCATTCGGCGCGGCTGATCCCGCCGGGGCTGGCGGAGGTAGAACCGCGCGAGGCGTTGCCGCGACTGGGCTCGATCGAGTTCGTCGTGGTTGGTGGGCAATCGCATGAAGAGGCGGCCCGGGCGCTGGCCACCAGCATCCTCTCCGGCTCCGGCCGCCTGCTGCCGCCGGAGAGTCCCGCGGGCCGGCGGAGCCGGCCCTAGAGCAGTTCCTGCATTATCGCATTTCTTCACGCGAACCGGTGTCCACTTCGCTCGAAAATGCTCTAGATCGTCATCCGGTGCGAGAGGGTCTTGACGTTCATGTAGTGGTCGAGGCCTTCGGCGCCGCCCTCGCGCCCATAGCCGCTGTCCTTGACGCCGCCGAAGGGCACCTCCGCCACCGAAGCCTCCAGCGTGTTGATCGAGACATTGCCGGCCTCGATGCCCTCGGCCAGCAGGTCGGCGCGGGCCGCCGAATGGGTGAAGCCATAGGCCGCAAGGCCGAAGGGCAGGGCATTCGCCTTCTCGATCGCCTCTTCGACCGAGCGCACCGGATTGATGATCGCCATCGGTCCGAAGGGTTCCTCATGCAGCGCCCGGGCGTCGTCCGGCAGTTCGGTCAGCACGGTCGGCGGGAAGAAATAGCCGCGATTGCCGATGCGCTCGCCGCCGGTCAGGACATGGCCGCCACGCGCGCGGGCATCGGCCGTCAGCGCCTCCAGCGCCTTGATGCGGCGATGGTTCGCGACCGGGCCCATTTCCGTGGCCGCGTCGAGGCCGTTGCCGACGACGGTGCTGCGTGCCTTCTCGACGAAGCTCCGGGTGAAGCGCTCGAAGATCGCCTCCTGCACGAAGAAGCGCGTCGGCGAGGTGCAGACCTGCCCGGCGTTGCGGACCTTGCGGCTGGCGGAGGCATGGGCGGCGGCGATGGGGTCGACATCGTCGCAGACGATGACCGGGGCATGGCCGCCGAGCTCCATCAGCACTGGCGTCATGTGCCGGGCGGCGAGCTCCGAGAGATGCTTGCCGACAGCGGTGGAACCGGTGAAGGCGACGAGCCGGGTCTGCGGTTTCGGGATGAGGTATTCCGAGATCCGGGCCGGCACGCCGAAGACGAGGTTGAAGACGCCGGGCGGCAGGCCGGCATCGTGGAGGGCGCGGGCGATATGGAGGGCGCCGGCCGGAGTCTCTTCCGCCGCCTTGATGATGATCGAGCAGCCGGCGGCGAGCGCGCCGGCGATCTTGCGCGCAGGCTGGCTCATCGGGAAGTTCCAGGGCGAGAAGGCGGCGACGATGCCGACCGGCTGGCGCAGCACGATATAGCGAATGCCGGGCTCGCTCGGGACGACGCGGCCATAGGTGCGCTGTCCTTCGGCCGCATCCCACTCGAAGAATTCGCAGCCGCGCACCACTTCGAGGCAGGCCTGCCTGAACGGTTTGCCGTGCTCGAGCGTGATCGCATAGGCGATCTCCTCGGCGCGCTGGCGCATCAGCGCCGCCGCCTTGAGCATGATCTCCCCGCGCTCGCGCGGCGACGTCCGGCTCCAGACCTTGAAGCCCTCTGCAGCGGCGGCGAGCGCATCGTCGAGATCGGCGTGGGAGGCGACCGGCACGGCGCCGATGACGCTTTCATCGGCAGGGTTGAGGACGGGCAGTTCCTCCGCCGTCTTGCGCCAGGCGCCGCCGATATAGAGCTTGAGATCGGGATAGGTCGTCATGCAGGCCTCGGCTTGCGGCGCGTTCAGCGTGGTGTTCCCGGGGCTGGTCCGCCGGTTTCGCAAGGACGATAGGTCGCGGCTCATTGTGTGATCCAGACGGATAAATCAGATAAATTCAGATTGCCTGGATTATAAATCGTGGGAGCCTGCGGAAGCCTCCGCCAGGCCCATTTCAGCGCACGAGCGGTCGAATGCGATTCTCGATCAGACGTACCAGCCCGAGCGCCGTCATCTCCGATGATTTCGGGTTCGAGGCCAGAGGGCGGTTCTCGATCGCGAGGTCGAGCTTGCCGAAGGCGCCGCGGACGCTGAGCTGGTGACCGTTGCCGCCGGCGGCGGGATCGGCGACGAGCTCGACGCGGGTGCGATCCAGGCCGATGCCGGCGAGCGCCGAGATCACCGCGACATTGGCATTCTGCGGAAAGCGCGAGGCGGCCTCGCGTGCCGTGCCCGAGAAGAAGGTGGTGGCCTGCGTCAGGCCACCGAGCGCAACGAGGCTTTCCGCGGTTGTGCCGCGCCAGGCCTGCGGCGGCTTTACGATGCGATGCACGACCTCGTCCAACGGAAGGAGCGAGGCGGCGGCGATGCCGTCGATGCCGGCGAGCGCGCCGGGCGGGACCAGCAACTGGCTGCCATTTGTTTCCGCCGTCGCGAGCAAGCGGTCGAACAGCGCCGTGTCGCAAAAGGCGCTGGTCGAGGCGACGGCGAAGGCAGAGGCGTGGACAAGCGCCGCTTCGCCCCAGATGCCGACGGCTTCGCGTCCGGCCGCCTCGACGACGAGATCGAGGTCGAGAGTGGAGAGGGCCTGCGGATCGGTGATCAGCCGTGCGCCGGCCGGTGCGACTTCGACCTTGCCTGGATCGCGGATGCCGATCGCGGCGATGATGATATCGTTCGTGCCATTACGCTCAGCCAGCAGTTCGGCGAGCCTCCGGCTGATGGCGCCCCAGCCGATCAGGGCAAGGCGCAGCGGCTTGCGGGTTCGTGTCATCGTCCTGCCGTGGTCAATGCGAGGTCCAGCAAGGCGCCACCATTGAGCCCTTCGAGCATGCTGAAATGATGACCGGGGCAGATCAGCGGTTCTGGCGCCCGCCAGGCTGATGCGAGTCGGGCCGACTGCCCCTTGAAGGCAGCACTTTCGCCTTCACCGACGGCGAGGGCGATGCGCGGCGTGCTCGGGCGCGGATGGGCGAGGGGGCTCAGGCGTTCGGCACGGCCGGCATCGTCGAGACCGAGCAATCGGCCGAGTGGCAGATGCCCCAACGGTTTCAGGTCATAAAGGCCGGAAAGCAGCAGGGCGGACGTGATCGGCGGCGCGTCCTGCGCGCAGAGCACCATGGCGGCGAGGTGGCCGCCGGCGGAATGGCCGGAGATATGTAGCCGCGACGCGTCGAGGCCGAGGGCGTCCGCTTCGCGGATGAGGAAATTCAGCGCTGCGATGTTCTGGGCGAGGCTGACTTCGAGCGGCGTATCGGGCGCAAGCCCGTAATTCGGCATGGCGACGGCGAAGCCGGCATCGAGCAGCCCCTGCGCGAATTGCGCATGCTGCACCTTGTCCGAGGCTTGCCAGTAGCCGCCATGGATGAAGGCGAAGACCGGCACCCGGCTCGTACCCCCAGGGCGGTAGAGGTCGAGGGTCTCGAAGCGGCCCGGGCCATAGGCGAGATCGGCGCCGCCATGGCGTGCGCGAAAGGCTTCGCCGTCGCGGCTCCATTGCCGGAAGAGCGCCTTCATGTCGGCTTGCAGGCGCGGGCTGTATTGCCGGCCGAGTTCCCGCAAGCCGTAGCCGTCGACGAGCGTATCGGGCAAAGGCTGCGCGGTGGCGTGGCGGGCGCTAATGGTCAGGCCGGCCCCGGCCTTCGGACGCAGCGCGATCGGCGGACGGAAGCCGGCGAAGACCTCGCGATAAGCCAATTCGACGGTATAGCGTGAAAGGTGGAAGGCTTCCGGCCGGTCCGTCTCCCAGATCATCCCGCGCAGATGATGGGGGCCGCAGCCGGCCGCGACCAATCCGCTCAGGATGTCGCTCAGCGCATCGCGCAGGGCTTCGACCGGGTCGGCCTCGGTGCTGTGTGCGACGATTTCGAACAGACCGCTTTCAGACGCCGACATAACGATGCACCAGTTCGGCGTTGGCGGCGAGGTCGGCGCTGGAGCCCGACCAGACCGTGCGGCCTTTTTCGAGGATATAGTGCCGGTCGGCGATGCGCTTCAGCACGTTGATGTTCTTGTCGATCAGCAGGATCGACTGGCCCTGCGCCTTCAGGGCCTCGATGCAGCCCCAGATCTCGGCGCGGATGACCGGGGCGAGACCTTCGGTGGCCTCGTCGAGGATCAACAGCTTGGGGTTGGTCATCAGCGCGCGACCGACTGCGAGCATCTGCTGCTCGCCGCCGGAAAGGGTACGGGCCGACTGGTTGGCGCGTTCCTGCAGGCGGGGAAAGAGGGCGTAGACCCGCTCCAGCGTCCAGGGCGAGGGGCGTTTCAGCCGGTTTGAGGCGGTGGCGAGGAGGTTTTCGCGCACCGAGAGCGTCGGGAAGACCTGTCGGCCTTCGGGCACGAGGCCAATGCCGCAGCGAGCGATCTTTTCGGGCGCGATGCCAGCGACGGCGCGACCCTCGAAGCGGATATCGCCGGATTTCGGTGCAAGCAGGCCCATGATCGAGCGGACGGTGGTGGTCTTGCCCATGCCGTTGCGGCCGAGCAGGGTCACGACCTCGCCCTCGGCGATGTCGAGCGCGACATCGAACAGCACCTGGCTCGCGCCATAGGCAGATTGAAGATCACGCACGCTCAGCATCAGGCGTCTCCCTCGCCGAGATAGGCGGTGCGGACCTCTGGATTGTCGCGGATCTCATCGGCCGTGCCGGTAGCGATGACGCGGCCATAGACCAGCACGGAAATGCGGTCGGCGAGCTTGAACACAGCGTCCATGTCGTGCTCGACGAGCAGCATGGTGATGCGGCCTTTGAGGCCCGAAAGCATCGTGACCATCTGCTCGCTCTCGGCATGGCCGAGGCCCGCCATCGGCTCGTCGAGCAGGAGCAGGCGCGGCTCGCAGGCCAGTGCGATCGCGAATTCGAGCTGCTTCTGCTCGCCATGGGAGAGATCGGCGACCCGGATCTCTGCCCGATGGCTCAGGCCTGCGGTCGTGAGATATTGCCGGGCGCGGCTGCGCAGGCCGTCGTCGCGCCGCGCATCGGCGAAGAAGCGGAAGCTGTGACCCTCATGGGCCTGCACGGCGAGCGCGACGTTGTCGAGCATGGTGAAGTCGGGCAGGAGCTGGTTGATCTGGAAGGTGCGGGCGAGCCCGCGGTTGACCCGCTGTGGTGTCTTCAGGGCTCCGATCTCTTCGCCCGAAAGCTGGATCGCGCCTTCGTCATGGGTCAGTTCGCCGAAGAGCTGGGTAATCAACGTGGTCTTGCCGGCACCGTTGGGGCCGATCAGGGCGTGGATCTCGCCCTCGACCACGTCGAGATCGACGCCGTCGGTGGCGACGAGCCCGCCGAAACGTTTGCGCAGACCGCGGACCGAGAGGAGCGGGGCGGTCATCGCGCGCTCCTTCCCGGCAGCAGCCGGCCGATCAGTCCGTTGAGCCCGCCCTGGGTGAAGAGCACGACCAGCAGGAGGATCGGGCCGAGTACGAGCTGCCAGTTCTCGGTCCAGGAGGTCAGCACGGTTTCCAGCGTCACCAGAGCCGCGGCACCGAGCAGAGGCCCGAGCAATGTGCCGACGCCGCCGAGGATGACCATGATCATCAGCTCGCCGGATTTGGTCCAGTGCAGCATATCGGGGCTGACGAAGCGCATGTAATTGGCCATCAGCGCGCCGGCCAGACCGCAGCCCATGCCGGAAATCACGAAGGCGGTGAGCTTGTAGCGATAGGGCGCGATGCCGATCGCGGCCATGCGGCGCTCGTTCTGGCGGATGCCGGCCAGCACCATGCCGAAGCGCGAGCGCACGATCCGCCAGAACAGCAGGAAGACCGACGCGGCGACCGCAAGGCAGATGAAATAGAAGGTGAGGTCGTCGCGTGTATTGAGGCCGAAAAGGGCGTTGCGGCGGCGGATCGTCATGCCGTCGTCGCCGCCATAGACCTTCAGCGAGACGAAGAGGAAGAACAGCATCTGCGCGAAGGCGAGTGTGATCATGATGAACTGCACGCCGCTGGTGCGCAGGCAGAGCGCACCGATGACGAGCGCCAGCAGTCCGGCGACCAGGATCGCTGCCGGCAGGGTGACGAGGAGCTGGTCGGTGCCGGGAATAAGGCCGAGGAAGGGCTCGTCGCCGGTATAGCTCTGGTAGAGGATGCCGACGACATAGCCGCCGACGCCGAAGAAGGCGGCATGGCCGAAGCTGATCATGCCGCCGAAACCGAGCGCGAGATTGAGGCTCGCGGCCGCGATGGCATAGATCAGCACGCGGCTCGCCAGCGGCACCAGCGACGGCTGCCCTAGCGCCTGCACGACGAAGGGAAGCGCGATCAGGGCGGCAGCGAGCAGGAATGTCGCCAGCAGCGTACCGGTCGCGAAGGGGGCGGGTGCGGCCCGGTCCATGGCGTTCTCAGACATGCGCGGGGAAAAGCCCTTTGGGTCGCACGAGCAGCACGATCGCCATGAGAAGATAGATGCCCATCGAGGACAGGCCCGCGGCGAGCGCATCTGCCTCCGAGCCCGTCATCAGCTGGCGCAGCAGGCCAGGCAGGAAGGCGCGCAGGGACGTGTCGACGAGACCCACGATGAGCGCGCCGAAGAAGGCGCCGCGGATCGAGCCGACACCGCCGATGACGACGACGACGAAGGTGGTGATCAGGATCTGCTCGCCCATGCCGACCTGCACGGCGAGGATTGGCCCGGCCATGAGCCCGGCCAGGCCCGCGAGCAGGGCGCCGAGCCCGAAGACGCCGGTGTAGAGCAGGCGGATATCGACGCCGAGCGCCCGCACCATTTCGCGATGGGTGGCGCCGGCACGGACCAGCATGCCGATGCGGGTGCGGTTGATCAGCAGATAGAGCCCGAGCGCCACCAGCAGCCCGACGGCGATGATGGCGAGCCTATAGACCGGGTAGGCAAGGCCGGGCAGGAGCTGGACCGAGCCGTTCAGCGCCGGCGGGACCGAGACGAAGAGCGGCTGGCGCCCGAACAGGATGGTGACGCTCTGGTTGAAGATCAGGATCAGCGCGAAGGTCGCGAGCACCTGATCGAGATGATCGCGGGCATAGAGCCGGCGCAGCACGACGAGTTCCATCACCATGCCGACGATCGCCGCCGCGGCCAGTCCGCCGAGGACGGCGAGAAAGACGGAGCCCGTCTGGGCCGCGACGAAGGCCGCGCCATAGGCGCCGACCATGTAGAGCGAGCCATGGGCGAGGTTGATCACACCCATGATGCCGAAGATCAGCGTCAGCCCTGCGGCGAGCAGGAAGAGCATCACGCCGAACTGCAGGCCGTTGAGCAGTTGTTCGAGAACGAGCGTCATCGTCTGTCAAATCCGGACGGCGGAAACTCCCGGGAACCGTTCGCCGTCGTTCCGAAGCCGGGGCCTTGTGCTGCGCGGCGGAAACGGGCCGTCATTCCGGAGTGGGCGGTTCAGGCCGCTTGCCCGGAATGACGGCGATGCTTCCGGCTGTGCGTCAGAGCTTGCAGTCCTTGGCGTAGACGTCGCCGTGGTTGCTCAGCACCTTGCCGATGGTCTTGAGCACCGGCTTGCCGTCGGGACCCTTCTGCGCCTCGAGCGCGAACCAGTCCTGCACCGGATGCTGGTTCGGGCCAAACTTGAAGGAGCCGCGCACCGACGGGAAATCGGCCTTGCGCATCGCCGTGCGCAGGGCCGGCACGTCGACCTTGCCGCCGGTCGCCTTGAGAGCCGAGGCGATGGCCTGCGCGGTGTCGTAGCCCTGGCTGGCATAATAGGTGGGCACGCGGTTGTAGGCCTTGGTCCAGGCCTCCACGAACTTCTTGTTGGCGGGGTTGTCGAAGTCGGTGTTCCAGTGGCTGGTGACGCGCAGGCCGATTGCCGCATCGCCGACCGCGTTGAGCGTGGTGGCGTCGAGCGAGGGCGCCGCGAGCACCATCGGGATCTTCCCGAGCAGGCCGGCCTGCTGGTACTGGCGCAGGAAGGCGATGCCGACGCCGCCGGGGTGGAACTGGAACACGACATCCGGATTGGCGGCGCGGATTTGCGCCATTTCGGGCGCGAAGTCGGTCTGGTCAAGGCGGGTATAGACCTCGCCGGCGATCTCGCCCTTGAACATGCGCTTGAAGCCGGTCAACGCATCCTTGCCGGCCTGGTAGTTCGGGGCGAGGATGAAGGCCTTCTTGTAGCCGAGATTGGTGGCGTATTGCCCGGCGCTCTCGTGCAGGCTGTCGTTCTGCCAGGAGACGACGAAGTAGTTCTCGTTGCACTCCTTGCCGGCGAAGTTCGAGGGCGCGGCGTTGGGGCTGACATAGAGCGCGCCGGAATCGACGATGTCGGGCACGGTCGCGCCGGCGACGTTCGAAAAGACGATGCCGGTCAGGATCCTGACGCCGTCGGTCTTCAGCATCTTCTCGGCGATCTGCTTGCCCTGGCCGGGCTTCAGACCGTCATCCTCCACGGTGAGCTCGACCGGCACGCCGCCGAGCTTGCCGCCCTCCATGTCGATCGCGAGCTTGAAGGCGTCGCGGATGTCCTGGCCGAGATAGCCGCCGGGGCCGGACAGGGTGGTGATCATGCCGATCTTGACCGGCGCCTGCTGGGCGAAGGCGCTGGCGCCCGCCGCCAGCGAAGCCGCGATGCCGAAAAGCAATCCGCGCAGTTTCATCATGGACTCCAGTCGTTCCGTTCTGCCTCTGAAATGGTTCGACGCGGCGTTTCTGCGCCGCCGCGCTCATGCGTGTTCTGATGTCCGACGCCATTGCGGCGATGGTGCAGGATCGCCGGGCCTCGGTCCGGACGCAAGGTGATCCTGCCCGTTATTTCAGCATGGAGTCCGCTGAAAGGGGGAGTCCGCCTTTCGGCGCGACGCCGTCAGAGGGCGACCCAGCCGGCCGGCGGCTTCTTGCCGGGATGGAGCGCGCCGCAATGCTTGCAGGTGCGTGCCTTCTCATCGGAAAAAAACGCCTCGTAGAGCGGCGGAAGGTCCTTCACCAGGTCCTTCACCTTGAGCTCGATGCGATGCACCAGCTCGTTGCACTCGAAGCAGTACCATTCGAAGCCGTCGACCTGATCGGCATGGCGCGCCGGCTCGACCACGAGGCCGACCGAGCCTTCCTGGGGGCGTTGGGGAGAGTGCCGCACATGCGGCGGCAGCAGGAAGACCTCGCCCTCGCGGACCGTCACGTCGTAATGCTTCCCATTGTCGACGACCTTCAGCATCATGTCGCCCTTGAGCTGGTAGAAGAACTCCTCCACCGGGTCGTCATGGAAATCGGCGCGCTGGTTCGGGCCGCCCACGACCATGACGGTCATCTGCCCGTCGTCGAACACCTTCTTGTTGCCGACCGGCGGCTTGAGCAGATGTTCGTGCTCCTCGATCCATTTCTTGAAGTTGAAGGCCTTGAGCCGTCCTTCGGTCGCCATCTTTCCCACTCCCGCTGTCGTTCGTTCGTGATGTCGTTCAGCCGGCCTTGGCGAGCGGTGCCCTGCCGGGCTTGAGGCCGCAGCTTTCGAAGGCGGCGTGCGTCGCGGCCTTTTCCGCCTCGGTCAATTCCAGCATCGGTGGCCGGACGCGTCCGCCGACCTGGCCCAGCAGCTCCTGCCAGTACTTCTGGTGGGCATGCGGCTTTTCGGCGGGCCGCGTGCCCCGCAGAGCTTCGCGCACCGGGTTCAGGCTGTCGCGGATGGTGCGGGCCTTGTCGGCCTCACCGCGGAAAGCAAGGTCGGTGTATTCGCGCATGCGCAGATCGTTCGCCGTCTGGATCAGATAGGGCGGCGAAGAGCAGAGATAGAGCTGCCAGCCCAGCTCCAGGATGTTGTCGAGCCATTCCTCCTCGGAGGCGGTACTGACCAGGATGCGGTCGCCGGCCTGCCGCGTGAGCTCGGCATACATCGGCCGCGGCACGCTGTACTTGATCGCGACGACGTTCTCGATGTCGGCGAGCCGGTTGCAGAGCTGCGGCGAGAGCAGATAGCCCGAATCCGGATGGCTCCAGAGGGCAATGCCGATATCCACCTTCTCGGCGATGGTCCGGTAATATTCGTAGACGGTCTCGTCCTGCGCCTTGAAGAAGTGCAGGATCGGCGCGTGCACGACGATGTAGTCGGCGCCGATCTTCTGGGCGTGGCGGGCGAGGTCGATGACGACGTCCATGTTCTGATCGGAACAGGACATGATGGTCTGGCCGCGTCCGGCGGATGCCTCGACCGCGAGCTCGAAGCTGCGCTTGCGCTCCTCGATCGACATCGAGAAGAACTCGCCCTGCTTGCCGGCGATGAACAGCCCGTCGATCTTCAGATCGTCGAGCCAGTGGTGGATGTTCTGGCGAAAGCCATCCTCGTCGATGGCGAGAGAACGGGTGAAGGGGGTAAGCGCAGCCGCCCAGATGCCCTTCATATGGGCGCGGGCATAGGCCTTGGCGTTCTTCCTGGCGTATTTCATGAAGCCTTTTCCCGCTTCCCGGAGCCCGCGGCAGACGGCCTGGCCGTCGGCTTGCTCCTCGCAAGCCCGTCAGCCGTCGGCCCGAGCCGCGCCGCATCGTCATCAAGGCGGCATGGCGATGATGGCATGGGCGGGCTATACGGCAACTCGTAACATTCGTATGAATTCGGAAGCTATTCTTATAAATCGAGGCTTCCATGGCGATCACGCTGCGCCAGATCCAGGCGTTCCTGGCCGTGGCCGAGCAGGGCACCTTCACCAAGGCGGCCGAGCGGCTGCACATGGCGCAGCCGGCTTTGTCCCAGCTCGTGCGCGAATTGGAGCGGGAGCTCGGCATCCGCGTGCTCGACCGGACGACGCGGCGCGTCGAGCTCACCGAGGGCGGGCGCGAGTTCCATGGCGCTGCGGTGAAGATCCTGCATGATCTCGACACGGCGGTCGACAACGCCAACGGCCTCGCGGAACGCCGACGCGGGCGCATCGTCGTCGCGGTGCCGCCGCTGCTCGCCGCCGTCATCATGCCGCCGGCCATTTCGGCGCTGCGCGAGAAGCATCCCGGCCTGCAGGTGACGATCCTCGACGCCCGCAACGACCTCGTCGTCGAGGCGGTGCGCTTCGGCAAGGCCGATTGCGGCATCGGCACTTTCTCGGCGTTGGAGGACAATATCGAGCGCCAGCCGCTGGCGCGCGACAGCCTGATGCTGTTCTGCGGCAAGAGCAGCGCCTTCGCGCAGCAGGAAACGGTGCTCTGGCGCGAGCTCGCCGAAGAGGAATTGGTCACGCTGACGCGCGACAGCGGCATCCGTCTCCTGGTCGAGGTCGGCTACGAGAGCGCCGAGATCACGCTGCGGCCGGCCTATGAGGTGGCACAGATCACCACCGCGCTGGCACTGGTCGAGGCGGGGCTCGGCATCGCCGTGCTGCCGACCTATGCGCGCGCCGTCGCGCCGGCTTCGATCGTGGCGAAGCCCCTGGTCGAGCCGGCGATTACCCGCGACATCGTCATGATCCGTCCGAGCGGGCGCTCGGTCTCGCCGGCGCTGTCGGCCTTCGAGGCGCTGTTGCGCCGCTTCGTCCGACAGCTCGTGCCGAGCGAGGCCTGAAGCTACGTCTCGCCGAGCGGAGCTGCCGCCCGCGTCAGCTCTTTGCTGCTCGCGAGAGCCTCTCGACGACGTCCGCGCCGGTCATGACGTCGCCGAACTGCTGTATGACGTTTTCCAGTGCCGAGCGATGCTCATCGTCCGACAAGGCGGCGCAGCAATCCTCGACCATGACCACCTTGAAATCCAGCATCATCGCGTCCCGAGCCGTGGATTCGCAGCAGATATTGGTCTTGGTGCCGGCGATCAGCAGCGTATCGATGCCGAGGCTGCGCAAGAGCCGTTCGAGCGAGGAGGAGCCGGGAATCAGGGCGCTGTACCGGTTCTTCCTGATCACCACGTCGCGGTCGTCGACCTCCAGACCGCTCCAGACCTCCTGACGCTGTGGCGCGAGGCTGTCGATCGTCCGCTCCCTGACCTCGCCGGCGACGATGCTGTCGAAAAACAGCTCCCAGTCGCTGCCCTTCGCAGTCCGGGTATTGGCGTGCAGCACCCAGATAACCGGGACCTCCAGGGCGCGCAGGGCGCGCGTCAGGGTGTTGATCGGCGCGACGATTCCCCGGGAGCTCGCCACTTCGGCCGGTCCGCCGGGCGCGCAGAAAGTCCCCTGCATGTCGATGACCACCAGAGCGGTTCTGGCAGGATCGAGCCTGTCGAAGAGGTGATAGCGGCCGCGTCGCCTGACCACCCTGTCGGCAATCTCCTGCCGAACCGTGACCTCATGCATTGCCGAAACCTCTCTCCAGCCGCGTCGAAACGTCCAGCTCCTGCGCGGCGGCAAGCCGATCGATCAAGGGTCGCGCCGGTCGGCGCGAAGCGATCGCCAGTTGCCGCCGTCGCGGGCTCAGACCAGCTCGAAGCTCTGTACCAGCACGTCGTGGGAATCGAGGCCGATCTGCACATCGAAGCGGCCGGTCTCGACCACTTCCTTGAGGTCGGCATTGATGAATTTGAGTTGGTCCTCGCCGACCTCGAAGCGCACGACGCGGCTTTCGCCGGGCTTGAGCGTGATCTTCTGGAAGCCCTTCAGCTCCTTCACCGGCCGCGCGATCGAGGCATAGGGGTCGGCGATGTAGAGCTGCACGACGTTGGCGCCCTCGAAGCTGCCCTCGTTGGTCAGCGTCGCTTCGGCGGTGAGCTTCTCGCCGCGCTTCATCTGCGCAGCCGAGAGCTTCAGGTCCTTGACCGTGAAGCGGCTGTAGCTCAGGCCGAAGCCGAAGGGATAGAGCGGCCCCTGAGCCTCTTCGAAATATTGCGAGGTGTAGTTGCCGGGCTTGCCTTCGGTGTAGGGGCGGCCGATGCGCAGCGCGTTGTAATAGGTCGGGATCTGGCCCACCGAACGCGGGAAGCTGATCGGCAGCTTGGCCGAGGGGTTGTGGTCACCGAACAGCACGTCGGCGATGGCATTGCCGCCCTCGGTGCCGGCGTACCAGGTTTCCAGTAGCGCGTCGGCGTTGTCCTTCTCCCAGCCGATGGCCAGCGGGCGGCCGTTCATCAGCACGATGACGAGCGGCTTGCCGGTCGCCTTCAGTGCCTGGAGCAGCCGGCGCTGCGAGCCAGGCATATCGATGCTGACGCGACTCGAGGATTCATGCGACATGCCGCGCAGTTCGCCGACGACGGCGATCACCACATCGGCCTGGTTCGCGACCGAGACGGCCTCCTCGATCATCGTCTCGATCGGGCGCGGGTCCTGGATGACCTCGGGCTTGTCCCAGTTCAGGAAGTTGAGATACTCGACCACCTTCTGGTCGTCGATGACGTTGGAGCCGCGGGCGGTGACGAGGCGCGCCTTGCCCTCGATCGCCTTCTCGATGCCGGCGCGCACGGTAACGGCCTGTTCGGGCACGCCCTGAGCCGACCAGCTGCCGAGGATGTCGAGTCCGGAATCCGCGAGCGGGCCGATCAGCGCGATCGTGCCCTGCTTCTTCAGCGGCAAGGTCTGGTTGCGGTTTTCCAGCAGGACGATGGTCTCGCGCGCGATCTCGCGGGCGGGCTCGCGATGAAGCCTGCTGTCGGCCTTCACATCGGCCGGGTCGTCCTCGGGTTTGCCCATGCGCAGGAAGGGGTCGGCGAAGAGGCCGAGATCGTATTTGGCGCCGAGAACCTCCCGCACCCGGGCGTCGAGCTCTGCCATCTTGATCTCGCCCGAGGCGATCAGCCCCGGTAGCTCGGCCAGATAGATCTGGTCGGCCATGCTGAGGTCGATGCCGGCCTTGATCGCGAGCTTGGCAGCTTCGCGATTGTCGCGCGCGACGCCGTGCCGCGTCAGCTCGGTGATGGCGCCGTGGTCGCTGACCGTAACGCCCTTGAAGCCCCATTGCTTGCGCAAGAGGTCCTGCAGCAGCCAGACATTCGACGTTGCCGGGATGCCATTGACGGAATTGAGCGCGACCATGACGCCACCGGCGCCGGCATCGATCGCAGCCTTGTAGGGCGGCAGATAGACCTGGTGCATGCGCAGCGGGCTCATGTCGACGGTGTTGTAGTCTCGGCCGCCCTCGACCGCGCCGTAGAGCGCGAAATGCTTGACGGCCGCCATGATGGTGTCCGGCTTGTCGGGCGCGGCGCCCTGGAAGCCGTGCACGCTGGCACGGGCGCATTCCGAGACGAGATAGGGGTCTTCGCCGAAGCCTTCGGAGGTGCGGCCCCAGCGCGGATCATGGCTGATGTCGACCATTGGCGCGAAGGTCATGTCGACGCCGTCATTGCAGGCCTCGACGGCCGAGATGCGCGCCATCCGCTCGATCACAGCCATGTCGAAGCTCGCCGCCAGGCCGAGTGGAATCGGGAAGGTGGTGCGGTGGCCGTGCACCACGTCATAGGCGAAGAAGAGCGGGATCTTCAGGCGGCTGCGCTTGACGGCGGCCTCCTGCAGCGGCCGATTGTCGCGCCGGATGACGGTGTTGAACGAGCCGGCGATCCGGCCGGCCGCGACCTCTTCCATCAGCTTGGCATGCGGCATCTCGGGGCCGATGCTGATCAGGCGCAATTGCCCGACCTTCTCGTCGACGGTCATGCGCGCGATCAGGTCCTCGATGAAAGCCGTCTTGGTGGCGGGACCCGTTGGTTTGCCCGGTTTTTTCGGCGCTGCCGCCGCTGGTCCGCCGGCCATTCCAGCCGCGGCTGCTGCCGAGGCGATGGCTGCGAGCGCCTGCCGCCGGGACAGACCGCTCCTGCTCGCCTCCGCGCGGGAGTCATCCTCTCGCCCGTCGACGACCGGCACACCGTTTCGATTATCCATGCTGACTTTGTTCACTTCGACTGTGGTTGGCGGGGGCGCGGACGCGGGTCGAATCGGTGGGGGTGATTCCTTGACCCTTGTCCCCATGATGGGCATTTGTCTCGGACGCGCCACTGCCAGGCAGGACGGGCGCGTTCCATCCTGTCATGCGGCATTTAAGGGAGCTTCCGTGAACTTGTCGACCCGTCCCGCGGCCGGCCCCAATGAACCGGCCCGGCTTCTCTCGGCCCGATCCATGTCGATTTCTCTCGGAAAACGTCCTGCCCGGCGGCAATCAGGCCCCCTGTTTCTGCAAGCCGTTCTGGGCTGGTGCGTCGCGGGCATGCTCGCCTTCTGCAGCGCGGCCTTCGCGCAGGAGCGCCCCGGTTTCGGCCTGGACGAGGTGATGGCCCGGGCCAAGGCGCTGGCGGCGGGCCCCTATGCCGCCCCGGCCAGCAACCTGCCGGACGTCTTCAGCAAGATGCAGTTCTTCGACTATCAGAAGATGCAGCCGCGACGCGATCGCTTCGCCTGGTCGGAGATCGACACGCCGTTCAAGCTGTCCTTCTACCATCAGGGCATGCAGTTCAACACGCCTGTCAGGATCAACGAGATCGTCGACGGCGCACCCCAAGAAATTCCCTACGATCCAGGCCGCTTCGATTTCGGCGACCTCCATTTCGACCGGGAGCAGACAAGCAAGCTCGGCTGGGCCGGGTTCCGGGTGATGTACCCGGTCAACCAGCCCGGCAAGGACGACGAGATCATGAGCGTGCTGGGCGCGAGCTATTTCCGCGTCATCGGCAAGGGCCAGATCTACGGCCTGTCCGGGCGCGGGCTCGGCATCGATACCGGCATGTCGATTCCGGAGGAGTTTCCCGCCTTCCGCGAGTTCTGGATTCGCCGTCCAGGTCCGCAGGACAAGTCGATCACCTTCTATGCCCTGCTCGATTCGCCGCGCGCGTCGGGAGCCTACGAATTCACCTTGACCCCCGGCGCCGATACCTTGCTCGACGTCAAGGCACGCATCTTCCAACGTGCCGGCGGGGCGCCGGCGGCGCTCGGCATCGCGCCGCTGACCAGCATGTTCCTGTTCGGCCCGAACCAGCCGCCGCCGACCTATAATTTCCGACCGGCGATCCATGATTCCAACGGGCTGGCGATCCATACCGGCAATGACGAATGGATCTGGCGGCCGCTCAACAACCCGCCGATGGTGGCGCTCAGCAGCTTCGAGGTCGAGAATCCGAAGGGCTTCGGATTGCTGCAGCGCGGCCGGGCCTTCTCGCGCTATGAGGACCTTAAGGATCGCTACGATCTGCGGCCCAGCGCCTGGATCGAGCCCAAGAACGACTGGGGCAAGGGCCATGTCCGCCTCGTCGAGATTCCTACCGCCGACGAGACCAACGACAACATCGTCGCCTTCTGGGCGCCGGAGGCGCTCCCGGAAGTCGGTCATGCGATGGAGTTCGACTACCGCATCCACTGGACGATGGACGAGTCCGCCATCCTGAAGGACGGCCCGGCCCATGTCTGGCAGACTTTGCGTTCCACCGGCGAGATCTATCAGTCCAACCTGATCCGCGCGGCTGATGGTACGCTCGCCTTCCTGGTCGACTTCAAGGGTGGTTCACTGCGTGACCTTCCGGCGAACGCGCCGGTGGCGGCTCGAATCAGCGCCAACGACAATGTCGAGATCGTCGGGACGGTGCTGCAACCGAATCCCGCCATTCAGGGCTGGCGCCTCACTTATCGCGCCAAGGTGAAGGATTCGACCAAGGCGTCCGAATTGCGCGCTGCGCTGGAGCTGGAAGGGCGCACGCTCTCCGAGACCTGGAGCTTCCAGCTCCCGCCGCTGCCGGCCAGCATGCCCGCCAAGGACCGGGAGCGCTATCTCAACCTGCTGAGATGAGAGCGAGTCGCTGCTGCGAGGCCGGGCAATGTTCCGGCCGCGAGCACGCCGCGGCTCAATCGAGCAGGATGGAGCGGATGGCTCGCCAGCTTTCCGCGTCGGGTGCGCAGAGCAGCCCGGCGGGACGTTCGGTGGGGGAGTAAGCTTGGCCGTCGAGCAGCCGCACATGGCCGCCGGCCTCGCTGTAGAGCAGGGTGCCCGGAGCGTGGTCCCACGGGTTGAGGACGCCGTAGAGCAGGAATTGCAGGCGCCCTGCTGCGGCCAGCCGATATTCCTGGCCGCAGCAGCGCAGCGAGCCGACTTCCAGAAACGCTGGAAAGCGGCTGGGAAGCGTGCTGCGCAGCGGCTCCGGAAAATACTGCCAGCTCGCCATGCCGTTCATCTGCCGCGTCGCGACGGCCGGCGCGACGCGCAGGTCGCGGCTCGTGCCGTCCGCGCGACCGAGCCATGCGCCTTCGCCGCGCAGCGCCATGGCGCTGTCATCGGCCGTCGGATCATGGATTACGGCGGCGGCGATCTCCCCCTTGACGATAACGGCTGCCATCACTGCGAAGAGCGAGAGATCGCTGGCATAGTTCAGTGTGCCGTCGATCGGGTCGATGACGAAGGCGAGGTCGGCTTCGGAGAGCTTGCCGAGCAGGGTCGGGTCTTTGCTGACGGCCTCCTCGCCGATCAGGGCGGCGCCTGGAAAGGCCCTCGCCAGTTCGGTGCAGATGAAGCGTTCGGCCGCCTCGTCGGCCTCCGTGACCAGGTCGACAGGGTTCTGCTTGGCGCGGATATCGCCGTCTGACAGGCGGCGGAAGCGCGGCATCACCTCGCGCCGCGCCGCTTCGCGCAGGATGGCGTCGAGTCGTTCGTGATCCTGCCGGGTAAAGATCATCCGAGATCGAACTCGACGAGGATCGGCTGGTGGTCCGAAGCTCGTGTTTCGATGTCGTAGATGATCGAGCGCG
This sequence comes from Allobosea sp., assembly GCA_033792295.1. Lineage (GTDB taxonomy): Bacteria > Pseudomonadota > Alphaproteobacteria > Rhizobiales > Beijerinckiaceae > Allobosea. Next base: position 20,616 of record JARYGW010000026.1, read on the forward strand.
CCCGCTCTGCGAGATCCGGCGTCGCCAGTACGAAATCGAGGCAGCCCGGCGGGCCGTAGGTCTGGTCGCAGATGAAGGCGGAGGGCGGATGCGGCTCGGTGCCCTTCAACCCCCGCCAGAGATCGACCAGCGGCGGCACGTCGCCCTCGAACGGCGCGAGCAATTGCGCCAGTCCGGCATCGTTCGGGCGCATGTTGAAATCGCCGGTCAGGATCGCGCTCGCCGCGTTCGGCGTCGGCATATAGGTGTGCGGGCCGGGCAGGCGCGGCGTGGCCTGCCGCGCGGCGGCCAGGCGGTGAATTTGCCGGATGCCCTCGACCTGCGCGGCGCGCAGGACAGGCGAGGAATACTCCAGATGCGTCGTCATAACCCGGATCGGGCCGAAGCGCGTCTCGACCATCGCCTCGACCAGCACGCGCGGCATGTTGCGCGTCGCCGCCGCTTCCCAGGGCAGGACATGGCGCAAAGCCTGGGCCACCGGCAAGCGCGACAGCAGGAGATTGCCGAAGCGCTTGCGGCCGCCCTGGCCGTCGGAGATGTCGACGCCGATCGCCTCGATCGCGGTGAAGCCGGGCAAGAGCTCGCTGAACAGGGCGAACTGGTCGGTGCGGTCGTTGCCGGCGAGATCGGGGAAATTGGCCGCGACCTCCTGCAGGCAGAGCACGTCGAAATCGGCCATCTGCCGGGCGTGGTCGACAATGCGGCGCGGATCGACCCGCTCGTCGACGCCGCGGGCCCATTGGATGTTCCAGGTGATGAGCTTCATGAGGCCGGCCGCGTCGCTACTTGATGCCTGCGCGCATGAAACTCTGCACGAACTGGCGCTGGAACAGCAGGAAGCCGACGAGCAAAGGCGCCGAGGTCATCAGCGTCGCGGCGCAGATCACCGCCCAGTCGATGCCCTGGTCGGCCGAGGAGAAGACCTGCAGGCCTACCGTCAGCGGCCGCGACTCGACCGAGTTGGTGACGAGCAGCGGCCAGAGGAAATTGTTCCAGTGATAGCTGACCGAGACGAGGCCATAGGCGATATAGGTCGGCTTCGCCAGCGGCACATAGACCCGCATCAGCACCTGCAGCGGGCTCGCTCCCTCGACGCGGGCGGCGTCGTCCAGTTCCTTCGGCACGGTCTTGAAGGTCTGCCGCAGCAGGAAGATGCCGAAGGCGGAGGCGATATAGGGCAGGGCGATCGCGGGAATCGTGTCGATCAGGTTGAGCTTGGCGAGCGTGCGGTAGTTCTCGACGATCAGCGCGTCCGGCATGATCATCAGCTGCGCCAGGATCAGCACGAAGGCGATGTCGCGGCCCCAGAAATCCTGCCGCGCCAGCGCGTAAGCCGCGAGCGTCCCCAGCACGAGCTGAAAGGCGAGGATCATCGTCACCAGGATGAAGGTATTGAGGAAATAGCGGGCGAAGGGCGCCGCCGCCCAGGCGCGCGTGAAATTCTCCAGCGTCAGCGGCGCGCTCAGCACGAAGCGCGTGGTGTATTCGGCCGGGTGGAACGCCGCCCAGACGGCATAGGCCAGCGGCAGGATCCAGATCAGGGCGAGCAGGATCGCGCCCGCCGATTCCAGCGTCAGCGACAGGCCCTTGGGCGCATAAGGATCGGTGCGCGTCGCAGCGGGGGCGGGGCGCGTCGGGGCGCTCATTGATAATGCGTCCTGCGTTCGAGCCAGCCATACTGGACGAAGGCCACCAGCGCGAGCAGCACCAGGAGCACGCAGGTCAGCGTCGCGGCGTAAGCCGTATCCCAGAAGCCGAAGCCGACCTGGTAGATGTAGTAGAGCAGTAGGGTGGTGGCATTGTCCGGCCCGCCGCGCGTCATCACCACGATGTGGTCGACCATGCGGAAGGCGTTGATCACCGCATTGATCAGCACGAACAGCGTCGTCGGCATCAGGAGCGGGAACTGGATGCGCCGGAAGAAGGTCCAGCGCGAGGCGCCCTCGATCGCCGCCGCCTCGCCGAGGCTGGGCGGGATCGCCTGCAGCGCCGCGAGGTAGAAGATCATGAAGAAGCCGGCTTCCTTCCAGATCGCGACGATGGTGATCGCGTAGAGCGCGGTGTCCTGCGATCCCAGCCAGTTGGTCGAACGGCCGCCGAACAGGCCGGTGATCTGCTCGAGCAGGCCGTATTGCGGCGTGTAGAAGAACAGCCAGATATTGGCGACCGCGATCATCGGCAGGATCGTCGGCGTGAAAAAGGCCATGCGGACCAGGGTCCGCGCGGCGATCCGGTCATTGACCCAGACCGCCATCAGCAGCGCCAGTGCGATCGACGTTGGGATCGTGCCGAGCGCGAACCAGAGATTGTTGCTCAGCGCCTTCCAGAAGATCGGGTCGGCCAGCATCTGCTGGTAGTTGTCGAGCCCGATGAAGCGCGCCGGGCGGCGCGCCTTCGGTGTCGAGTAGAAGCTCTCGATGAAGCTCGCGACCGCGGGCCAATGCGTGAACAGGGCCAGGCAAGCCATGGCCGGCAGCAGGAGCAGCCAGCCATGGATCGTCGCGGTCGCGCGGTTCGTCATCGGTTCAGCTCCCCGTCATTGCGAGCGAAGCGAAGCAATCCAGGGAGACGTAGAGCGCTGCCGCCCCTGGATTGCTTCGTCGCTCCGCTCCTCGCAATGACGGTTTGGCCTCATCAGGAAGGTTCAGCGATAGGCCTTGAGGATGCGCTCGGCCTCGGCCTGCGCTTCCTCCATCGCCTTCTGCGGCGCCTTGGTGCCGGTCAGCGCCGCCTGCAACCCGTCGTTCAGCGCCTTGGTGACGCGCTGGTTCTCATGGGTCGAGAGCTCCGCCACCGCGCTGGAGAGCTGGTCGCGCGCGACGATCGCCTGCGGGAAGTCGGCGACGTATTTCTTCATCGCCTCGGTCTCGTAGGCGGCCGGTGTTACGCCGACATAGCCGGTATCGGCGCTCCACTGTGCGGCCCGCTCGGGCGTGGTGATCCAGCGCACGAACTTGAAGGCCGCTTCCTGCTCGGCCTTGGTGGCCTTCTTCGAGAGATAGAAATTGCCGCCGCCGGTCGGGCTGCCCGGCTTCTTGCCGGCCGGCAGCACCGCGACGCCGAAGGGGAATTTGGCGTTGGCGCGGACATTGGTGAGGTTGCCGGTGGTGGTCCACATCATCGCGACCTTCTTCTCGAAGAAGTCGCGCGGCGTGGTGCCCCATTCGACGATGCCGGGCGGATGAACCTTGTATTTCTGCGCGAGGTCGACCCAGTACTGCAGCGCCTCGACCACGCCCGGATTGGCATAATCGGTCTTGTCGCCGGCCGCATTGGCGAGGATCGCGCCGGCCTGGGTCGAGAGGCCCTGGAACAGCCAGTAGGGGAAGCCGGAGGAGGGGATCTGGATGCCCCATTGCGTGACGTTGCCGGAGGCATCGCGCTTGGTCAGCTTCTGCGCGAACTCGACCTGCTCGGCCCAATTCTTCGGCGGCTTCTCCGGGTCGAGGCCGGCTTCCTTGAACAAATCCTTGTTCCAGTAGAGCACCACCGTGGAGCGCTGGAACGGGATGCCCCAGGTCTTGCCGCCGGTCTGGCTGTTTTCCATGAAGCCGGGATAGAAGCTGGCAAGCCACTTCTTGTCCTCGTCGGTCTTGATGAAGTCGTCGAAGGGCACGATCGCCTCTTCGTCGATCAGCGTGAACATGTCGGTCGAGAGCAGCACCGAGAGCACAGGCGGGTTGCCACTCTTATGCGCCGTCAGCGCCTTGACGATCGTCTCCTGATACGTGCCGGCATAGATCGGCTTCACCTTAAGGCCGGCATTGTCTTTCTCGAAGCCGGTCGCATAGGCATCGATCAGCTTGGTGATCGGCCCGCCGACGGCGACCGGATAGAAGAACGAGAGCTCGGTGCTCTGCGCCCGGGCAATGCCGGGCAGCGCAGTCGCGCCCGCAAGGGCGGCGGTGCCGCCAAGAAATTCACGCCTGTCCATAATGTCCTCTCTCCCTTGCTGGGATGGTCCGAGCGCCCGACACTCGTGGCCGGTTCAGTTTCGAACCACCTTTCGTTCCGACGCCTGATCGAACCAATGCAGCGCCGCTTGTGACAGTCTGATGTAGATCGTTTCGCCTGCCTGCGCGCGGATCTTGCCGGGGCGCCTGACGATGAAGGAATGGCCGTCGACCCGCGTCTCGATCAGCGTATCGGCGCCGAGATATTCGGCCGTAACCACCTCGGCCGCGATGCCGCTCTCGCCGATCTCCGTCATTTCGGGGCGGATGCCGACGGCGAGCGAGGCGGGGTCGAGATCGGGCGGGGGGCTGAGCGTGCCGCCCCGCGTCTGCACCGAAGTGAGCGGCAGCACGTTCATTGGCGGCGTGCCGACGAAGCGTGCGGCGAAGATCGTCTCCGGATTTTCGTAGAGAGCGTCTGGCGCGGCATCCTGTTCGATCTTGCCGTTGCGCATCAGCACGACCTGGTCGGCCATGGTCATCGCTTCGACCTGATCGTGCGTGACATAGACCATGGTCATCCCGAGGCGCTGCTGCAATTCGCGGATCTCGCGGCGCATTTCGACGCGCAACTGGGCGTCGAGATTGGAGAGCGGCTCGTCCATCAGGCAGACCGGCGCCTCGGCGACGATGGCGCGGCCGAGCGCGACACGCTGCTGCTGGCCGCCAGAGAGCTGCGAGGGCTTGCGGTCGAGCAGCTTGGACAGGCCGAGGATGGAGGCGGCCCGGGCGAGGCGGGCGTCGCGGTCTGCGCGTGACACCTTCCGCACCTTCAGCCCGAACAGAATGTTCTCGGCGACCGAGAGATGCGGGAACAGCGCGTAGTTCTGGAACACCATGGCAATGCCGCGCCGCGACGGTGCCGCATGGGTGACGTCGCGGCCACCGATTGCGATCGTGCCGTCGCTGATGTCCTCCAGCCCGGCGATCAGTCGCAGCGTCGTCGATTTTCCGCAACCGGATGGGCCCAGCAGTGCGACGAGCTTCCCGCCCTCCACCGTGAAGCTGATGCCGTCGACGGCGGCCGTGCCGCCCCAGCTCTTCGAAACAGCCTTGAGTTCTACCGAAACCATTCGCGACCCGGCCGTTCCAGCAATCCATGGTGAGCCGGCACAGGGTATCTCGGGCGCCAGCTATCTTCGCGATGGAGCTTGAGAACAAAATTCACGCGGAGACAAGTGCGGCCGCCGTCTTCCGAAAGTCTATTGCGCTTTCATGGAATCGAGGGCCCTTCGGATGCCGTGAAGCGGAAGGCCGGGTGGCCAGCCGGCCTCTCTTTTGGAAAGGCCTCGGCAGGTCGATCTGTGGGCACGCCTGGATGGCCGTGTGCTTCCAGCCACATCAAGCTCGAGCGAGGGCGATTCGCCAGATAACGAAAACCCTGCAAGACCGGGAGGCCTGCAGGGTCGAAAATGGTGGGCGCGACAGGGATCGAACCTGTGACCCCTACGATGTCAACGTAGTGCTCTCCCGCTGAGCTACGCGCCCGTTGCCGCTTCAAGCAGCTTCCGGAAGCGTGTCCGAGCCCTGTGGGCCACGACCACGCTGCGAGGTGAGGGGGCTATAGCGGCTCGCTTCGCGGGTTGCAAGGCGTTTGCCGCATAAATTCTTCGAGGCTGTTCGGCACCGCCATCGCAAGGGCGGCGAAGAGCCTCTCAAGCCGCCAGCAGCTTTTCGACCTCGGTGACGAGTTCGCGCAGGTGGAAGGGCTTGGAGAGCACCTTCGCATCCTTCGGCGTCTGCGAATCGGGGTTGAGCGCGACGGCCGCGAAGCCGGTGATGAACATCACCTTGATATCGGGGTCGAGTTCGGTGGCGCGCCGCGCCAGCTCGATGCCGTCCATCTCCGGCATGACGATGTCGGTCAGCAGCAGCTCGAAGGGCTCTTCTCGGAGACGGTTATAGGCCGACAGGCCGTTGTCGAAGGAGGCAACATCATAGCCCGCATTCTGCAGGGCCTTGACCAGGAAGCGACGCATGTCGTTGTCGTCTTCCGCGAGCAAAATCTTCGTCATGGGCCTGTTCTGTCCGTCCCTGAGGCCTGTCTCTCCGGGCCCGGCCCGGGTGATGCAGAGTCCGTTTCGATGCGTCTGGCGCCCGTGCCGCCTTCGGGCCCGCTGCGGTTGGGTAGCGATCCCGCCGCATCGTTGGAACCATGCCTTTCTATAAGGCCTCAGCGTAGTAAACAACGCGTGAATCCACGCTTGCAAAGCAGTTCTTCGGCGGACGCCGCTTCAACCGCCTGGGTTTGTGTGCTTCAGTCGGGCGAGATGAACCTGTCCTCTGCCCCGTTCCCGCCCGCTCACGATGATGTCGTCGGAGAGATCGAGCGCCCGTTCAGCCTGTATCCGCCCGCGCTGCAGGTGGTGCCTGTGGTCGTCGACGTGCCCCATGCCGGGCGACGCTATCCGGCCGGGTTCGTCGAG
>JARYGW010000270.1:0-4108 GCA_033792295.1 Allobosea sp.
CGGTTGCAAAAGCGCGGCGCCGGCACTAGGTTCCGCGCCGCTGGAGACCCCGCTGCGGCGCAGGGTCGGACAGTCTGTCATGGGCAGCCATAGCTCAGTTGGTTAGAGCGCTAGATTGTGGATCTAGAGGTCCCCCGTTCAAGCCGGGGTGGCTGTACCATTCTTCCCCGTAAAATCAGTCGGCTATGTTGAATGCCTGCGCATGGTTTCGGCGCTTGGTCGGATCATGCCTGACTGGGCCGAAAAGGCGCGAGGCGCCATCCGCTCCGGCCGAGCCTGCCTACCGCTTGCCGTCGCCTGTCGACGCTCCCCAACATGAACGAAGATGAACAATCGCGTTCAGGCAGTGTTCTGGTTGAAGGTTGTCTTATCGCCGGTAGCAGAAAGGGAGACCCGCAATGCGTCGGTTCGCCATCGCAGTTTTGATGACCTTGGGCGCTGCGGCCGTTGTGCCCGCCGCCCATGCCAACGAGGCCCTCAGCCCGTCCGTCGCGCAACGGCTCGACAGGCAGCCGGTCGAGTACACGATGACTGCCGCCAAGCGTGAGCGCCTGATGATCATTCAGGAAAGCCTCGAGCGGCAGCGCTATTACGGCCGTCGCCACGGATATTACGGCGGATATGGCGAAGGCTACGGTTACAGGCGCGATTACGGCCCGCCGCCTTATGCTCCCGCCTATGGCTACCGGCGGCCCTATTACGATCGCTGGTAATCGGCCGTCGCATCGGACCGAAAAGTGGAGTCCAGTTTTCAGAACAATCCGATGCGAGACCTATGAGGTAGATCATCGTTATCGCGTCCGACAGGGCGCGCAATAATCTGGTGGCCGAGGCGATGACCGCTTCGGCATGGCGGCCCCTCACCATTCTCCCGTTATTGAAGCAACGGCGCGGCTCCCGGGGCCGCGCCGGCTTCATTTTGCCCAGCGCAGCGCCAGCGGGTCGAGCTCGCGGGCGAGTTCCAGCAGGCCTTCGCGGGTCTGCGGATGCAGCGGCGCCAGCGGATGGCGCACCGCATCCGATCTGATCACGCCGCCTTCCTTCAACACCGCCTTGGCGGCGCGCAGCCCGCATTGGCGGTTCTCGTAATTGATGATCGGCAAGACGCGGGCATAGAGCGCGGCCGCTTCCTTGCGGTCGCCTGAGGCATGGGCGGCGAGGATCGGCTTGATCAGATCGGGAATCATCGCGCTCGTCATCGTGCCGGTCGCGCCGGCATCGAGATCGGCCATCAACGTGATCGCCTCCTCGCCGTCGAAGGGGCCGGCGACGGTGTCGCCGCCGGCCTCGATCAGGGCACGCAGCTTGCCGGCCGTGCCCGGCACCTCGATCTTGAAATAGCGGACGAGCGGCACCTCCTTCGCCAGCCGCACCATGAAGGGCACCGTCAGGGCGACGCCCGAGAGCGGCGCGTCCTGCAGGATGATGGGCAGGCCGCAGGCATCGGCGACCACCTTGAAATGCTCGATCATGCCCTGCTCGTCGGCCTTGAGCAGCGCCCCGTGATAGGGCGGCATCATCATCAGCATCTTGGCGCCGGCATCGGCCGCGGCCTTGGCGCGGGCGGCGGCGATGCGCGTCGAGAAATGCGAGGTCGTGACGATCACCGGCACGCGGCCGGCGACCTGCTCGATCGAAAGCCGCATCACCTCATCGCGCTCGGCATCCGTCAGCAGGAACTGTTCCGAGAAGTTCGCGAGGATGCAGATACCGTCCACGCGCTGGTCGACCATCAGGTCCATGACACGGCGGTTCCCCTCGACATCAAGGTCACCGTTCTCGTGGAAGACGGTCGGCGCGATCGGCAGGATGCCCTTGTAGGGTTCGGTCATGGCGTCGTCTCGTATGGCGGACAGGGCGGAAAGCGTAGTGGCAATACGGCTGTCAGACAGTGCTTACGGCCTTGGTACCGCGCAAGCGGCGCGCGATCGAGCCGACCACCGGCATGAACAGCAGCACGAGCCCGATCGCCATCAGCGTGCCGACGAGCGCGTTCGACCAGAAGATCGAGAGCGAGCCCTGGCTGAAGATCATCGACTGGCGGAAGGCATCCTCCGCCTTGTCGCCGATCACCATGGCGAGCACCAGCGGCGCGATCGGGTAGTCGAGCTTCTTGAAGAGATAGCCGACGATGCCGAAGATCAGCGCGATCCAGATGTCGAATTCCCGGCTCGCCGCCGTATAGGCCCCGATGAAGCAGATCACCACGATCACCGGCCCGATGATCGAGAACGGGATGCGCAGGATCGAGGCGAAGAGCGGCACCGTCGCCAGCACGATGACCACCGCGACGATATTGCCGAGATACATCGACGCGATCAGCCCCCAAACGAAATCCGGCCGGTCGGTGAACAGGGTCGGGCCGGGATTGAGTCCCCAGATCATCAGTCCGCCCATCATCACTGCCGCCGTGGCGGAGCCCGGTATGCCCAGCGCGAGCATCGGCAGCATGGCGGCGGAGCCGGCGGCGTGGTCGGCGGTCTCGGGCGCGATCACGCCCTCCGGCTCGCCCCTGCCGAACTTGGCCGGATTGCGCGAGGCGCGCTTGGCCATGGCATAGCTCATGAAGGAGGCGGCGGTCGGTCCGCCCGGCGTGATGCCCATCCAGATGCCGATCAGCGAGGAACGCAGTAAGGCGAGCCAGTAGCGCGGCAGCTTAACGGCTGTGCGCAGCACGTCGCCGACCCGCACCTTGGCGGCGACGCCCTCGAATTTCAGCCCCTCCTCCATGGTCAGCAGCAATTCGCCGATGCCGAACAGGCCGATCACTGCGATCAGGAAGCTGATCCCGGCGAGCAGCACGTCGTAGTCGAAGGTCAGCCGCACATTGCCCGAGACCGAATCCATGCCGACCGTCGCCAGGGCGAAGCCGATTCCCATCGAGACGACGGTCTTGAAGGGCGAGGCGCCGCCGAGGCCGATGAAGCTCGCGAAGGTCATGAAATAGACCGCGAAATATTCGGGCGAGGAGAAGCGCAGCGCGAATTGCGCGACCCAGCCGGAGAGCAGCGTGATCAGGATGACGCCGCAGAGCGCGCCGAATCCGGCCGAGAGGAAGGCGAAGGACAGGGCCTCGGTCGCCTTGCCCTGCTTGGCCATCGGGTGGCCGTCGAAGGTGGTGGCGACGGAGGAGGGCTCACCCGGGATGTTGAACAGGATCGAGGTGGTCGAGCCGCCGAAGAGCGCTCCCCAATAGAGCGAGGCGAGCAGGATGATGGCCGAGACCGGGTCCATGCTGAAGGTCAGCGGCAAGAGCAGCGAGACGCCGTTCGGCGCGCCTAAGCCGGGCAGGACTCCGACGAGGACGCCGAGCAGCACGCCGGCGATCATCAGCATGATGTGGTGGGCGGTGAGCGCGACCTCGAAGCCGTGGATCAGGTTGGCGATGTTGTCCATGCCGGGAACCTTGCCGCTTTCAAAGACCGAGGAGGGGCTCGAGCGGCCCCTTCAGCAGGCCGATCTGGAAGAATTTTTCGAGCGCGAGATAGAAGAATGCCGCCGTCAGGAGGGCCGTCGCGAGGCTGGCGATCCAGCCATAGCCTCCCTGGAAGCGCATCGCGAAGACGAGATAGAGGATCGTCGCGACATACATGCCGAGCGTCACGCTCAGCAGCACGAAGGCTGCGAGTGGCAGCAGGAAGGAAAGCACCCGTTTGCCGCGCTCGGCGTCGAGGAAGGCCTCCGCGAGCATGGCGTTGCCCGCCAGTCGCTTGCCGACGGTCAGCGCCAGTGTGCCTAGGCTCGCGAGCGCGATCAGCGTGCCGGCGTAGAACGGGAAGGCGCCCGGCTGCGGCCCGCTGGAATCCCAGCCGATGCCGAATTCGAGCGAGCCCTTCACGATGACGAGCCCGAAGACGAGGGTCAGGATCGCGGCGCCGATCTCGGCCCAGAAACGGGTGATCATGAGGAGATTTCCTCCGCCTTGGCAGCTGGAAGCCGCTGCGTTTGGGTGGAAGGCTGGTTATCGGACGGAGCCCTCGGGTCCGATCTTCGATCGGCCCGAGGATAAACTCCACGGAGATCCGGGATCCACGCTTGAGCTTTGCCGATGAAGGTTTCGACATGGATCCCGGGTCAAGCCCGGGATGACGGCATGTTTCAGAGCCAG
>JARYGW010000270.1:4118-7838 GCA_033792295.1 Allobosea sp.
GTCATGGGTCTTACTTCACCACCCAGCCTTCTTCCTCGAAGACCTTCTTGTTGGCGGCGTCGTCCTTGGCGACGAAGTCGGTGAATTCCTTGCCCTTCATGAACTTCGCCGTCTGGGCGGTACGCTGGATGAATTCCTTCCACTCCGGTGTCTGGCTGACCTTTTCCAGCACATTGGCGTAGTAGGTCACGGCATCGGCCGGAACGTCGGCGGGCAGCCAGACGGTGCGCGGCATGCGGAAGGACTCGATCGGGATGCCGGCCGATTTGCAGGTCGGGATCTCGCCCCAGCCCTTGCCGTCATGGATCGGCTCACCCTTGGCGAGCTGCTCCGGCGCAAACACGCAGAGCGGCTTCACCTGGCCGGCCTTCCATTGGCCGACATTCTCGTTGGGGTTGTTGACGTTGGAGTCGATATGGCCGCCGGCGAGCTGCACGGCGGCCGCGCTGCCGCCCTGGAACGGTACGTAGATCCACTTCGTGCCAGTAGCGTCCTGGATCATCGAGGTCAGGGTCTGGTCGGTATCCTTCGACTGGCTGCCGCCCATCTTGAAGCCCATCGGCTTCGCCTTGACCGCGTCGACATAGCTCTTGGCGTCGGCATAGGGCGCGTCGCCCTTGACCCAGAGCAGGAACTCGTCGAGCGCCATGGCCGCGACCGGGGTCAGGTCGGTGTATTTGTAGCCGAGCTTGGCGACATAGGGCAGCAGATAGGCGTTGTTGGTGCCGAAGATGACATGGGTCGGATCGCCTTTGGCGCCCTTGCCGTAGACATAGCCTTCGGCGCCGGAGCCGCCGCCCTTGTTCACCACCACGATGGGCTGTTCCATCAGCTTGTGCTTGGTGATGATCGCCTGGACGAGGCGCGCGAAATTGTCGGTGCCGCCGCCGGCGCCCGATGTCACGACGAATTCGACGGGCTTGGTCGGCTCCCACGCCTGGGCGGCGCTGAAGCCACCAAGGGTGAGCGCACCCGCGAATATGGCGGAAATCGCAATGGTCTTCATCTGTTTCTCCCTGATGTTGATTGAACGACGCCGCTCTTGATGGCGGCTGGGGTGATCCGCGCCGGTCAGGCGGCAGTCCGTGCCTTCTCCTTGCCGTCCCGCGCCATCTTGATCGCGAGCGACAGGGCGGCGCGGCTGGCGCCGAGATTGGCGATGCCCTTTCCAGCGATCTCATAGGCGGTGCCATGGGCCGGCGTGCAGATCGGGAAGGGGAAGCCGCCGATCAGCGTGACGCCGCGGTCGAAGCCCATCAGCTTCATCGCGATCTGGCCCTGGTCGTGATACATCGTCAGCACGGCGTCGAAATCCCCGTTCTTCGCGCGCAGGAAGACGGTATCCGACGGGAACGGCCCCTCGACGGTGAAGCCCTGGGCCTTGGCGGCCTTCACTGCCGGCTCGATCGTCTCGATCTCGTCGCGGCCGAAATTGCCGCCGTCGCCGGCATGGGGGTTGATGCCCGCCACCGCGATCCGCGGCGGATTGAAGCCGGCAGCCCGTAGATTGGCGTCGGCCAGCGTCAGCGCCCGCAGGATGCGCTCCTGGGTGATGTTCTGCGCCACCGCCGACAGGGGGATGTGCGAGGTGACGCGTGCATTCCACAGCTTGTCGAGGATGTTGAATTCGCTCGCCGCGCCCTCGAATCCGATGGCGTCGCGCACGAAGCGGATCTCGTCGTCATAGGCCGGATAGGCGAAGCGCATCGCCGCCTTGTTGAAGGGCGTGAAGAACACCGCGTCGGCCTTGCCCGAGGCGGCGAAGCGCAGTGCGCGGCGGAAATTCTCGGTCGCTGCCGTGCCGCCGGCGAGCGTCGCCTTGCCGCGCTGGAGATCGGCTGGGGCGTGATTGGCGAGGTCGATGAAGAGGGGCTTGTCCGATGATGCCGGCAGGGCTTCCTCGGAGGCGACGATCTGCACGTCCGGGTCGACCTTGCCATCGGCGGCGCCGAGGTCGAGCAGGCGTTTGTCGCCGAAGATGACGTAGCGTGCCGCGTCACGCAGATCGGGCTCGCGCAGCAGTCGGGCCAGAAGCTCGGGGCTGATGCCCGAAGGGTCGCCCATTGCGATCGCGATGACCGGCTTTACGCCGCTTTCGGAGCCCTGCACCGTTATCCTCCCTGCGTGAGCACGAGCCGGATTGCAGCGCAATCGGGCAACGCGCTCCCATTGGTTTCATTCGTTCCAATCTCGCTAACACAGCTCGATCGTTCGCTGCAAGTATGCTGTATGCAGTATAACGAAAGCTCGTTAGAGTGCCGGAAGCAGCGGGGCGGCCTGTTAATCGCCCGCGCCAGGGAGAGCGAAACGATGAATTTCCACGCGCACTACGCCGGGATCCGCGAGCCTATCGGGACCTGCCTGGTCGGCAGCGGCGGCTTTGGGCGCAGCTATCTGGCGCAGGCGCGGCGCACGCGCCTCATCGAGGCGCGGATCGCGGTGGACATGACGGCCGAAGCAGCCGCGAAGGCTTTTGTGGCTGCTGGCTACGCTGCCGACGAGATTGCCCTGTGCGAGACCGAGGCCGAGGCGCACGTCGCCTGGGAGGCGGGACGTTGCATCGCCGCCGGGCGGCTGGAAACGGTGATCGACCTGCCTTTCACCCTGCTGGTCGAGGCGACCGGGTCGCCCGAAGGAGCCACGCGCCACGCATTGATGGCGATCGAGGCGGGCCGGTACGTCGCACTGGTCTCGAAGGAGGCCGACAGCGTGGTCGGCCCCGGTCTCGCGCATCTGGCAAGGGATCAAGGCCTGCTGGTCACGCCGGTCGATGGCGACCAGCCGAGCCTGCTGATCGCGCTCGTCACCTGGGCGGAGGTGCTCGGGCTGGAGATCGTCGCCGCCGGCAAGTCGAGCGAATACGACTTCGTCTTCGATCCCGCGAGCGGAAACGTCACCTGCAACGGCGTGACCAAACACTTGCCGGAATTGTCCGCGCACTGGCTGCCGGGCGAGCGCTCCGTGAAGGCGGTCGCCGCGGAACGGGCACGCATTCTCGGGGAAGCTTTTCCGCTGCGCGCCGTGCCCGACCTCTGCGAGATGACGCTCGTCGCCAACGCGACCGATCTCACGGCCGACCGCGCCGGTTTCCATGCGCCGCCGGCCCGCATTCCCGAGATCGCGGACCTGTTCACGGCGCAGGCGCAGGGCGGTCTGCTTTCCGGCACGCGCCGCATCGACGTCTTCCATCATCTGCGCCTGGCCGAGGAGGCGAGCTTCGCCGGCGGTGTTTTCATCGTCGTGCGCTGCGAGAACCTCGATACCTGGGAGATGCTGGCCGGCAAGGGCCATGTCCTCTCGCGGGACGGCAAGACGGCGATGCTCTATCTGCCGCGCCATCTGCTGGGTGTGGAAGTTGCGACCTCAATCCTCGACGCCGCCGGGCTTGGTCGCTCGGGCTTCGGCGACGACTACCGGCCGCGACAGGACCTTGTCGCCGTCGCCATGCGCGATCTGGCTGCCGGCACGGTCCTGGCCATGGGTGGTCATCATCACAGTATCGCCGATGTCGCGGCCGAGATTCGCCCGGCGGCCGCATTGGCCGAGGAATGCCCGGCGCCGTTCTACCTCGTCGCCGATCGCAAGCTGGTGCGTGACGTGAAGGCGGGGGAGGCAATCCGGCTCGGCGATGTCGAGATCCCGTCCGATTCGCTCCTCCTGGCCACACGCCGTCGCCAGGATGCGCTCTTCGCCGTCGATCTGGCCGGGCACGGTTTGACA
>JARYGW010000271.1:0-7791 GCA_033792295.1 Allobosea sp.
TCGTCTCCGAGCGCGCCGGCAATCTTTCGCGCAAGAGCGTCGACGACCCTGATGATGCATTCCAGCTCATTCGCATGGATGGCGATGCCGTTGCGGCCGACCCGCTGAAGCTCGTTGACGAGGCCAACACGATCGGCCTCTTCGGCGGGCGCCGCGCCATCCGCGTTTCACCGACCTCGAAGCCTCTGCTCGCTGCCGTGGAGCCGCTCCTGGCGACGCCTTCCCAGGACGCGCTCGTCATCATCGAAGCCGGCGACCTTCAGCGTACGAATCCGCTGCGAACCGCCTGCGAACGCGCCAAGAGCGCCCTCGTCGTCCCCTGCTACGGCGACGCTGCCCGCGATCTCGGTTCGATCATCGACGAAATGGTCCGCAGCGCCGGCAAAACCATCGATCGCAACGCCCGGGACCATCTCACCGGCCTGCTTGGTGGCGATCGTCAAACCTCCCGGCGCGAGATCGAGAAGCTCCTGCTCTATCTCGGCAACGATCCCGCCGTAACCGAAGCCCATATCGACGCCGTCGTCGGCGATACCGCCCAGCGCGAGCAAGCAATGCTGGTCGATGCCGTCTTTGCCGGAAAGCTGCCCGTGCTCGATCTGGCGCAGGCCAAGCTCGCCAGCGAAGGTCTCGATCCCGGGGTGATGCTGGGTGCGGTGCTGCGGCAGGCCCTGACCCTGCTCAAGGCCCGGCAAAATGTCGATGCTGGCCGTGGCGTCAAGGATGTCGTCGGCACGATGCGCCTGCCCTATCCCCGCATCGCCACCACGGAAGCTGCGCTCACTGCCTGGACCAGCGCAAAGCTGACGGAAGCCGTCACACTGCTCGGCAACGCCGTTCTCGCTACGCGCCAGAACAGCGAAACGGGCCGCGCAACCGCGACCCGTGCCTTGTGGACCCTGGCCAGGCTCGCTCGCAGCAGCCGGGCCGATTGATCCCACCTTCGATCAGGCTTTCAGCCGGCGGCAGAGCGCATCGAGCTGTTCCAGCGTCTTATAGGCAATCCTGACCTCCCCAGCTCCGCTGGGGCGATGCGAAATGGTGACGGACAAGCCCAGAGCCTCTTCCAGCGCCTTCTCCAGGGCCCTGGTGTCGGGGTCCTTCTCGGCCTTGGGCTTCGCCGAGACAGCGCTTTTCGTTTCGCCTCGGGCTTCCTCCTGGACGACTCGCTCGATATCGCGGACGCTCAGGCCTTCCGCGACGATCTTCTTCGCCATCAGTTCCGGATCCGAAACGGAAAGCAGTGCGCGAGCGTGGCCAGCTGAAACGGCACCTTCGCTCACCATCTTGCGGACCGGCTCGGGCAGCTTCGACAGACGCAAGGTATTGGCGACATGGCTGCGGCTCTTGCCGATGACACGAGCAAGGTCGTTCTGGGTGTAACTGAATTCGGCGATCAGGCGCTCATAGCCTGCCGCCTCCTCGATCGCATTGAGATCCGTGCGCTGAACGTTTTCGACGATGGCGATTTCCAGCGCCTGGCGGTCATCCGCCTCGACCAGGATCACCGGAACATCGTGCAGTTCAGCTCGCTGAGCCGCCCGCCAGCGACGCTCGCCGGCAATAATCTCGTAGGCATCGATCATTCCAGCGATCGAACGCACGATGATCGGCTGCAGGATGCCGCGCTCACGGATCGAAGCCGTCAGATCGTCGAGATCCTCTTCCCCAAAACTGCGTCGCGGGTTGCGCGCGCTCGGCCGCAGGAACTCGACCGGCACCCGACGTTGACCCCGGGCGCGCTCGATCGCACCGATTTCCTCGCCGACATCGCCGATCAGCGCCGCCAGACCGCGGCCAAGGCGGGAACGCCCCTGTTCTTCGGCCATCGCCATCCCTCGTCAACCTCTGCTGTTATGTCTGATTAGGCCGCAGCGCGCAGGGCGCGCTCGCGCTTGATCACTTCCGAAGCCAGCCGCAGATAGGCTTGCGAGCCCGAGCAACGCAGATCGTAGAGTAACGCCGGCTTGCCATAGGACGGCGCCTCGGAGATACGCACATTCCGTGGGATTACTGTCTCATAAACCTTATCACCAAGGAAATTCTTCACATCAGCCATGACCTGGCCCGACAGGTTGTTGCGCGGATCAAACATGGTCAGAACCACACCCTGGATGACCAGACGAGGATTGAGTCCAGCCCGAACCTGCTCGACCGTCTTGAGAAGCTGGCTCAAACCCTCGAGCGCGAAGAACTCGCATTGCAGCGGCACCAGAACCGCATCCGCAGCTGTCATCGCATTGATCGTGATCAGGCTGAGCGACGGGGGACAATCGATCAGCACATAGGTCAGATCCTGGCAGCGCTGATCATAGACCAATTCGTCGATGGCATTCTTCAGCCGATGCGCGCGGTCCTTCGCCGAAGCGATCTCGAGCTCGACGCCGAGCAGATCGAGTGTCGATGGCGCCAACGACAAGCCGGGCACGGCTGTCGGCTGCAGGGCCTGCCCGAGACCGACATCACCGCAGAGCACGTCATAGGTCGAGGATTTGCGGCTGCGTCGGTCAACACCCAGACCCGTCGAGGCATTGCCCTGCGGGTCGAGATCGACGATCAGCACCTTTTCGCCGATTGCGGCTAAAGCGGTGCCGAGATTGATCGCGGTCGTCGTCTTGCCGACGCCGCCCTTCTGATTCGCAAGCGCGAGCACGCGCGGGCGGCGCGGCGTGGTCACGGATATGACGTCTGTCATGGATCGGCTCGTCTCTCAGCCGAGTGAACCAGCAGGATTCGCGCGGCGTCGTCAGTCACGGAAGAAACGGTTGTTGCCCGAATCTTCCAATATCTGGCCGCGTCGGTCAATTCCGTATCTAGATGTTGTCCCTTCGGAAAGAGGCCGAGCGCGCCGGTTCTCAACAACTCTTCGCACCAGTCGAGCAATTGGGTCAGCGGCGCAAGCGCCCGCGCCGTCACGACATCGACCCTGCCGACAAAACTGCCGACCACATCCTCGATCCGCGCAGGATGAACCTTGACCCGCGCCCCTGTCACCCGCGCCGCATGGCGGAGGAAAGCGCATTTGCGGGCATTGCTCTCGACGAGGTCGATCTGTCCGGCGCCTTGCTCCGCCAGGCAGATGCCGATGACAAGACCCGGAAAGCCACCCCCTGAGCCGAGATCGAGCCAGCGCTCCCGCTCGGAAGCAAGATTGAAGAGCTGTAGCGAATCCGCGATATGGCGCGTCCAGACATCGGCCAGCGTCGCTGACGAGACAAGATTCTTCGCAGCTTGCCAACGCTCGAGCTCCGCCACCAACGTGGCGAGACGCTCCTCTGTTTCACGTGAAACAGGCGTCAAGCGCAAAGCGCTCTGACGATCGCTTTTATCAACAGTCACGGAACGCCTGTGGATAAGCTCGGCCCACGGCCCTTGCGCGCATGGGCAGCGAGCAGGGTCAAAGCCGCCGGAGTCATGCCCTCGATCTTGCCGGCTTGCGCAAGATCGGCAGGCCGCGATGCCGCCAGCTTGGCCTTGAGTTCGTTCGACAGCCCGGAAATCGCATCGAGATCCAGATCGGCGGGAACCTTCAGCGCCTGATCGCGGCGATAGGCCTGGATCTCCGCCGCCTGGCGATCGAGATAGACGGCGTAAACGGCGTCAGCCGTCACGCGATCAGTGATCGAAGTGGAATACCGTCCCAACTGCGGCCAAATCGCCGCGAGTTGAGCGAAGGAGACATCCGGATAGGACAGAATCTGATAGGCGCTCCGCCGAAGCCCATCGCGGTTGAGCTGCAAGCCGCCCGCTTCCGCCTGCTGCGGCGTCACCTGCAAAGCCTCGAGTTCGGCTCGGAGGCGTGCGATCTCTCTGCTACGCGCCGCGAAAGCCCCAAGCCGGGCCGAGCCAACGACACCGAGCTCGCTGCCTAGCATGGTCAGCCGCTCATCGGCATTGTCCACTCGCAGTGACAGCCGGAACTCCGCCCGCGAGGTGAACATGCGATACGGCTCCGTAACACCGTGCGTGACGAGATCGTCGACCAGGACCCCGATATAGGATCGGGCACGATCGAACAGGGCCGGTTCCGTTCCCCCCGCCATGCGCGCAGCATTCAGCCCGGCCAGCAGGCCCTGAGCACCGGCCTCTTCATAGCCGGTCGTGCCATTGATCTGACCCGCCAGGAAAAGCCCGCCAATGGCACGCGTTTCCAAGGTGTTACGCAGCGCACGCGGATCGACGAAATCATATTCGATCGCATAGCCCGGCCGCAGCATGACGGCACGTTCCAGCCCGGGAATGGTCTTGAGCAGGCCGAGTTGCACATCCTCCGGCAGCGAGGTCGAGATTCCGTTGGGATAGACGGTGTCATCGTCGAGGCCTTCCGGCTCCAGAAAGATCTGGTGACCGTCACGGTCGCCGAAACGACCGACCTTGTCCTCTATGGATGGACAATAACGCGGGCCACGCCCTTCGATCTGCCCCGAGAACATCGGCGCCCGATGGAGATTGGCCCGGATCAGCTCGTGGCCGGCCAATGTGGTGCGCGTGATGCCGCAACGGATCTGCGGGTTGGTGATCCTCTCCGTCAGCGCGGAAAAGGGCTCGGGAGGCTCGTCGCCGGGCTGCATTTCCAGCGAGGCCCAATCGATCGTGCGTCCATCCAACCGGGGAGGCGTGCCTGTCTTGAGGCGGCCAAGCGGGAAGCCATGGCGTTCCAACGTCGCGGAGAGGCCAAGCGACGGTGCCTCGCCCACCCGGCCCGCCGGAATCTTGGTTTCCCCAATATGAATCAGACCGCGCAAAAACGTTCCAGTCGTCAACACAACCGTTCCGGTAGCGAATCGACGCCCATCCGCAAGCAAAACGGCAACCACGCGGCCTGCCTCGACCTCGACATCGAAGACATCGCCCTCAACGATATCGAGGTTGGGCTCCGCAGCGAGAAGATCCTGAACCGCTCGCCGGTAGAGTTTGCGGTCGGCTTGCGCACGCGGGCCACGGACCGCCGGGCCCTTGCGGCGGTTGAGCATGCGGAACTGAATACCGCCCCGATCGGCGGCACGGGCCATCACCCCGTCGAGCGCATCGATCTCGCGCACCAGGTGACCCTTGCCGAGCCCGCCAATCGCCGGGTTGCAGGACATGACGCCGATCGTCTCGGGCTTGTGCGTCACCAGCGCCGTATGCGCGCCATAGCGCGCAGCAGCCGCTGCCGCCTCTGCACCGGCATGGCCGCCACCGACGACGATGACATCGTAGGATGACATCAGAGTTGACATGAGGTTTTCGCTAACGAAGCCGGGCAGGGCGGTCAATCATCGAGTAGGCACCTGCCTCGATGAGCATCGCTATTTTCCGATGCAGAACCCGGCAAACAGATTGTCGAGCACATCCTCGACGCCGATCCGCCCGACCAGCCGCTCCAGCGCCATGACGGCAAGCCGGATGTCCTCGGCCAGGAGCTCGCTCGGGCCGCCGCGGGATTCGATGGAGCGCTCCAACGCCGCGATCGCGGTGGCGACAGCAACGCGGTGGCGCTCCCGCGTGAGCAACGCTGGCTCGTTCCGGCCCAATCCACGCAAGGAAGCGACGATCGCTACGAGGAGTTCGGGGAGCCCTTCTCCAGTCTTGACGGAAATAGCACGCTCGCCTGGCAAGATGGTTCCGTCGAGATCAGCCTTCGTGGCCACCGCAATCTGCGCCGTGCTTCCCCCTGCTCGATACGGTTCCGAATCGATCCCGCGCAGGCTCAAAACGAGGTCGGCGCGCTCCACCAGGGCGCGGGCGCGCCTCACGCCTTCGGCCTCGACCGGGTCGGCGCTTTCACGCAAGCCGGCGGTATCGATCAGGATGACCGGCAGACCTTGCAGATCCAGCCGGACTTCGAGCGCGTCACGCGTGGTTCCGGCCTTGGCAGAAACAATCGCCACGTCACGACGCGCCAGCGCATTCAGCAGACTCGACTTACCGGCGTTCGGGGGCCCGGCGAGCACCACGATGAAACCCTCGCGGACGCGTTCGCCCATCGAGAAACTGCCGAGTGCCTCTCGAAGCGACTCCAGGACAGTACCGCCGATCCGCAGCGCTTCTTCCTGCAGAGGCCCCTCGACATCGCCTTCGTCCGAGAAATCAATCTCAGCCGCGAGCAGCGTCATGGCTTCCAGCAATTGCGTGCGCCATTGGCCTGCCAAAGCACCGAGCGCACCGTCCATCTGGCGCAGGGCCTGCCGCAATTGCCATTCCGTTTCCGAATCGATCAGGTCGGCGAGACCTTCCACCGCGGCCAGATCGAGTTTGCCAGCTTCGAAGGCACGCCGGGTGTACTCACCGGCCTCCGCCAGCCTCACACCCGGTAGTGCTGTGAGATGCCGCAGTAGTACCGCGAGCACCGCGCGCGAGCCATGTATATGAAATTCAACGACATCTTCGCCGGTAAAACTGGTAGGGCCGGGGAAGAACAGAACGAGTCCTCTGTCGATCACCTGACCTTGCGCATCACGGAGAATCCGCAGGCTCGCGAGGCGCGGCGGCGGGATGATTCCGGCTGTCGTTTCGAGAACGAATCGAACTTGCGGCCCCGATACCCGGAGCACGGCCACCCCTGCACGCCCCGGTGCCGATGAGAGCGCGACGATGGTAGGCTGCGTTGTCTGATCGATCATGGTGCCGTCCCGGCGCCGGGAAGGAGCGACCGATGAACCGCCTCTCCGGAGCTGCCAGCCCCTATTTGCTCCAACATCGCGACAACCCCGTCGACTGGTGGGAGTGGAGTCCGGAGGCCTTCGCCGAAGCGAAACGCAGCAACCGGCCCGTACTGCTCTCGATTGGTTACGCCGCCTGCCATTGGTGCCATGTCATGGCGCATGAGAGCTTCGAGAACCCGGCGACAGCCGCCGTCATGAACGAGCTTTTCGTGAACATCAAGGTCGACCGCGAGGAGCGGCCCGACATCGACCATGTCTATATGAGCGCCCTGCATAGTCTCGGAGAGCAGGGCGGCTGGCCGCTGACGATGTTCCTGACGCCGGATGGCGATGCCTTCTGGGGCGGCACCTACTTTCCGCCGGAGCCGCGCCATGGCCGCCCCTCCTTCACTGCCGTGCTGCGACAGCTGTCGGCGATCTTCCAGCGCGAGCCTGAGCGGATCGCCAGCAATGCCGACGCAATCCGCACCGCCTTGCAGCGCGCCGAAACCGCAGCGCTCGGCGAAGCCGGAGAACCGAATCTCGATCATCTCGCTGCAGAGATCGCAGGCGCTTTCGACCCGCGCGATGGCGGACTGAAGGGCGCGCCGAAGTTTCCCAATTCCGGATTGATCGAACTGCTCTGGCGCGCCGGAACACGATCGGTAGAATCGCAAAGCGCGTTGCAGGCCGCCACTGTCACTCTGGACCGCATGGCTCGCGGCGGCATTCACGATCATCTCGGCGGAGGTTTCGCGCGCTACAGTGTGGATGCGCGCTGGCTCGTCCCGCATTTCGAGAAGATGCTCTACGACAACGCCCAGCTTCTCGCACTCTACGCGCTCGAGGCGAACCGCAGCGGCAACGCTCTCGCGCGCGAGGCGGCGGAAGGCATCGTCGCCTGGCTGGAGCGCGAGATGCTGCTGCCGGAGGGCGCCTTCGCCGCGAGCCTCGACGCCGATTCGGAGGGCGAGGAGGGCAAGTACTATGTCTGGACGCGAGCCGAGATCGAGACCCTGCTCGGCCCGGCCGACGCCGAGCTCTTGGCCCTCCATTACGACGTCCGGCCCCATGGCAATTGGGAGGAGGTCAGCATCCTCAACCGTCTCGACACGCCCGACCCGGATGCCGCGACGGCGGAACGTCTCGGTGGATTGAGGGCTCG
>JARYGW010000272.1:0-7781 GCA_033792295.1 Allobosea sp.
AGAACCACAAGGCGAGCTTCATCTATGACGACGCGGTGGTCGAGCACATCGTCGGCCAGTGCAACGACCCGGATTCGGGCGGGCGCATGATCGACAACATCATCACCAACTCGATGCTGCCGGCGCTCTCGCGCGCGATCCTCAACCTGCAGCTCGAGAAGAAGCCGTTGAGCGAGGTGAAAGTCTCGGTCGCGGACGGCGCCTTCGCCTATCAGGTGGCGTGAACCAGCTCCTTCATCTCCGCGACTAACAGCAGCTTGCCCTTGCGGCGACTGCGCCTTCCCGGGCGCCGCCGTGGCAGGGCGGCCCTTCGATGACGCACGGATGTTCCGCTGCGCGAGCTTCCGCGCCCGATCCGCTGCGCTGCCTCCATGGAGACGATCGTGGCCCTTTCCGAATATGCCGACTGGTGGGACAAGCAGAAGCGCGAGACCGAAAAGATCCTGACCGAATGGGTGCAGGACAATCCGCAATGGTGGGCGGTGACGGTGGCGACCGGGGTGCAGACCTCGATGGAGCTCGGTGCCGGGTTCGTCGACATCCTGCGCTTCGGCGAGGGCATGGCGCAGGGCGGGTGGAGAGGCTACGGCAAGGATGCGCTGCGTCTGCTCGCCATTCTCGGCCCGTTGGGCAAGGCCGGCGGGATGCTGTCGCGCTTCGCCCATCTGCAGCGGATCAGGCTGGCCGTACAGGTCAAGGGCGTGACGGGGCCCTGTACCTTCCAGGCGGTGAACAACGTCACCTCGATCATTCGCGGCAAAAGCTATTTCATCACCTTGAAAGATATGGCCGCCGCGGTCGGAAAGCCGCTCGGCTCGCTGTCGCAGAACGCCGCCGGCAAGACCCAGCTCAGTTCGCCCGTCGAAAAGGCGCTGGAGTTTCTGATCTCGCAGGGCGTCAAGGTCACACGGCTGAACCAGGCGAAGACGGTCAGGGACATCACCCAGCTCGCCCAGACCGAAGAGGGCGTGGTCGTCTTCGCCATACGCTGCGTGGTGAAGACGGCGGCGGGCGAGCTCAAGGAGATCAAGCACAGCGTCATTGCGGTGCGGAATGCCATGGGGCAGGTGCGCTTCGCCGATTATGGCGGCAACTACTTCCCGACTTTGGAGGAGCTCGTCCGGAGATGGGGAACCCTGCAAGGTAGCGGTATCGGCCTCATGGAGAATCAGGCCGTCGGCCTGGCCAACACCATGCAGTTTACCTCGCTGCTCGAAAGCTCGATGTCGCTCTTTCCCGGGACCGCCATGCTGATCGAGGGGATGACCGCGCTGGAGACGCCGGAAGGCGTCGATCTCGCGGCGCCCGTCGTCGTCGCCGCGACCTCGGCACCCTCCAAGCGCGATCCGGCTCCGCCCGAGATCGTCAAGGGCAGCTTCGATGCCTTCAAGGAGCGCAAGAAGGGCAAGACGGTGCTTCGCATGCCCGAGATCGTCATCAAGGCCGGCGAAAAGACCGCGCCAAGGCCGGATTATCTCACCGGCGTGCAGTTCCGGCTCAATGCGCTGGGCTTCGGCGCCGGGCGCGTGGACGGCATCAAGGGGCCGAAGACGACCCGGGCGGTGACGCTCTTCCAGAAGAGCTACCCGCCGCTCAGGGTCGATGGCATTCCGGGGCCGAAGACGCAAGAGAAGCTGGTGGAGATCTGCGGCTTCTGACGCAGGGCCTCGGAAACGGTTGCCGACGGCCTGACGAATTGATTCCGCTTTTCGATGCAACCGATTGCTGCATCGAAAAAATCAGGCAGCTGCGGCTGATTCCTGCTGCATGAAACCGTCGAGCGCCTCCTGCTCCTCCGGCGTGATGCGCAGGCCGAGCTTGCTGCGCCGCCAGAGCACATCCTGCGCGTGGCGCGCCCATTCGGCTCGCATCAGATAACGGACCTCGCGCGCGTAGAGATCGGCGCCAAAATGGCGGCCGAGATCGGCGAGGTTCTTCGCGCCGTCCAGGATGTCGCGGGCGCGTGTACCATAGCTGCGGGCGAGCCGCGTCGCGGTGCGGCGTTCGAGCCAGGGGTAGGTGGTGGCGAGTTCGTTCACGAGGGCATCGAAGCCGCGCACCGGGAAGTCGCCGCCGGGCAGCGCTCCCGTCATCGTCCACTCGGCGCGAGCTGCCCAGGGGGCGAGCGGCGCCAGCTTGGCCAGTGCCGATTCCGCGAGGCGACGATAGGTGGTGATCTTGCCGCCGAAGACCGAGAGCAACGGCGCAGAGCCATCGGGCGCATCGAGCGTCAGCACGTAGTCGCGCGTCGCCTCCTGCGCCTTGGACGCACCGTCGTCATAGAGCGGGCGCACGCCGGAATAGGTCCAGACCACGGATTCCGGCGTCACGGGCTTGCTGAAATATTCGCTCGCCGCGGCGCAGAGATAGGCGATCTCTTCCGGTGTGGCGGTCACATCCGTCGGATCGCCGTGGTAGTCGCGGTCGGTGGTGCCGATCAGGGTGAAATCCTGCTCGTAGGGGATCGCGAAGATAATGCGACCGTCGGCGTTCTGGAAAATGTAGCAGCGATCGTGCTCGTACAGCCTCGGCACGACGATATGGCTGCCCTGCACCATGCGGACGCCGGCCTTCGCGTTGGTGTGGATGACGCCGTTCAGCACCTCGCCGACCCAGGGACCGGCGGCGTTGACCAGCGCCTTGGCCCAGATCTCGGAGCGGGCCTGCGGGCCCTCCGCCGTCACGTGCCAGAGCCCGTTCTCGCGGATGGCCGTGGTGACGCGGGTGCGGGTGTGGATCGCGGCGCCACGGACGGCGGCATCCATGGCATTGAGCACGACGAGCCGGGCATCCTCGACCCAGCAGTCGGAATATTCGAAGGCTTTCGCCCGGTTGTCCTTGAGCGGACGGCCCGCAGGGTCCTGGGCGAGGTCGAGCGTGCGGGTCGCGGGCAGCAGCTTGCGGCCGCCGATATGGTCGTAGAGGAACAGACCGAGCCGCAGCAGCCAGGCGGGGCGCAGGCCCTTGTGATGCGGCAGCACGAAACGCAGCGGCCGGATGATGTGTGGTGCGATGGCCCAGAGCCGCTCGCGTTCCATCAGTGCCTCGCGCACCAGACGGAACTCGTAATATTCGAGATAGCGCAGGCCGCCATGGATCAGCTTGGTCGAGCGCGAGGAGGTAGCGCTGGCGAGGTCGTCCTTCTCGAACAGCACGACAGAGGCGCCGCGTCCCGCTGCGTCGCGGGCGATGCCGCAGCCATTGATGCCCCCGCCGATGATGGCGAGGTCGTAAGGGGTCGAGGGGCTGGCGCCGAAGCCGGCCTCTGGGAGTATCGTTTCGGACGCCATGAGCATTCAAATCCCGATCAAGCAGGCGAGATAGCTTGAGAGAGGGCGGCACGGCAATGGCGAAGGCCGCTTTCTCCTTGGTCCTGCGTAAAGAGAGAGGCAAGCGAGCGCGCCATATGCTTGACGAAGGCTCGACCGGCTCGCCACTGAGCATCCCATGAGCCCTCATCCCGAGGAGCCGTGCAACGGCGTCTCGCGATAAGGGCGCACATGGCGGGAACGGAACAGGGCGCGCGATGAGCGGTATGCAACGGCAGGAGGAGAGGACTGGAATTCTCGCCCGTGCCGAGGCGCGGTTGCGCGCCATGCTGGAGATCGCCGGCGCGCTGATCCTGGCCGCGCTCTTTCTCGTCGTGATGGTTGCAGTATTGCGCCGCTATCTGTTCGGCGGCGGCTTCGTCTGGTCGGACGAACTGGCGACCTGGCTTTTCCTGGCTCTGATCGTCGTCGGCGTGCCCTTGGCTGTAACCGGCGCGCTGGCGATGCGGCTCGACGTGATCGTGAAGCTGCTGCCGAGCGGCGGCCGCCGTGTGGCCGGCATTTTGGCCGAGGCCATCGCTTTTCAGGGAGCCTTCGTGCTGGCGATGGGCGGCACGAGCGTAGCCGTGCTGGTCGGTGGGCGCTCGACGGTGCTCGGCCTGCCGGAATGGCTGCGTTTCGCCGGCTTTGCTGGCTCCGGCGGGCTGACGGCTCTGCTGCTCTTCCTGCATCTCCGGCGCGAGCGCGCCCTCGCCGATGCGCTGGGCGCCCTGATGGTCGGGCTCTGCCTTTATGCCGCGACGCGGCTGCAGTTCGACCTCTTCCCGACGCCGAGCCTGGTTGCGGCATTGTTCGCAGGGGCAGGGCTGCTGCTCGGCGCGCCTTTGCCTTTCGCGCTACTGGCGGGTGTCTCGATCACGGCGCCTTTCGGCGGGTTGATGCCGGAGCCCGCCATCGTCCAGACCATGGTCGGCGGCGTCGGCAAGTTCCTGCTGCTGGCGATTCCGTTCTTTCTGCTGGCGGGGGAGATTCTGACCGAGGGAGGACTGGCCGAGCGATTGATCCGTTTCGCCGCGACGCTGGTCGGGCATTGGCGCGCGGGGCTGGCGCAGACGGCGCTGGTTTCCAGCGCCTTGTTCTCGGGTGCTTCCGGCTCGTCCATCGCCAATGCCGCCTTCGGGGCGAAGGTGATGGCACCGACGCTGGTGGCGCGCGGCTATCCGCCGGCCAATGCGGCGGCGATCGTCGCCGGCGTCTCGATGCTCGACAACATCATTCCGCCCTCCATCGCCTTCCTGATCCTGGCGAGCGCGACGAATCTCTCCGTCGGCTCGCTCCTGGTCGGCGGCTTCGTCGCTGGCGGCGTGCTGACGCTGGCGCTGGCCATCGGCATCCATTTCAGCGTGCGCGGCGTCGTCGATGCCGCGCCTAAGGCGAGCGCGGCCGAGCGGGGCAGGGCGCTGAGCGGCGCCGTCCCCGCCATCGGGCTCGGCATCGTCGTGGTCGTCGGCATCCGCTTCGGCGTGGTCACAGTGACGGAAGCATCCGCACTTGCCGTCGCCTATGCCGTCATTGCGTGCCTTGCACTGCGCAGCCTCGATCTAGGCGGCGTCTTCACCGCCTTGCGCAAATCGGCGATGGAATCCGCCGCGATCGGCCTGCTGATCGGCGCTTCGGCGCCCTTCGCCTTCCTGCTCGCGGTCGACCGCGTCTCCGAGCAGATGGCCGGATTCGTCACGGCCTTCGGTGCCGGCCCCTATGCCGTGGCGCTGCTCGCCAATCTGGTGCTGCTGGTCGCCGGGCTCTTTCTCGACATCGGCGCGGCGATCCTGCTGCTGGCGCCGCTCCTGCTGCCGGCCGCGGTGGCGGCCGGGCTCGATCCGATCCAGTTCGGCGTCGTGCTCGTCGTCAACCTGATGATCCACGGGTTGACGCCGCCGCTCGGCATTCTCGTCTATGTCGTCAGCGGGGTGATGCGGGTTCCGGCGGGCGCCGTGTTCCGGGCCGTGCTGCCGCTGCTGGGCGTGCTGCTCGCCGCGCTCATGGTCCTGTCGCTGGGCATGGCTGCGTGGCCGGCGCTTGCGCCTTCGGCCAAGGCATTGTTCTGATGCGGCTCGTCAACCGGCGCTCGCGCGTCGCCTCCCGCCGTTCTGCCGCCGAACCTTTCCGGATCTGATGCCGATATGATCTACGCCGACATCGCGACGCGGACCTACAATCACGGCTGGCGGCTCGATCCGATCATCCGCAGCCTGCTCGATACCGATTTCTACAAGCTTCTGATGCTGCAGATGATCCGGGCCTTCCACCCGGAAGTCCGCGTCACCTTCTCGCTGATCAATCGCTCGAAGCATATCCGTCTCGCCGATATCGTCGACGAAGCCGAATTGCGCGCCCAGCTCGACCATGCCCGCTCGCTGCGCTTCACCAAGAAGGAGCTGATCTGGCTCGCGGGTAACAGCTTCTACGGTAAGACGCAGATGTTCTCGCCGGACTTCATGGCCTGGCTCGCCGATTTCCAGTTGCCCGAATACGATCTGCGCAAGGTCGACGGCCAGTACGAATTGCATTTCGACGGTCCCTGGACACACACCACGATGTGGGAGGTGCCGGCGCTCGCCATCATCAACGAGCTCAGGGCGCGCCGCGTCATGCTCGGCCAGCGGCGCTTCTCGCTCGACGTGCTCTACGCCCGCGCCAAGGCCAAGATGTGGGATAAGGTCGAGAGGCTGCAGAAGCTGCCCAATCTGAAGCTTTCCGATTTCGGCACCCGCCGCCGCCACGGCCATCTCTGGCAGCGCTGGTGCGTGCTGGCGCTGAAGGAGGGCCTGGGACCGGCCTTCACCGGCACCTCGAACGTGCTGTTCGCCATGGATACCGATCTCGAGGCGATCGGCACCAACGCCCATGAATTGCCGATGGTGCTGGCTGCGCTGGCCGATACGGACGCGGAATTGCTGCGCGCGCCCTATCGCGTGCTCGACGAATGGCGCCAGGTCTATGGCGGCAACCTGCTGATCGCGCTGCCGGACGCCTTCGGCACGAAGAGCTTCCTGCGCCATGCGCCGGATTGGGTGGCCGATTGGACCGGATTCCGCCCCGACAGCGCGCCGCCGATCCCGGCCGGCGAGACGATCATCCAGTGGTGGCGCGAGCACGGGCGTGACCCGCGCGAGAAGCTGCTGGTCTTCTCGGATGGGCTCGATGTCGATGCGATCGAGCGCGTCTACCATCATTTCGACGGCAAGGTTCGCATGGCCTTCGGCTGGGGGACCGATCTGACCAACGATCTCGTCGGCTGCTCGCCGGACGGTTCGCGAGAACTCGACCCGATGTCCCTGGTCTGCAAGGTTACGAAGGCGAATGGCCGCCCGGCGGTGAAGCTCTCCGACAATCCCGAGAAGGTCTCGGGCGAGCCGGAGGCCGTGGCGCGCTACCGGCGGGTGTTCGGGGTCAAGACGACCTAACGTCAATAAAGTATGTTGCCATTATGTTCCCGATGCACGATGCTGCTCGTGGGTTGGGGGACTCGTCATGTTGCGCTTACTGGTTGTGTTGCTTGCCATGCTCGCCATGTGGCCGGATCGATCGAGCGCTGAAGAACCGGCTTGCCAGGGATGCGGTGCGCCTCACCGCGATGCGGCTTCCTTCAAGAATGCGCTGCTGGTTACGGTCAAGAACCACGGCTTCGTCGCGGCCGCCGGGGAGAAGGCACGTGCCCAATCGAAGCCTACGCCAGGACTCGTCCATGCGGATCTGGCAGGCGATATCTCGGTCGTGGTCGTCGAAGATCGCAAGGACATATCCCGCTACGTCATGAGCGGAGAAGGGAAGCGCTTCGGGCTCAGCGACCAGGATATGATGAATATTGGCCGGGAGAACCTGAAGCGCAGGGTCTCCCGCCTGCAGATCGAGGAACATGGTCCCGTCAGGTCCCTGTCCTTCGATGCCGACTACAATGCCGCGCTGCTGCTGCTCCCCGAGGTCTGGTCGGCGCTCCCGAATCTTCCCGCCGACCTGGTCGTCGCGGTGCCGGCGCGCGACATCGTGGCCTTCGGTGACGGAGCCGACCCGGAGGCGGTCGCGAGCCTGCGCCGTATCGCCCGGATACCGAACGACGGCTACCCTGTGACGGCGCTCCTTCTGCAGCGTGTCCGCGGGCGCTGGATGGTGAAGAATTAGCCTGAGCCTCGTCGCTCCGGCGTCTCAGGAGGCCGATGGGAGCGGTCGGCTTGCATCCGGCTGCAAAACCCCCTAATGCGACGCGGTTTCAAGGCCCCGGAGGGCCGCCTTCGAGGACAAGGGTGTCATGGCCAAAGAGAAGTTTTCGCGGACGAAGCCGCACTGCAACATTGGAACGATTGGTCACGTTGACCATGGCAAGACGTCTTTGACGGCTGCGATCACGAAGGTTCTGGCGGAGTCGGGTGGTGCGTCGTTCACGGCGTATGACCAGATCGACAAGGCTCCTGAGGAGAAGGCGCGCGGCATCACGATCTCGACGGCGCACGT
>JARYGW010000273.1:0-7730 GCA_033792295.1 Allobosea sp.
AATGCCGGAAAGCCAAGCCACGCCGGAGAGCGTGTTCCTCAACCGTCGCCAGCTCATGGCTGCGGGAGCAGGGCTGATCGCAGGCGCCTCTCTACCCGGCCTCGCGATGGCCGAGACGCCCGATCCGACGCTCGACCTCTACCCCGCCAGGCGCAACGAGGCCTTCCAGCTCGACGTCCCGCTGACCAAGGCGGAGGACGCGGCGAACTACAACAACTTCTACGAATTCGGCATGTCGAAGGACATCGTCGACGCTTCGCAGCGGCTGGCGACGCGGCCCTGGTCGATACAGGTCGAGGGCATGGTCGAGAAGCCGTTCGAGATCGGCTTCGACGATCTCGTGCGTAAGCTGCCGCTGGAGGAGAGGCTCTATCGCTTCCGTTGCGTCGAGGCCTGGGCGATGGCGGTGCCGTGGACCGGCATTCCGCTCAAATCCCTAGTCGCGTTGGCCAAGCCGCTTTCCGGGGCGAAATACATCCGCTTCGAGACCTTCCTGAACCCGCGCGTTGCACCGGGGCAGAACCAGCGCTGGTATCCCTGGCCCTATGTCGAGGGGCTGACTATCGCCGAGGCGACGAGCGAACTGCCGCTGCTCGTCACCGGAATCTACGGCAAGCCGCTGCCGACCCAGCACGGCGCGCCGATTCGGCTGATCACGCCGTGGAAATACGGCTTCAAATCGGTGAAATCGATCCGGAAGATCAGCTTCGTGGCCGAGCGGCCGAAGACATTCTGGGAAGCACTGCAGGCCAGCGAATACGGCTTCTGGGCCAATGTGAATCCCGCCGTACCGCATCCGCGCTGGAGCCAGGCGAGCGAGCAGGTGCTGGGCTCGCGCGAGCGGCGCCCGACGCAGATCTATAACGGCTATGGCGAACAGGTCGCGGGACTCTACAAGGGGCTGGAGGGCGAAGCGCTCTTCATGTGAAGCGCAAGCCCTGCTGCCAGCTTTCGGGTGCCCATGCCGCTATGACGGTGCTAGATCGGATCGGGTCCATGCAACGGCGTTGGGAGGGCGAAGATGGCCACCCAGAATTTCCATCTCTTCGAGACGGCGATCGGTATCTGCGCACTGGCCTGGGAAGGAGAGCGCTTTATCGGCGCCCAGCTGCCGGAAGGCGACGAGGTTGGCGCACGCCGGCGGCTGGAGCGGCGTTTCCCGGATGCCGAGGAAGCCGAGGCGCAGGGTTTCGTCGCCGAGGCGGTTTCCGGAATCCGTGCATTGTTCGAGGGCGAAAAGCGCGATCTGTCGCATTTGCCGCTCGCGACCGAGGCCGTGCCGGAATTCAACCGCAAGGTCTATGAGGTCGCACTCTCCATCCCGCATGGCGAGACGCTGACCTATGGCGAGGTGGCGCAGCGCATCGGCGAGCCGGGAGCGGCGCGAGCGGTCGGCGTTGCGCTCGGGCAGAATCCGTGGCCGATCATCGTTCCCTGCCATCGGGTCCTGGCGGCTGGCGGCAAGACCGGCGGCTTCTCGGCCGATGGCGGCGTCGAGACGAAGCTCCGGATCCTGACCATCGAGAAGGCGCGCACCAGCGCCGAGCCGAGCCTGTTCGACGCATTGCCGCTGGCGGCCCGCCCCTCGCGGAACTGACGCTCCAACCGGGGCGAAACGGCCATGTTGGAACCTTGGCGTGCTGCAATAGCATGCTTGCAGCACGGTGCCTTGCGTCGGGTTGGCTGAGCCCTCTACTGTCCCGGCATACCCGCCCAGCAACGAGGGATTATCATGGCCAAACTGAAGCTCGCCATCGTCGTCGGCAGCAACCGTCGCGAGTCGATTAATCGCAAGCTGGCTCAGGCCCTGGCAAAGCTCGGAAGCGATGCTTTCGAACCCACCTTCGTGCAGATCGACGATCTGCCGATGTTCAATCAGGATCTCGAACCGAACCGACCGGAATCGACCCTGCGGCTGAAGCGCGAGATCGAGGCGGCCGACGCCGTTCTGATCGTTACGCCAGAGCACAATCGCTCAATTCCGGCTGTGCTCAAGAACGCGATCGACTGGGCCTCGCGTCCCTATGGCCAGAATTCCTGGGCCGGCAAGACAGTCGCGGTGACGGGGACGAGCGGCGGCGGCGTCGGCACGGCCGTTTCCCAGAACGAGCTGCGGATGATCATGACCAACCTTGCTGGGGTCGTGGTCGGCAGCCAGGTCTTCATCACCTTCAAGGAAGGCTTGATCGACGCCGATCACAACGTGACGGATGAGGGAACCCGGGGCTTCCTCAAGGGCTTCCTCGACAATTTCGCCAGCATCGCCGGGAAGCTTGCCGCCTGAGCCGCCGAGGCTGGAAACGCGAAAGGCACCGCTTCCAGGCGGTGCCTTTTTTGTTGGCCGAAGGGGGCTGCGGCCCGGCAAAAAAGAGCCGGCGTCCCCGAGGGGAGCCGGCTTTGTAAGTTTGAAACATCTGGCTCAATCGCCAAACATCTCAGAGGGGAACGGCTGAAACGAACTCAACGCCGGGAGGAGATTGCGGAGCCCGTTTCGAACAACCGTGAGTTCAATATCGTGCAGGGCCTGCCATTTTGCAATGCAGCATAGCTTGGAGCCGCCATGCGTAAGCTGCATATCTCATTCTCATATGCGACCAATTTGTGCCTAAATGATTGATAAATATGCATTCGCTGCAGGTTGAAAGCCCTGCAAAACCTCGCGGGAGGTACATGGCGTTCGATATTGCCCGTTTTGCGTGCGTCTTCGCACCGAGCTGTCATGCATTTGCAGGATTTCTCGTGGCGAGGCCGGTTCATCTGCCTCCGAATCGAGCAGGCGGCTCCCGCGCGTCGATATGATGGTGGTCAGGGCGGGCCGGCGTGTTCCGTTTCGCTGTCGCCCGCCATGGCGCGGCGGCGGGAAGACCGGGAAGGGTTAGATCGCCCAGCGACCTGTCGGGCGCAAAAGGGCGATCTCACTTTATCCGCAATGATGGCTCGTCGCCCCGATCTCGTGGGGGCGGGGCGACGAGGTGGTCAGTAGGTCCAGCGCTGGGCTTTCTGGATCAGGAAGTCGCGGAAGACCTGGACGCGGGCGACCGACTTCATCTCTTCCGGATAGACCAGATAGCTCTCGAGCTGCGGCATCTCGGATTCGCGCATGAGCTGGACGAGCGGCGAACCCGTCTCGATCAGATAGTCCGGCAGCACGGCGATGCCTGCTCCGGAATCGACCGCCCGCTTCATCGCCGTAATGTTGTTGACGATGAGGTGGAGCGGGCGCGGATTGCGTTGGTCGCGACCGATCGTGCCGAGCCAGTGCACCGCCGTGAGGTAGGATGGAGAGGTGCCCCCGAAGGAGATCAACCGGTGGTTGTCGAGATCCTCGTAACTCTTCGGCTCGCCGAAGCGCTTCACATAAGCTGGCGAGGCGTAGACGTGATAGTGCACGGTGAAGAGCTTGCGCTGGATCAGGTCCGGCTGCTGCGGTTGGCGCAGGCGGATGGCGATATCCGCTTCGCGCATCGACAGGTCGAGCTCCTCATCGGTCAGGATGAGGTCGACCTTGATATCCGGATAGAGATCCAGGAACTCCGCGAGCCGTGGCGTCAGCCAGTGGCCACCGAGGCCGCGCGTCGCCGTGACCTTGAGCTCGCCCGATGGATGCTCGCGCGTCTCCGAGAGCTGCGAGCGCGTACGTTCCAGCCGCTGCGTCATCTCGCGCGCTGCGCGCCAAAGCAACTCGCCTTGCTCGGTGAGGATCAGACCGCGCGTATGCCTGTGGAACAGCGGTGCCCTGAGCTCACGCTCAAGCGCGCCGATCTGCCGACTCACGGCCGATTGACTCAATCCCAGAACATCGCCAGCTTTGGTGAAACTGCCTGACTCTGCGACGGTATAAAAAATTCGAATGCGGTCCCAATCCACCGCGCTTCCCCCGCTATGCGTTTTGTGCATGATGGGGGATAAAGTCCTTGTGCGTCAATGCCTCGGCAGCAGAGATTGTTCTTTTTGGCACTGAATCTGGTGAGGGAACTCATCAAACTCGGTGATGAGTTCCCGAAAAGCCCTATTCAGCCGCTTCCCGCTGGTCTAGCGTGCTCGCAAGCAGCCAGCGCTCGGCGTCGAGCGCGGCCATGCAGCCCATGCCGGCGGCCGTGACCGCCTGACGATAGTGCTCGTCGGTGACGTCGCCGGCTGCGAAGACGCCCGGAACATTGGTCTGAGTCGTGCCGGCTTCCACCTCCAGATAGCCGCTCTCGCGCATGTCGAGCTGGCCGACGAAGAGCTCGGTCGCCGGCTTGTGGCCGATGGCGATGAAGACACCGTCGGTTTTCAATTCGCTCTCGGCGCCGGTCTTGGTGTTCTTCAGGCTCAGATGCGTGACGTTGGGCGGGGTGGTGCCGCCGCAGATCTCGGCGATTTCGCTGTCCCAGACCACTTCGATCTTCGGATGCTTGAACAGCCTCTCCTGCATGACGCGCTCGGCGCGCAGATGATCGCGGCGATGGATCAGCGTGACCTTGCTGGCGAGATTGGCGAGGTAGAGCGCTTCCTCGACGGCGGTGTTGCCGCCGCCGACGACCGCGACCTCCTTGTTACGGAAGAAGAAGCCGTCGCAGGTGGCGCAGGCCGAGACGCCGAAGCCCTGGAAGCTCTGCTCGGAGGGCAGGCCGAGCCATTTCGCCTGGGCGCCGGTGGCGATGATCAGCGAGTCGCAGGAATAGGTCTCGCCGCCATCGCCCCAGAGCCGGAAGGGGCGCTGCGAGAGATCGACGCGGGCGATGTGGTCGGAGACCATCTTCGTGCCCATGTGCTCGGCCTGGGCGCGCATCTGCTCCATCAGCCAGGGACCCTGGATGACGTCGGCGAAGCCGGGATAGTTCTCGACATCGGTGGTGATCATGAGCTGGCCGCCGGCCTGCATGCCGGAGATCAGCACCGGTTCCAGCATGGCGCGGGCGGCATAGATGGCGGCGGTGTAGCCGGCCGGGCCGGAGCCGATGATCATGACGCGGGCGTGGGTGTGGGCCATCGTCTCGTTTCCTTCCCCGCGGCACGCCGCGCTCGATTCCGACAGATACGACGGCGGCGCGCCGAAACAAGGGCTACCGCGCTTCAGGGGCTCGTGAGCCCAAGCGCCGCCCGGTGGCGCAGCCAGCCTTCGCGTATCGCATCGGCTATGATCGGGGTGGAGTCTATCGGCTGGTAGCGCTCGCCATCAAGCTGTCCACGGAAAGGATGCACAGCCCCCTGGCGAGTCAGCGACGCGATCAGGGTGGCGATCTTGGCATGGCCGCCTTGCGGTTCGAAAACGAGGATCGGCACGCCTGTTGCGGCTGCCTCGCCGACCATATTCGTCGAGTCCGCCGTGACGACGACGGCATCGGCATTGGCGAGGAGGGCAAGATAGGGATTGTCGCCCCTGCCATCCCACCACCAGCCGCCACGGCGCGCGAAGACCTCGGCAACCGCGGCAGAGAGAGCCGGTGACGTGCGGCGCGAGGGCGAGCCCATCAGCTGTGCGCCGGAAGCCGCGAGGGCGTCGAGCTGACTAGCCAGAAGCTCGTTGTCGGCGGGGGTGAAGCGATGGTGCCGGCTGTCGCCACCCACCAGAACGGCGACACGTGGGGTGGCGAGGGCTGCGATCGAGGCCGGGGGTGCGGCGCGGGCGGCCGCGAGCTTCTCTGGAGTCAGACGGTGCGGCGAAGTCGTGGTGACGAGGACATTGTCACCCCGCAGCCTGTCATGCTCCGCGACCCAGATGAGGTCGGCAGCGCCGGAGCCGGTGCGCGGATCCTTGAGGAAGGCGGTGAAGGTCCGGCCGTTCGAGGCCTTCTTCACCGCCCGGAGGTAGGCGACGGCGCGGCGCCCCGAGGCGATGGCGATGTCGGGGAAGGGGGGGCGGATCGGGCTTCGCGCACGATCCGGTGCTTCGCGCGGGTCGATGGGGCCGCGCGGCATCAGCCAGGCGAAGGGCTTTCGCGGAGCGACACGACGGATTTCAGGCTCGATGCCGAGCCGCTCGGCCACGCCAAGGCATTGCAATTCGTCGCCCGCCTTGCCGTCGGTCAGGACCCAGATCGTCGGGGCGGTTTTCGGGTGCATGGCGGTCGGCGTCTGCGGCATGCGTCTTGTATCGCCTGCCGCCGCCGTCTACACCAGCGCCACCTGCCTCTGAGGACGTTCATTGCCGGCGAAACTCGACGATATCGACCTGCGCATCCTGCGCGAACTCCAGGCCGATGGTCGCATGACCAATGTCGAGCTGGCGAGCCGTGTCGGCATCTCGCCGCCGCCTTGCCTCAGGCGCGTCCGGGCGCTGGAGGAGGCCGGGCTGATCCGCGGCTACCATGCCGATCTCGACGAGCGGAAGCTGGGCTACGAGGTGGTCTGCTTCGCCTTCGTGCATCTGGCGAGCCAGGCGGAAGTCGATCTCGCGGCGTTCCAGAAGCGGATTCGCGAATGGGCGACGGTGCGCGAATGCTGGACGCTCTCCGGCGATATCGACTTCGCGCTGAAATGCGTCGCGCCCGACCTCAAGGCCTTTCAGGACTTCGTGGCGGATCTCACCGCCATGCCGAATGTCCGCAACGTCCGCACGGCGCTGACGCTCGACCGGGTCAAGGACGAGCCGATCGTTCCCTTCGGCTGAGCAGCCTTCAGCCTGCGATGAAGCGCTTGATCCACCAGGCGTTGTTGCGCGCCAGCGCCTTCAGCCGGCGCTGATCGACATCCTGCAGATACCAGGCGCCGGCGCCGCCGGAGAGCTCCGTCGACATGATCGGCCAACTGCCGAGCTGGCGGCCGGCGCGGTCGTAGAGCGTCGCGGTGCTTTCGAGATAGTCGTTGGAGGCACCGCCATCGGACGGCTTGCCGCCGCCGCCCCCGCCGGCATAGCTCGCCAGCCAGATGCTGCGCACCGTCACGACGAGGCGATTGCCGGCGCCGGGGCGGAACTCGGGGCCGAGGATATCGGCCAGGGTCTTCTGCAGCTCGGCGCTGACCAGCCTGACATTGTCGCCCCAGGCGTCGGTGACCGTTCGCGCGAACTCGACGCGGATCGAGCCGATTGGTGCGGTCTGCGCGTAAGACGGCGAGAAGCCGGCCGGAAGCAGCGCAAGCGCCGCTCCGGCGAGCGACAGGGCGAGAAACTGGCGGCGAGTGGTCATGGCGACGTCTCCGAAGGCCTTCGGAAACAATGTAGGGCGTCCGGCGCCGATTTTCATCGGCGCCCTGATGTGTTGGTTAGCGGAAGACGACGCCGACGATCTCGTAGGATTTGCCGCCGCCGGGCGTGTTGACCTGCACGGAATCGCCGACCTTCTTGCCGATCAGCGCGCGCGCGATCGGCGAGCCGATCGAGACCTTGCCGGATTTAACGTCGGATTCCGGCTCGCCGACGATCTGGTAGCTCTTCTCTTCCTCGGTGTCGTCGTCGATCAGTTTGACGGTCGCGCCGAATTTCACGGTGTCGCCGCCGAGCTTGGAGACGTCGATGATGTCGGCCCGGCCGATCAGCGACTCCAGCTCCATGATGCGGCCTTCATTCAACGACTGCGCTTCCTTCGCCGCATGATATTCGGCGTTCTCGGAGAGGTCGCCCAGCGCGCGTGCTTCGGAGATCGCCGTGATGATGCGCTGGCGCTCGACCTGCTGGCGGTGCTTCAGCTCCGTCTCCAAGGCGGCGAAGCCGCCCGCAGTCATTGGAACCTTTTCCATTCTTTCCGTCCCATAAGCTTCGAAAGCGCGGGCGCCGCCGGCCGCATGGGCCACCGGCGGTGCCGCGC
>JARYGW010000274.1:0-7690 GCA_033792295.1 Allobosea sp.
AATTCCGCCAGGAGCCAATCCCGGAAAGCGGTGACGGTCGGCAGGTTCGCCTTCTCCTCCGGGTATACGAGATAATAGCCTTCCTGCCCGACAAGCGAACGGTCGACCGGGATGACGAGCGCCCCCGAGCGCAATTCCTCCTCGACGAGGAAACGCGGCACGATGGCGAGACCGAGCCCCGCCACTGCTGCCTGCGAGACCATGGCGAACTGCTCGAAGCGCGGCCCCATCAAGGCCCGCTGCGGCGGCAAACCCTGTTCTTCCAGCCAGTTGGCCCAGGCGCGGGGCCGGGTCGATTGCTGCAACAGCGGCGCCTTCAGCATGTCGGCCGGCTCCGAAAGGCCGAAGCGGGCGACGAGCGCCGGCGAGGCGACCGGCACGATCTCCTCTCCCATCAGACGATGCAGCCGAGCGCCGGGCCAGACCGGGTCGCCGAAATGGACTGCAGCATCGAGCGGCTCGCGACCGAAATCGAAGGGCACGAGCTTGGTGGCGAAATTGATCGTGATGCCGGGATGGGCCTCGATGAAACGCGGCAGACGCGGAATCAGCCAGCGCGTGCCAAAGGTCGGCAGGATCGCGAGGTTGAGCACGCCCGCCGCGCCCCGGAAGGCCATGGCGGAGACCGTGGCGGCGGCGAGCCGCGACAATCCGTCGCGAACCTCCGCAGCATAGGCCGCTCCAGCGATGGTGAGGCTGACGCGCTTCTTGACGCGCTCGAACAGGCTGACGCCGAGCACCTCCTCAAGATGGGCGACCTGTCGGCTGACGGCCCCTTGCGTCAGGTTCAGCTCCTCGGCGGCGCGGGTAAAACTGCCATGCCGAGCCGCTGCCTCGAAGGCGGCGAGCGCTGAGAGCGAGGGTACCGAGAGGCGGCCGGGAACGATCGCATCATCCATGATTAATTCTCATCAAGTGGTGAGAACATATCGGTTGCTGTCGACCTATGAAAGAGGGCATTCTCCGCGAATGCCGGGCTGCCTGCCGTAGTCCGATACGAGCCCTCATCCTGAGGAGCCGCGCAGCGGCGTCTCGAAGGATGCTCCAGTCCGCACCACGAGGGCCGGCTGGAGCATCCTTCGAGACGCGCTTCCTTTGGAAGCGCTCCTCAGGATGAGGGCTGTGGTTTGCTGGCGATCAGGATCAAACGCATGACGACATCTCTCCCCAAAGACACGCTCGCCCTGCTCAAGCGCCTCGGCGTTTCCGAGTCCGCTTACGCGGATGCCGGCCTCTCGGCCCGCTCGCCGATCACCGGCGAGACCGTCGTGACCCTGCGCGAGACTGCACCGGCCGAAGCCGAGGCCGCGATCGGCCGGGCCCAGTCGGCCTATCTCGCCTGGCGCAAGGTGCCGGCGCCGCGCCGCGGCGAGTTCGTCCGCCTGCTCGGCGAGGAGCTGCGCGCCGCCAAGGCCGATCTCGGCCTGCTGGTGACGCTTGAAGCCGGCAAGGTCACCTCCGAGGGCCTCGGCGAGGTTCAGGAGATGATCGACATCTGCGACTTCGCCGTCGGCCTGTCGCGCCAGCTCTACGGCCTGACCATCGCCACCGAGCGCCCGAATCATCGCATGATGGAGACTTGGCACCCGATCGGCATCTGCGGCGTGATCTCGGCCTTCAATTTCCCGGTCGCGGTCTGGTGCTGGAACGCGGCGCTCGCCTTCGTCTGCGGCGACAGCGTCGTCTGGAAGCCCTCCGAGAAGACCCCGCTGACCGCGCTCGCCGTGCAGGCCATCGTCGAGAAGACGATGAAGCGCTTCGGCCCCGAGGCCCCGATCGGCCTCTCCGAGGTTCTCGTCGGTGGCCGCGAGATCGGCGACATCCTGGTCTCCGACCACCGCGTCCCGGTCGTCTCCGCCACGGGCTCGACCCGCATGGGCAAGGAAGTCGGCCAGAAGCTGGCCGCGCGCTTCGCCCGCGCCATCCTCGAGCTCGGCGGCAATAACGCCGCGATCGTCGCTCCCTCGGCCGATCTCGACCTCGCGCTGCGCGGCATCGCCTTCGCGGCGATGGGCACCGCCGGCCAGCGCTGCACCACGCTGCGGCGCCTGATCGTGCATGAAAGCGTCTATGACGCGCTCGTGCCGAAGCTCGCCAAGGTCTACGGTTCGGTGAAGATCGGCGATCCCCGCGAGGCCGGCGTGCTGGTCGGCCCGCTGGTCGACGAGGCCGCCTATCAGGGCATGCAGAAGGCGCTCTCCGAAGCCAAGGCCGAGGGCGGCAAGGTCCATGGCGGCGAAAAGGTCGATGTCGGCTCCGGCGGCTTCTATGTCCGTCCGGCCCTGGTCGAGATGCCCAGGCAGTGCGGCCCGGTCGAGCGCGAGACCTTCGCGCCCATCCTCTATGTGATGAAGTACAAGTCCATCGACGAGGCGATCGCGATCCAGAACGCGGTCGGCGCCGGCCTGTCCTCCTCGATCTTCACGCTGAACATGCGCGAGGCCGAGCTCTTCGTCTCCGACGAGGGGTCGGATTGCGGCATCGCCAACGTCAATATCGGCCCCTCGGGTGCCGAGATCGGCGGCGCGTTCGGCGGCGAGAAGGAGACGGGCGGCGGCCGCGAGGCCGGTTCTGACGCCTGGAAGGCCTATATGCGCCGCGCCACCAACACGCTGAACTACGGCACCACCCTGCCGCTGGCGCAGGGCGTCAGCTTCGACGTGGATGCGTGACATAGAGCCTCATTCCCGGGCGCCTGATAGCGGCGACCTGGGAAACTCATGACAAGAAGACACTGGTTTCCGAGATGGTCGGGTGAAGCCCGACCATGACGGTTTGAATATCGGGGAGACGAACACCATGGCCGGCAGCCACAAGCTCGCGAAGTTCACCTGGGACGATGCCTATCTGCTCGACGAGCAGCTGAACGAGGACGAGCGCCTGATCCGCGACACGGCCCGCGCCTATGCGCAGGAGAAGCTCGCGCCCCGCATCCATGACGCCTATCTCGACGAGAAGACCGACCGCTCGATCTTCAACGAAATGGGCGAGCTCGGCCTGCTCGGCGTCACCGTTCCCGAGGAATACGGCTGCGCCGGCGCCAATTACGTCTCCTACGGGCTCGTCGCCCGCGAGGTCGAGCGCATCGACTCCGGCTATCGCTCGATGATGTCGGTTCAGTCGTCGCTCGTGATGTATCCGATCTATGCCTATGGCAGCGAGGAGCAGCGCAAGAAGTACCTGCCCAAGCTGGGCTCGGGCGAATGGGTCGGCTGCTTCGGCTTGACCGAGCCGGACGCCGGCTCCGATCCCGGCGGCATGAAGACCCGCGCCGAGAAGGTCGCCGACGGCTACAAGCTGACCGGCTCCAAGATGTGGATCTCGAACTCGCCGATCGCCGACGTCTTCGTCGTCTGGGCGAAATCGGCCGCGCATGACAACCAGATCCGCGGCTTCATCCTCGAAAAGGGCATGAAAGGTCTCTCCGCTCCGAAGATCGGCGGCAAGCTCTCGCTTCGCGCCTCGATCACCGGCGAGGTCGTCATGGACGGCGTCATCGTGCCGGAAGAGAATCTGCTGCCGAACGTCTCGGGCCTGTCCGGCCCGTTCGGCTGCCTCAACCGCGCCCGTTACGGCATCTCCTGGGGCGTGATGGGCGCCGCCGAGGACTGCTTCCACCGCGCCCGTCAGTACGGGCTCGACCGCAAGCAGTTCAACAAGCCGCTGGCCCAGACGCAGCTCTACCAGAAGAAGCTGGCTGACATGCTGACCGAGATCACGCTCGGCCTGCAGGGCTCGCTCCGCGTCGGGCGCCTGCTCGACGATGGCAAGATGGCCCCGGAGATGATCTCGCTGGTCAAGCGCAACAATTGCGGCAAGGCGCTCGACATCGCCCGCCAGGCCCGCGACATGCACGGCGGCAACGGCATCCAGATCGAGTATCAGGTGATGCGCCATGCCGCGAACCTCGAGACGGTGAACACCTACGAGGGCACGCATGACGTCCACGCGTTGATCCTCGGCCGAGCCATCACTGGCCTGCAGGCGTTCTTCTGAGCCCTACCCACCCCCTCCGCGTCA
Source organism: Allobosea sp. (assembly GCA_033792295.1). GTDB lineage: Bacteria > Pseudomonadota > Alphaproteobacteria > Rhizobiales > Beijerinckiaceae > Allobosea. The sequence continues at coordinate 4,021 of JARYGW010000274.1, forward strand.
TCCCGGGCGACCGCAGGTCGACCCGGGATCCCTTCCGGAACATCGCCGCTCGGCGGTCAGGCATGGATCCCGGCTCTGCGCTACGCTCCCAGCCGGGATGACGGCGTGGATCGAGCCTGATGACTTCGACCTCCCCCCTCGCCGGCCTGCGTGTCCTCGAACTGGCGCGCATCCTCGCAGGCCCCTGGATCGGCCAGCTTCTGGCCGATCTCGGCGCCGATGTCGTCAAGGTCGAGGCGCCGGAAGGCGACGACACCCGCAAATGGGGCCCGCCCTTCGTCGAGGGCACGGGCGACGAGCATCTCTCCGCCGCCTATTTCCATGCCGCCAATCGCGGCAAGCGCTCGATCACCGCCGATTTCCGCACGGCCGAGGGACAGGCACTGGTCCGGCGGCTGGCCGCCCATGCCGATGTCGTAATCGAGAACTTCAAGGTCGGCGGCCTCTCGAAATACGGGCTCGACGCGGCCTCGCTGCGCAAGGAATTCCCGCGCCTCGTCTATTGCTCGGTCACCGGCTTCGGCCAGGACGGCCCCTATGCGCCACGCGCCGGCTACGACTTCCTCGTCCAGGGCATGGGCGGGGCGATGTCGATCACCGGCGAGCCTGCGGGCGCGCCGATGAAGGCGGGCTATGCGGTCGCCGATATCTATACCGGGCTCTACGCCACGGTCGGCATCCTCTCGGCCCTGCGCCAGCGCGACGCCACCGGCGAGGGCGCGACGCTCGATCTCGCCCTGCTCGACGCGCAGGTCGCCGTGCTCGGAAATCAGGCGATGAACTACCTTGTCGGCGGCAATCCGCCGCCGCGGCTCGGCAACGCCCATCCGAACATCGTGCCCTATGACGTGTTCCCGGTCGCGGACGGCCATATCATCATCGCGACCGGCAATGACGGACAGTGGCGCAAGCTCTGCGAGGTGCTGGGCGAGCCGGCTCTGGCCGACCATCCCGACTATCTCGACAACAAGTCGCGCGTGAAGAATCGCGTCGCGCTGACGGCGAAACTGCATCTGCTCTGCCAGCGCTATGCCAAGGCCGATCTGCTGGCCGGGCTGGAGAAGGTCGGCGTGCCCGCCGGCCCGATCAACGATATCGGCGAGGTCTTCGCTGACCCGCAGGTCAACGCGCGCGGCGTGAAAGTGGACCTGCCGAGCGCGTCTGCGAAAGCCGGCAGCATTCCGACCGTCGCCTCGCCCATCGTCATGAACGGCGTGCGGCAGGTGGCCGGGCGTCCGAGCCCGAGGCTCGGCGAACATGCCGAAGACATCTTGAACGACCCGGCCTGGGGAGGGCCGCAGCATGGCTAATCGCACTGGCGGGCAGATCCTCGTCGACCAGCTTCTGATCCACGGCGCCACCGACGCCTTCTGCGTGCCGGGCGAGAGCTATCTCGCCGTGCTCGACGCACTGCACGACGCTTCGATGAAGGTCACCATCTGCCGGGCCGAGGGCGGTGCCTGCATGATGGCCGAGGCCGCCGGCAAGCTCACCGGCAAGCCCGGCATCTGCTTCGTGACGCGCGGCCCCGGCGCCACCAACGCCTCGCCCGGCATCCATATCGCCGACCAGGACTCGACGCCGCTCATCCTCTTTGTCGGCCAGATCGACGGCAGCATGCGCGAGCGCGAGGCCTTCCAGGAGCTCGACTACCGCGCGGTCTTCGGCACCATGACCAAATGGGCGACCGAGATCGACGATGCCGCGCGCATCCCCGAGATCATCAGCCGCGCCTTCCATGTCGCGACCTCCGGCCGGCCTGGCCCGGTCGTGATCGCGCTGCCCGAGGACGTGCTGATCGACCTCGCGGATGTCGCCGACGCCGAGCCCTATCAGGTCACGGAACAGCACCCCGCGCCGTCGCAGATGGCTGATCTCGCCAAGCGCTTCGCTGCAGCCAAGTCGCCGATCGCGATCCTCGGCGGCTCGCGCTGGAGCCCGGAGGCGATTGCCGACTTCCAGGCCTTCGCCGAGTGCTTCGATCTGCCGGTCGCGGTCTCGTTCCGCCGGCAGATGCTGTTCCCGGCCGACCATCCGAATTTCGCCGGCGATCTCGGCATCGGCCCGAACCCGAAGCTGCTCGCCCGCATCAAGGAGAGCGATCTCGTCCTGCTGGTCGGCGGGCGCCTCTCGGAGATGCCGAGCCAGTCCTACACCCTGTTCGGCATTCCCAATCCGGGCCGGCCGCTGGTGCATGTCCATGCCGATCCGGAAGAGCTTGGCCGGGTCTACCGCCCGACGCTCGCGATCAACGCCTCGCCGGCTGGGTTCTGCGCGGCGCTCAAGACGATCGAGCCGCCGAAGGCTCCGGCCTGGAAGGGCGCCGGCGCTGCCGCGCATGAAGCCTATATCGCCTGGAGCGAGCAGCCGGCGCCTGTGCCCGGCGAGTTCCATCCCGGCGAGATGGTGCGCTGGCTGCGCAGCCAGCTCCCGGACGACGCCATCCTCTGCAACGGCGCCGGCAACTACGCGACCTGGGTGCACCGCTTCCACCGCTTCAACAAATTCGCGACGCAGCTCGCCCCGACCTCGGGCTCGATGGGCTATGGCGTGCCGGCGGCAATCGGCGCCAAGCGGATCTTCCCGGAGCGCACCGTCATCGCCTTCGCCGGTGACGGCTGCTTCCTGATGAATGGCCAGGATTTCGCGACAGCCGTGCAATACGATCTGCCGGTCATCGTCGTCGTCGTCGATAACGGCATGTACGGCACGATCCGCATGCATCAGGAGCGTGAATATCCCGGCCGCGTCTCGGCGACGACGCTGAAGAACCCGGATTTCGCCGCCTATGCCAAGGCCTTCGGCGGCCATGGCGAGCGCGTCGAGACCACCGAGGAGTTCGCGCCGGCCTTCGAGCGCGCGGTGAAGAGCGGCAAGCCCGCGATCATCCACTGCCTGCTCGATCCCGAAGCGATCACCCCGGCGAAGTCGCTCTCGACGATCCGGGCGGAGGCTTTCGCGGCGCAGGGCAAGCGCTGATCCAACTCATTATCTCAGCATCGAAAACGAAAAATCGACCGCCGCGCCTGAACCAAAGCCGAACCTTTCGCGACCATATGTCGTTGATGAGGGCACGGTGCGGAGGGCGCAGCGGTGAAGCACGGGTTTGCGATCCGAGTCGGCGCGGCTGCTCTGCTCGTGGTGGCGGCTGCGCCCGGCGCGGAGACCGCCGGGTTCTTCGACAGCTTGGCACGGGCCATCTTCGGTCCGCCAAGGCTGCGGGCCTCGCCGATCTATGAGTACGATGACGAGGCGCCACGGCCCTCCAGGCCGCGCCATCGCGCGCCGGAAGTCGCATCGAAGCCGAAGCCTCCCGTCGTCAAGCTCGACCCGCAAGCCGATCCTTACTGGTATCTGAAGGATCCTACACTGCGGCGGGGTGACATCGTCGTTACCGCAAACGGGGTGCTGGTCTATCAGGGGCGCGGCAGCGACACGACACGCCCGGCCGACTTTGTCGCCCTTGGCGGCAATGACCCCAGGGGCTGGAAACAGAAACTGCAGACCGCAGCCGCCGGCGGCCGCACCATGTTCCACAGCGAACCGGCCAGGGCGGGAGCCGTTACGGCCGAAGCGGGCGAGAACAGCCAGGAGGAACTGAGCCACTAGGCTGTTCTATGGCCAGCGCCGACCGAACCACATCCGGCCGAGCAGCCCGTCGCGCCATAGC
>JARYGW010000275.1:0-7690 GCA_033792295.1 Allobosea sp.
GCAGGATCCGGTCGACCGGCCGCAAGGCTCGCCGCCACTGCCGGGATCTTGGCCGGATCGGCGGGGGCAACTGAGAGTGCCGCGCCGAGATAGGCGCCGATGGCCTCGATATCGCTCTTCGGCAGTTCGCGCAGCCCGACATGCACCGGCCCCATTGGCCCGGCCGCAACGCCGTGATAGACGCCGGCGCCGGTTTCCAGATAGCGCGTGAAGGATGCAGCGCTCCACGGCACGGCGGAAGGGTTCGCGGCGGTCAGTGCCGGCGCCGTCCAGTTGTCGATATCGGCACCGGCGAAGCGCTCGCCCTTTTTTTCGGCCCCCAGGGGATTGCGCGGTGTGTGGCAGGCCCCGCAATGCGCTACGCCCTCGGCGAGATAGGCGCCGCGGTTCCATTGCTCCGACCGGGCAGGGTCGGGCCGGTAGCGGCCGAAATCCACGAAGAGCAGCTTCCACCCTGCCTGCAGAATGCGCAGGTTGAACGGGAACGGCAGTTCGTTTGCCTTCGTCACCTGCTTTACCGGCGCGACGCGGGCCATCAGATAGGCATAGATCGCATCGACGTCCTCGTCCGTCATCTTCGTGAAATGATCGAAGGGGAAGGCGGGAAAGAGGTGCGAACCGTCGCGCGCGACGCCGTCATGCATCGCGCGGCGGAAGGCGGCGGGCGACCATGTCCCGATGCCGGTTTCAGGGTCCGGCGTGATGTTCGACGCGTAAATGGTGCCGAAACCCGTCACCATCGGATAATTGCCCGCAAAGGGTTGCCCGCCCTTGGCGGTATGGCAGGTCGCACAGTAGCCGGCGGCGGCGAGCACACGCCCTTTCTCTATGGTCGCTGCGTCGGCGGCGGGCCGCTCGGCGGCCGCTATCGCGGGCAGAGCCGAACGATAGGCATACAGACCGAAGCCTCCCAGCGCAGCCACACCTGCAAGCGCGGTTGCAGCGAGCGCTGTCCTCCATTTCATCACACTGGCCTCCGATCGTGTGAGTACACGATTACACCCGCTCTAAGCTGCGATCCACCTTGTTGATGCAAGGGACGCGCCGGCAATCCGGCCATTCGTCCGTCACCGGGGAGCAACATCTCGCGGATGCGGAATCGTTTCTCGTCGGTGCCGGCTGCGGCTATGTCTCGAGCTTGTGCGGCGCTGCATGCGTGGACGACAAGCTCCGGGCCTTCGCCTCTTCTCGCGGCGGCCGTGCCATTATGATGGAGTGAAGGACGTGGAACGTCTCGATTGCGATCGCATGTTCGTGGCGGTACTCGAAGTCGGCAGTTTCGCGGGCGCGGCCCAGCGGCTGGGAACCAGCGCGAGTCAAGCCTCCAAGCTCGTCTCCCGTCTCGAAGCCGAGCTCGGCGTCCAGCTCGTCAAGCGCACGACGCGAGCCCTGTCTCCGACCGAGATCGGGCAGGCCTATTACGAGCGCGTCAAGGCGTTGATCGAAGATTTCGATGCGCTCGACGCCGCGGTCCGCAATGCGTCGGGGGCTCCGACCGGGCGCCTCAAGCTGACGGCTCCGGTCTCCTTCGGTGCCTCGCAACTGTCGCCCCTGCTCATCGATTTCGCGCGGGCCTTCCCCGATATCCAGCTCGACGTCAGTTTCTCGGACCGCGTCGTGAACCTGGTGGACGAGGGCTTCGATGCGGCGATTCGGATCGGTAAGCCAACGGACAGCAGCCTGGTCGCACGCAAGCTCTGCGAGATGCGGATCGTCTTCGCGGCCGCGCCGGCCTATCTGGAACAGAGGGGAGAGCCCGGGACGCCGGCAGAGCTCGAGGCCCATGATTGCGTCATCGACACGAATTTTCGCGATCCCTGGACATGGCGCTTCCTGTCGCCGGACGATGGCGCGGCTCTCTTCGTGCCCGTCGCCGGGCGCTTGCGCTTTTCGAACGGGGAAACCTGCATCGCCGCCGCGGCGGCGGGCTTCGGGATCGCGCGTGCCCCCAGTTTCACGGCCGGCGCCGCCTTCCGGGCCGGGTTGGTCCGCCCGGTGCTGCGCCGGTACGAGCCGGAGCCCGACGGGCTGTACGCTCTCTATCCCGCAGGCCGGCATCTGGCCCTCAAGGTTCGCGCGCTCGTGGACTTTCTCGTCTCCTGCTATCGCGGCCAGCCGGAATGGGATCGGGGCTGGTGATCGATTGTTTCCGGAATGGAATTTATTTCGTCCATTTCGGCCGGATACTCAGATTGATTGGAAAGGTGCAGGATTTCGGGAGTTTCGCTTCGTTCCTTCGAGGACCCTCATCATGATCGATAATCGCACCGCCCCCTACGCCGTCCTGCTCCTGCGTCTGACGCTCGGCGTGCTCTTCCTCGCCCATGCCGGGCTCAAGGTCTTCGTCTTCACTCCGGCCGGAACCGCCGGCTTCTTCGGTTCGCTCGGCCTGCCGGGCTGGCTGGCCTATGTCACCATCGTCTGGGAGATCGTCGGCGCGGTCGCGCTGATTCTCGGCATCTTCCCGCGCATCGCCGCGTTGGCGCTGGTGCCGGTCTTGCTGGGCGCGATCGTCACGGTGCATGGCCCGGCCGGCTTTTTCTTCACCAATCCCAAGGGTGGCTGGGAGTTCATCGCGCTCTGGATCGCCGGCCTCGTTGCGCTCGCGCTGACGGGCGACGGCCCCTATGCGCTGAAGCCGACGACGGCTGCGACCTCCCGTTGATCCGACCGGTCGAGAGGGGGCTGCCATATGAGCGACAAGCCGCTCGCCATGGGTCGCGTCGCCCTGACGGTCCATGATCTCGACCGTGTCGGAGACTTCTATCAGCGCATCGTCGGCCTGCATCGCCTGCGCACCGACGGCTCGCAGCTCGATCTCGGTGTCGGCGACACCGTTCTGCTCGAGTTGCGGCGCGATCCTGCCGCGCAGCGCCGCTCGCCTCGTGACGCCGGCCTGTTCCACACGGCATTCCTGTTGCCGAGCCGTACCGACCTCGGCGCATGGGCGCGCCACGCCGCCGCGACCCGGATACCGGTCGTCGGTGCGTCCGACCACGGCGTCAGCGAGGCGATCTATCTCGCCGATCCGGAAGGAAATGGTGTCGAGATCTATGCCGACCGGCCGGCGAGTACCTGGAAATGGCATGAGGGCATGGTCGAGATGTCGAGCGATCCTTTGGACATCGCGGATCTGCTCGACCGGACGGGGGCAGGGACGTGGCGCGGTTTTCCCGCCGGCGCCACCGTCGGCCACGTCCATCTCCAGGTCGGCGCGATCCCGCCGGCAGAGGCGTTCCACGGCGGCCAACTCGGCTTCGACATCACCTGTCGTTATCCCGGCGGAACCTTCTATGCGGCCGACGGCTACCACCATCACCTCGCGACCAATATCTGGAACAGCCGGGGCGCAGCGGCCCGCGCCGAGGTTTCGACCGGCCTCGCGGATGTCGAGATCCGGGTGGGTCCGGCCCGGCTCGCGGCGTTGCTGCAGCGTGTAGGCGCAGATCGTGCCGGTGTGGCAATGCCCGATCGGGTCAGCCTGCGCGACCCCTGGGGCACGGCGATCACGCTCGTAGCGGCCTGATACGGGTCAAGGAAAGGCACGACCATGCTCGTCAACGGCACATGGACGGCGGACTGGCGCCCCGTGCAGGCGACCGACGCAAAGGGAGGTTTCCTCCGTCAGGTTTCCGGCTTCCGTAACTGGGTGGCACCGGACGGTTCGGCGGGGCCCACCGGCGAGGGCGGATTCAAGGCCGAGCCCCGGGGCACTACCATCTCTACGTCTCGCTGATTTGCCGCGGGGCGTCGCGCACACTGATCGCGCGCAAGCTCAAGCGACTTGGCGGTGCCATCAATGTGACGGTCGTCGAGCCCGTCCTCTCAGACCAGGGCTGGCGCTTCGGCGAACGCGGCACGCTGAGCGGGGCCAGTTACGTCCACGAGATCTAACCCGTGCCGATCCCGCCTATACCAGCCGCGCCACCGTGGCTGCCTGTCTCGACCACGATCTGGATCATGGCGGTCCGATACGACATGATCTCTCATGAAGGTGATTGTCGGCGTCATAGACGAGATCGGGACGCTGACCACGAGAACTTGTGCCGGCAACTCGGGCTCCGTTGGTTCCCGACGCCCGCGCCGCAGATGCAGAGGAATGCTGAATGTATCGCAGCAACGGTAACTTCGAGGCCTATGGCCGCCCCTGCAAGCCGGCCGGCGTTGATGGGAAAAAGGCATATTTTGTCGGTGCGGGCTTGGCATCCCTTGCCGGCGCCGCCTTTCTGGTGCGCGACGCCCAGATGGCTGGCGAGAATATCACGATCCTCGAAGAGCTTGCCCTGCCCGGTGGCAGTATGGATGGCGTCCTCGACGAGCATAAGGGCTTCATCATCCGCGGCGGTCGCGAGATGGAGGCGCATTTCGAGACGCTGTGGGATCTCTTCCGCTCCATTCCCTCGCTCGATACCCCGAACGCCTCGGTCCTCGACGAGATGTACTGGCTTCACAAGAAGGACCCGAGCGTCAACCCTCGTCGCGCAACCGAGCGGCGCGGCGAGCCGGTTCCTCATATGACGGACCTGACGCTAACGCCGAAGGCGGTCGAAGAGATGCTGAAGCTTGTCCTGACGCCGGAAAGCGAGTTGGACGATAAACGTATCGACGAATGTTTCGGTGATGAATTCTTCGCTTCCAACTTCTGGCTCTACTGGGCCACGATGTTCGCGTTCGAGCCATGGGCGAGCGCCATGGAAATGCGCCGTTATATGCTGCGCTTCGTCCACCACATCGCAACGCTCGCCGATCTCTCGTCGTTGCGCTTCACGCAGTACAATCAGTACGAGTCGCTCATCAGGCCGCTGGTCGCCTGGCTCGAGGGCGAAGGCGTCCACTTTCAATACGCTACCCAAGTCGAGAACATCGAGGTCGAAGCGGCCGGGGGCAGCAAGGTGGCCCGGCGGCTCGTCATGACCGTGGAGGGCGAGCGGAAGACGCTCGACCTCACCGAGACCGATGTGGTGTTCGTCACCAATGGGTCGATCACCGAATCGTCCACGTTCGGCGACAATGACCATCCCGCGCCGATCGAGACAGGCCACGGCGGCGCATGGACACTCTGGAAGAATCTCGCCGCGCAGGACCCGGCCTTCGGCCGGCCGGAAAAGTTCTGCGAGAACATTCCGGAAGCGAATTGGACGGTCTCGGCGACCGTCACTCTGCTCGACGACAGGATCGCTCCTTACATTGAGAAGATGACCGGCCGCGACCCTCGCGATGGCTGCATCGTCACCGGCGGCCCCTGCAATTTCAGGGATTCGAATTGGCTTTATGGCTACACCATGAGCCGTCAGCCGCACTTCAAGGCGCAGGATTCCGGTCAGAAGCTCGTGGTTTGGCTCTACGGCCTGTTCTCCGACAAGCCCGGCAATTATGTGAAGAAGACCATCCGCGAATGCACTGGTGTCGAGCTGTGCGAGGAGTGGCTCTTCCATATGGGCGTTCCGGTCGGGGACATTCCCACATTGGCACGCCGATCAGCGAGCACTATCCCCTGCTGCATGCCCTACATCACCTCCTATTTCATGCCGCGCGCGCTGGGCGACCGCCCCCTCGTCGTGCCGGAGGGCTCCAAGAACCTCGCCTTCATCGGAAATTTCGCTGAGACCGAGAAGGACACCGTGTTTACTACCGAATATTCGGTGCGCACGGCGATGGAGGCGGTCTACACGTTGTTCAATGTCGACCGCGGCGTGCCGGAGGTCTTTGCCTCATCCTTTGATGTCCGTGTGTTGCTGAATGCGCTATACTACCTCAACGATCGGAAGAAACTTCACGAGGTCCGGCTACCGTTCATGGCCCGCCTTCTCGGCGAGGTGGCTCTAAGGGGCATTAAGGGCACCTATATCGAGGAGCTGCTGAAGGACGCCAATCTGGTCTGAGGCGGCAGCCCGTGCCATGTTCGGTCGGAGACGTCGAACATGCAGTCGCATTGTGCCGCTTTTTTTGGAACACCGTTTCCGACGCAGTGCTATCAGCGCCACGACGGGATGGCACGTGCGAGGGAAATAGCCCCGAGTTTTGTGGCGGTCGTCGGGCTACGTATTGTGCCGCCGTTCGAACTCGACGGATGACATCCCGTTCCTGACGGGCTTGCGTCTGGAATTGTAGAACATCTCGATGCAGTCGAACACGTCCCGCCTGGCCTCCTCGCGCGTCCGGTAAGTTTTTCGGCGCATTCGCTCGCGCTTGAGCAGATTGAAGAAGCTCTCTGCCACCGCGTTGTCGTGACAGTTCCCGCGCCGGCTCATCGAATGCTCAAGATTCTGGGACTTCAGGAAGGCAGCCCAATCTATGCTGGTGAACTGGGAGCCCTGATCCGGGTGAACCAGGACTGTGGTCTTCGGCTTCCGTCGCCATTCCGCCATGAGCAACGCCTGCAGCACGACATCGGTGATCCGCGCCATCTCTGCCTTCAGACGGCTAATCTCCGCAGCCTGGTCAACACCAGCCGACGCGGGCGGTTTCGAGAGCTTCCGCTTCCAGGTGTAAAGCGAGTGCCGGCTCACGCCGAGCCGCTTGGACACCTCTGCAACCGGGTAGTCCTGCTCGGTGATCTGCGCGACTGCGTCACGCTAAAAATCGTCCGTGAAATCTCCGGGCCCCATCATGGCCTCCTTCCCTCAAAATTAGGGAAGAAGGCGTCCACAAATCTAGGGCTATTCACAGCTGAGCGAGCCGCAATCCTCTCGACTTGGTCAAACGGCCAAACCGAGGGCCAGATCACCCGTCTCAAGCTTGTGAAACGCCAGATGTACGGTTGCGGAAAGATCGATCTTCTCCAGGCGCGCCTCACCGGAGCGCAATGATCCCGAATGTCAGCGAGATTGCGTCAGACCCGAACGGTGGCCCCTTGGCGCTTACGGTTCAATGCCCGTTGGCTGAAGTGAACAGACGGGTGTCGAGATAGGACTCGATCGCCTCCGAGCCTCCTTCGGAGCCATACCCAGAATCCATAATTCCGCCGAAGGGTAGCTCGGGAAGCCCAAGGCCGAGATGGTTCACGGACATCATTCCTGCCCGCACCGACTTCAGCGCTTCCTGATGCGCGGCAGAACGGGTGTAGGCGTAAGAGGCTAGTCCGAACGGGAGGCGGTTGGCCTCGGCGATGATCTCGTCGCGTGAGGCATAGCGATTAATGATCGCGACGGGGCCGAAAGGTTCGTCATTCATGATTGTCGCGTTCGTTGGGACGTCGGTCAGCACCGTAGGCTGGAAGAAATAGCCCTTGTTGCCGATCCGGCGTCCGCCGATGGCAATCCTGGCTCCTCGATCAACTGCGTCGGCGATCAAAGCCTCCAAAGCGAAGACGCGCCGATCATTGGCGAGTGGCCCCATCTCGACGCCGGGTTCGGCTCCATCGCCGACCACAACATTGCCCGCTGCTTTGACAAAACCCTCGACGAATGTGTCGGCGACGCTCTCGTGCACGAGGAAACGCGTAGGAGAAACGCAGACCTGCCCCGCGTTTCGCAGCTTGTGGGTCACGAGTTGCGGGATCGCCAGATCGAGATCCGCGTCCTCCATGACAATCGCTGGCGCATGGCCGCCAAGCTCCATCGTCGCGCGCTTCATGTGGGCGCCCGCCAATGCCGCCAGATGCTTTCCGACAGGTGTCGAGCCGGTGAACGAAATCTTGCGGATTATCGGGTGGGCTATCAGATACTCCGAGATTTCGGCGGGGTTGCCG
>JARYGW010000276.1:0-7635 GCA_033792295.1 Allobosea sp.
GAAGCTCTCGGATTTGAGCATGAGCTCGATGCTTTGAGCGGTCGCGCTATCGTCCTCGATCAGCAGAACCCGCATGTCCACGTCCCCAATTTCGCCCGCAGGGCAGGTTGATCGTTTGACTCGCCCGGGCCAGCCCGGCCCCGGACGACGACGCACTTGCCCAATGAAACGCCACGCGACACGCTACGGTGAATTGGTTAACAAACCGTGATTCCCGTACGCAAGCGCTTCCTTGCAGAAAGTGAACGATCCTTGTCGAGGTGAGTCGAATTTGACACGGATCGACGAACACCTACGCGTGAAAGCGCCGTTTCGCGGAGACCGCCTCGGGAAACGGAGCCGAAATGGCTCCGCGACACGCCGCGGCCTCGAACCACAATGTTAATCACAGAGGTAAATGAAAGGTTTACGAAGGCCTTATGAACAGCCCTTCACACGGCACTGAACGTCTCTCCTCCCTCGTTTCGGCGATCGACGCCATCGACAAGGTCTCGCTCTATGGCCGCGTCATCGGCGTGCGCGGGCTCCTGGTCGAGGTCGCGGGCCCGATCGGTGCGATGAGCCTCGGCGGCCGGGTCGGAATCGAGATCGCTCCGGGAACGCGCGTACCCTGCGAAGTCGTCGGCTTTTCCGGGGAAAAAGCGCTGGTCATGCCCTTCGGCGGGCTCGACGGGGTGCGTCGCGGCTGCCCGGCCTATGTCGACAGCGCGCAGCCAGGCCTCTCGCCGACCTCCGCCTGGCTCGGGCGCGTCGTCGACGCACTCGGCCGGCCGGTCGATGGCGGTCCCCCCTTGCCACAGGGCGACACGCTCTACGCATTCCGTGCCGATCCGCCTCCCGCCCATGCCCGCCGCCGCGTCGGCAAGCCGCTCGACCTCGGCGTACGGGCGCTCAACGCCTTCCTCACCTGTTGCCTCGGCCAGCGCATGGGCATCTTCGCCGGCTCGGGCGTCGGCAAATCCGTCCTGCTCTCGATGCTGGCCCGCTATGCGCGCGCCGACGTCAACATCATCGGCCTCGTCGGCGAGCGCGGCCGCGAGGTCCAGGAGTTCCTCCAGGAGGACCTGGGGCCGGAAGGTCTCGCCCGCTCGATCGTCGTCGTCGCGACCTCGGACGAGCCGGCGCTGATGCGCAAGCAGGCGGCGCTGACCACGCTGACGCTAGCCGAGTATTTCCGCGACCGCGGCCTGCAGGTGATGTGCCTGATGGATTCCGTTACCCGCTTCGCCATGGCGATGCGCGAGATCGGCCTGGCCGCCGGCGAGCCACCTACGACGAAGGGCTATACGCCCACCGTCTTCGCCGAGTTGCCGCGTCTTTTGGAGCGTGCCGGCCCCGGCACTGGGGACGGGGCCATCACCGGCCTCTTCACCGTGCTGGTCGACGGCGGCGATCATGACGAGCCGGTCGCCGACGCCGTGCGCGGCATCCTCGACGGCCATATCGTGATGGAGCGTTCCATCGCCGAGCGCGGCCGCTACCCGGCGATCAACATCCTGAAGTCGGTCTCGCGAACGATGCCGCGCTCCTGCGACCCGGCCTACTATCCGGTCGTGCAGAAGGCACGCGCCACACTCGCGACCTATGCCGACATGGAGGAACTGATCCGGCTCGGCGCCTATCGCCAGGGCGCGTCCGCCGAGGTCGACGAGGCGATCCGCCTCAACCCCGCCCTGGAAGCCTTCCTCAAGCAGGCTAAGGACGATGCGACCTCCCTGCCGGAGAGCTATGCCCGCCTCGCGACGATCATGAGCGAGGGCGTCTGAGCACCAGGTTGCGCGCAGGGCTTCAAGCGGCCTGCGAGACGTCGTGCTAGGGTCGCCAGCCTTGTAGGAGAGAGACCGATGTTGCGCTCTTTGCTGATCCTGTTCGTCACGCTTGCGGGAACCGTGGCTTCGCGAGCGGCAGGGCCGGAACTGGAGCTGGCCGGGGCGGGGCCGAGTGCGATCATCGTATCGCCGCAGGTCGTGGCGAATCTGCCCGGCGTCGAGCGGGACGTCACCGTCGCCACCTCGAAGGGCTCATCGACCGCGCATTACAAAGGCGTGCTGTTGTGGAACGTCCTGCAGGTGGACAAGGCCTTCGGCGGGCTCGACCTCAAGACCCAGCTCGGCAAGACCATCCTCGTCAGCGCCCGGGACGGCTACCGCATCGCCTTCTCCATCGGCGAGATCCATCCGGATTTTGGTAATCTGCCGCTGATGCTGGTGTCCGCAATCGACGGCAAGCCGCTCGAGCAGGATTGGCGCCTCATCGCCCCCGGCGACAAGCGCGGCGCGCGCGCAGTGCGCGACGTCGTGAAGATCGAACTGCGGTAAGGCAGCCTCCAAAGGAGAACCAGCTCGTGATCGCTGCCATCCTGACCGGGCTCGTCGCCCTGATCCATGTCTACATCGCCATATTGGAAATCTGGCTCTGGGATACCCCGCGCGGTCGGAAAGCCTTCGGCCTCACACCCGAATTCGCCAGGCAATCGCGTGTGCTTGCGGCCAATCAGGGTGTCTACAACGCCTTCCTCGCAGCCGGACTCGGCTGGGGCCTCTGGTTGGGGGCCGCCGGCTTCGCGATCAAGATCTTCTTCCTCGGCTGCGTCTTCGTCGCCGGCCTGTTCGGCGCCGCGACCGCGAGCCGCAAGATCCTCTACATCCAGGCCTTGCCGGCAGCGCTGGCCCTGACGGCGCTGCTCGCCAGCTAGGTCTTCACGTCGAAAGCCGTGAGCGCGACGCGGCTCGCCACCGCGCCCCGCTAGATGCGCTGCGGCCTACTGAGGCGCCGCCGACGGGCGCGCGAGCACCCGCACCAGCGCAAGCATGGCGAAGAAGCCGAGGAACTGGATCGCGGCCGAGACGAATAGCGTCCTGTCGGCCCCGAGGCGTTCGATCAGCACCGCGAAGAGCAGCGGCGCCGCTGCGAAGGTGATGTTCTGCGGCACGGTGAGCTGCCCCAGCATCACAGCGAAGCCGCGCCGTCCGAACAGCGACAACGGCAGCGTCGCGCGTGCCACCGAGATCACGCCAAGCGCCGCGTTGAGCAGCACGACGAAGGTTCCCGCGGCCGCGAGCCCCATCGGCAGGAGCGGCAGCATCAGACAACAGAGCGGCCCGAGCAGGAGACCGAAGAGCGCGACGCGCTCGACCGGGAGCCTTTCGCCGAGCGTCGCATCGATCGCCCGCGCGGCGATGGTCGCAGGCCCGCCCAGCGTCGCGATCCAGACGGCCTCGGCCTGCGTCAGGCCGCCTTCCTGGAACAGGGTGATCAGATGCAGCGGCAGCCCCCAGGACACGAGCCCGCTGGCGGAGAAGGCCAAGGCCGTCAACCAGAACGCCAGGCGCCGCTGCCCTGGCCCGACCCGTCCGGTTTCGCTGGCCGAGGCCGGGACCGGATCGGACCCGGCCGGCCCCGGATGCCCGCGAAAGCGCGGCACGGCGGCATAGATCGGCAGCACGACGACGATCTGCATCGCCGCGAAGGAAAGGACGGTCGCGCGCCAGCCGAAGGTATCCATCAAGATGGCCGTGAGCGGCCAGAACAGGCTGGAGGCGAGCCCCGTCACCAGCATCATCAGGCCGATGACGCGCCGCGTCCGCTCGCCCATGAGCTGCGCGACGGCGACGTTGCCGACATTGGCGAGCGACATCGCATGGCCGAGCCCGATCACGAGCCAGCTCGCCAGATAGCTGACCGGTCCCTGCACCATCGCCAGCGCGACGAAGCCGAGTGCGCAGATGATCGCCCCGACGCACATCGAACGGCGCGTCCCCTCGCGGTCGAGAATCCGGCCGATCGCCGGTGCGACCAGGGCTCCGGTCACGAGCAGGATCGTGATGCCTCCGAAGACGACCTCGGCATTGAGCTTGAGCTCCCGGTCGAGCGCCTGAACCAGCACCGAAGGCGAGTAGAATGTCGTCCCCCAGCCGATGAGCCGCGTCAGCACCAGCCCGCACAGCAGGGGTCCATGGCCGGAAAAGCGGAACGAGGGGAGCAAGGCGAGGAATCCGCGAGAGACGGCCGGTCGGCCACCGGAAACTCACTAGATCATCCCGTCAGCCTGCGGCAGCAGCGCGGACGCGATCTGAACATGCAGAAAAAGCAGCCCTTTCCGGTAAGAAACGGTCAACCTCCTTGCGCCATTGTGGCGCCGTCTCGCGGAGTTTTCCGGTCGCAGGCCGAGGGGTCGGTCGCGGCCATGCGTGATCAGGAGTTTAAAACGACATGAAGTCGCGAGAGACGCTTCTGCGGCTGAAGCGCTTCCAGGTCGACGAAAAACGTCGACGGGTGAGCCAGATCGAGATGATGATCGCCGATTTCCATCGGATGGCGAATGATCTCGATCGCGAAATCCAGTCGGAGGAGACCCGCGCAGGGATCAACGATCCTGCGCATTTCGCTTATCCGACCTATGCCAAGGCCGCGCTCGGGCGTCGCGACAACCTGCGCCAGTCGGCCGACAACCTGCAGGGACAGCTCGACGAGGCCAAGGCCGAGCTGCAGGAAGCCTTCGAGGAGATGAAGAAAGTCGAGATCCTCGACGACCGCGAGCGTGCCACCGAACGTGCAGCCGAAGCGGCCCGCGACCAGGCGACCATGGATTCGATCGGGCTGCGCTCGCGCGCCTGATCACCCTGCCGGGAAATTCGTGAAAAGGCGGAAGCCCCTGAAGGGCCTCCGCCTTTTTCGTCTGCGCGTCAGGCGACGACCGGATGATGCGGCACCGAATCGCGCCGCATCTGACCCGCGAGCCGCGGATCGTCATCGACTTCGATGCCGCGCTTGAAGACTTTAAAGCCCGAGCGCTGATAGAATTCGACCGCGCCCTGATGGTCGATCGTGCAGGTATGCACCCAGAAGCGCGAGATCGGCTCGGCCCAGGCCAGCGCCAGCGCCCGGTTCATCAACCAGCGCCCCGCCCCCTTGCCGAGCACCGGCTCGTCGAGCCCGAAGAAGGCAAGCTCGGCCTCCCCCGCCACGCGGAAATCGAGTTCCAGCAGCCCGACGTCGCGCCCCTCGAAACGCGCCGCATAAAGGGCGACGGCCGGATCGGTCAGGATCGCCTCCAGCTCCGCCTGCGGCTTGACAAGGCGGCTGAACCACATCCAGCGCTCGCCGAGCCGCCGATAGATCGCGAGGTAGCGCTCCGTGTCGCGGCCATCGATCGGCTCGAGCGTAAAGCCCTCGGTCCCGGGCGGATCGGGCCGCTCGACCGGATGCGCATGCATCTCCAGCGAGGTGACGACGGCAGCGATCTTGCCGGGCGGCAGGTCCGTGGTACCGGTGAGGCTGATGGTCAGTGTCTGCGACAAGGCGTTGATCCGGGAATGCATTTCAGTCTGCCGCGATCATGACATGATCCGGGTGGAAAGATCAGGGTGCAATGACGCATGGCAGAGGCATATCGCCGCCGGATCGGCGGCGCGGAAACAGGCAGCGCCTGCACGCGCTGCTCCTGCTTCTGGCGATGTGTCTTGCCGTCGTTCCGCATGCGACGCTCGCCGCTTCTGCGATGATGGCTCCGGTCGCCGCCCCGCTCCGGCACGGAGCCCCGGCGCCGCGTCCGGATGTCATGGCGATGCAGGCCGCCGCGGAGGCAGCTCCCTGTCACCAATCCGAGCCATCCCGCGAGCACCCCGCCTCGACGATGCCGCCCTGCTGCGTCATCGGCTGCGGCCTGATCGCCGAGGTTCCGGCAATCGCCCTGCCCTCGCGGGCGATCCTCTGGTCGCGCCCCGTGCTCGCCCTGGTCGAGCCGCTGGCCGGCATCTCGCCCGAACCGGCGAAACCGCCGCCGCGAACCGCGCCCACCCGCAGCTGAATCAATCTTTTCCAGGCGGCTTCGGACACCGTTGCCGGTGCGAGCCGCCATTCGTTCTCACGGGAATCCGAACGATGAACCTTTTCAGAAGCTCCCTCGCGGCCCTTGCTCTCGCCACCGCCTTCGCTACCCCGGCGCTCGCCCAGCACCAGGGCCATGGCAGCGGCACCATGGACATGAAGATGGACAACAGCGCCAGCACGGACAGCGCCGCGACCAAGGGCTACAAGGAAGCCAACATGAAGATGCACAAGGACATGGACATCGCCTACTCCGGCGATGCCGATGCCGATTTCGTGCGCGGCATGATTCCGCATCACCAGGGCGCCATCGACATGGCCAAGGTCGTCCTCGCCCATGGCAAGGACCCGGAGATCCGCAAGCTTGCCGAGAGCGTCATCCGCGACCAGGAGAAGGAAGTCGCCCTGATGCGCGAATGGCTCAAGAAAAACGGCAAATAGTCGCATCCTACCGGCAAGCGGCGGCGACGCCGCTTGCCCTCGGCCTTTCCGGCTGGCAAGAGGACGTAAGGTTCGCGCCGCTGCGGTGACGACGTGGGCCAGCTTCAAGCCCCGTCAAAATCCTTCCCGTTCCGCGGCCTTCATGAAACGTTATCTCGACTATCTCTGGCCGATCATCGGGCTCGTCGCGGTCGTCTGGTCCGTTGAGCTGTTGTGGAGCAAACTCAAGGCCGAAGCCGGCTCGGACGCCACCATCGAGGCCCTGCTCCAGAATGCGAGCCTCTGGCAAAGCATCAAGATCATCGCCCATCGCATCGGCCACAAGATCGCGGTGATCCCGCCGGACGCCTTCTTTCACGCCGCGCTCGCCACTCTCGTCGCCTATGCAGCGCTCGCCTGGTACGACCGGATCGCGCTGATGCATCTGGGCAAGGAGAAGGGCATCTCCTGGTTCTATATCTCCCTGTGCTCCTTCGTGACCTATGCGCTCTCGCACAATATCGGCGCCTCGGTCTTCTCGGGAGGCATGGTCCGCTACCGGGCCTATACGGCGAAGGGGCTCTCGGCCACGGATGTCGCCATCCTGATCGCCCTCTGCTCCTTCACCTTCGCCTTCGGCACGCTGCTGCTGATGGGGATCGTGCTGGTCTATGAACCGCAGATCCTGCATCCGCTGGAGCGATTGTCGAAATGGTTCGCGATCAGCGACCACACGGCACGCCTGGTCGGTGCCGGCATGCTCGTCTTCGTGGCGCTCTATACCATCGGCTCCTGGCTCGGCTTCAAGCCGCTGAAGATCGGCAAGTTCGAGATCATCTATCCGCGCCTGCGCATCGTCGCCCGGCAATATCTCGCCGCGCCGCTCGAGCTCGCCGGGGCGGCCGGCATCATCTATTTCGCTCTGCCGGAACAGGGCAATCCGGGCTTTATGATCGTGCTCGGCGCCTTCCTGCTGTCCTTCTCGGCCGGGCTGCTCAGCCAGGTGCCGGGCGGCGTCGGCGTGATGGAGGCGGTCTTCCTGGCGGTGATGCCCGGCGTACCTGCACCTGCCGTCTTCGCCGCCCTGCTGATCTGGCGGCTGTTCTATCTCATCCTGCCGCTGGTGATCTCGCTACCGATCGTCATCGCGTTCGAGCGCGCCCAGCTCAAGCGCAGCACCCGCATCGCGCCGCCGCCGTAAAGATTATAGGCCTCGCTCCGGGCGCCTAAGCGCTATCGCAGCCGCGCCGAACATCAGGACGGCACCGATAGCCTCGGATAGTCCGAAAGGCTCGTCCAGCACCGCGACGCCGACACCGACGGCGATGGCGGGGCTGACGAAGGCGTAAAGGCCCGCCCGGAAAGCGCCCCAGTCCCGCAGCAGCC
>JARYGW010000277.1:0-7627 GCA_033792295.1 Allobosea sp.
CCCCGCGGCATTTCGCGGGCCTGGATCGTCGCGCGTCCGATAGGACGCGGTCACGATGATCTATCCATGTGTTATCGCATCGGATCTCTCCAAAAAGTGGAGTCCACTTTTTGGAGAGATCCGATGCAAGGGGGAGAGCGTTTCATGGGCTGGATCATTCTGGGACTGATCGTCGTTCTCGCGGTCTATCTGGTCATGACCTATAACGGGCTGGTCACGATGCGGCAGCGCGTCAACCAGGCCTTCGCCGACATCGACGTCCAGCTCAAGCAGCGGCACGACCTGATCCCGAACCTCGTCGAGACGGTGAAGGGCTACGCGACCCACGAAAAATCGACCCTCGACGCCGTGATCGCCGCGCGCAACGCCGCGCAGGGTGCGGGCAGCGTCCACGACAAGGCAGCCGCCGAGCAGCAACTCTCCGGCGCCGTCGGCCGACTTCTGGCGCTGGGCGAGGCCTATCCGGACCTCAAGGCGAGCGCGAACTTCCAGCAGCTGCAGGTCGATCTCGGCAATGTGGAGGACAAGCTCGCGGCGGCGCGGCGCTTCTTCAACAATGCGGTGAGCGAGTTCAACGCCGCGATCCAGGCCTTCCCGGCCATGCTGTTCGCGCCGCAGATGGGTTTCACCCAGCGGGAATTCTTCGATGTCGGCCCGGAAAACCGCGCCCAGATCGAGACCGCGCCCAGCGTGAAATTCTGACGGCAGACGGTTTCCGACCTGAAGCGCGTTACGAGCTTTCAGTTTCGCTCCTGCGCTTCCGGTCTTTGGTGTTTCGCATGTCGTTATCGCAAAACCGCTACGCACTTTTGCGCGGCATGCTTTAGGGAGCGGCTGCGATGGCGCAGGCCTTCGGGCTCTATACCCATCAGCGCAACAA
This sequence comes from Allobosea sp., assembly GCA_033792295.1. GTDB lineage: Bacteria > Pseudomonadota > Alphaproteobacteria > Rhizobiales > Beijerinckiaceae > Allobosea. The sequence continues at coordinate 881 of JARYGW010000277.1, forward strand.
CCGGATCAGGTCCAATCTCCTGATCGCCGGGCTCTTCCTGCTGGTCTATCTCACGGCCTGGGGGCTGCTGCTGATCGCCTATGGCTATGGTGGGGTGCCGCGCGGATATTCCGTCTTCGGCGAGGCGAACCGCATCTTCCGGTCGTGGTTCCCCTTCATCACGCTGGCGACGATCCTGTGGGTCTTCATCGGCTTTCGCATGAATGTCGCTATGATCGGTGCCGTGACGGGAGCCCAGGGCATCAGCCAGGCGGACAACCCCAAGCTCTACCGGATGCTGGAAAACCTCTGCATCTCGCGCGGCCTGCCGATGCCCAAGCTCGCCATCATGCAGAGCGACGCACTCAACGCGTTTGCCAGCGGCGTCAACGACAGGCAGTTCACCGTGACCGTCACCAGCGGCCTGCTCGACCAGCTCAACGACCAGGAGGTCGAGGCCGTTCTGGCACATGAGTTGACGCATATCCGCAATGGCGACGTCCGGCTGATGGTCATCGCCGTGGTGATCGCGGGGGTGATCTCGTTTGCCGGCGAGATCGTCTTTCGCGGTTTCGGCCGCAGCAATATCCGCGTCTCCTCGGACGATTCAAAGAAGGGCAACGGCCTCGCCATTATCGTCGGTCTCGCGGTGATCGCGATCTCCTGGTTCCTGGCGGTGCTGATCCGGCTCTCGCTGTCGCGCTCGCGCGAATATCTCGCCGATGCCGGGGCGGTGGAACTGACCAAGAACCCCGATGCGATGATCTCCGCGTTGCTCAAGATCTCGGGGCGCGCCGATATCGACGGCGTGCCCTCGGGCGTCATGGACATGTGCTTCGAGAACGATCCGGACGATTTCGCCGATCTGTTCTCGACCCACCCTTCCGTCACCAAGCGCGTTCAGGCGCTGATCGAGACGGCCGGCGGGCGCATGCCGGCGATGCCGCCACACCCGCCGAAGATCAACGAGCGCCAGGACCTGCCGACGATGGTCGAGGAAAGCGCCGCCCGCGGGCCCTGGTCGCGCCCGAAGGCGGGTGGATAGGCGAGGTCCGGAGCCTCAGCGCCCGTCGCGGGCCCAGTCGAGCGCTTCCTCGAGACGGTCATCGCCCCAGAACAGCTCGCTGTCCCCGGTAACGAAGAAGGGCGCCCCAAAGATGCCGATCGACTTGGCGTATTCGATCTCGGCGCGCAGGCGGCCCTTCACCTCCTCGCTGCGCGAAAGCGGGATCGCGGCCCCGGGCTCGCCGCCGGCCTCCTTGAGCGCGGCACCGAGTACGGCCTCATCGGCGATGTTGCGCCCCTCGCAGAACTGGGCACGGAAAATCGCCCTGGAAAAGGCCGGCGTCCAGCCATCCTCCCGCCCGGCCAGCGCGAGGCGCGCCGCCGTCAGTGAATTCTGCGGAAAGTTCTCGGGTTTGAGCATCTCGATGCCGAGCCGCCGGCCGCGCCGAGCCGTATCGCGCCACATATAGCGGCCCTTGCTGGGGTAGAGGGCGAAAGGTGAGGTGTTCCAGCCCTGAGCGGCGAAGATGGGCCCCAGCAGGAACGGCCGCCAGCGCAGGGTCACGCCGGCCTGCTCAGCCAATTGCTCGATTCTCAGGGCACTCAGACAGGAATAGGGCGACGCGAACTCATACCAGAAGTCCAGAACGGGACGATTCGGCATTCAGCCTCCAAACAGGTCGTCATGTCGTGTCGCGCCACGCCAGCTTGTGCCTTGCGAGGCCCGACGGCAAGCGTGCAGAACGCACGCTCGCGATGCGGGAAGCGAGGCCGATCCAGACCCATCCATCAGCGGATGACGCGTGATCGATCAGAAGGTTCCGATTGCGTCGCCTCCATGGCTGCGATAGTGCGCCATTGCGTCCGAAACGCGGCCTGCCCGGCCGCGGGATCAATTCAGCGCTTCTCCCAATCGCGGAATTGATCCCGGTCGTTGTTCTAATGCATTTTCTTCACGCGAACCGGTGCCCACTTCGCTCGAAAATGCTCTAGCAGGAATTTGACACAGATGGCTGACAGCAGCGTGAAGAAGGTCGTTCTCGCCTATTCCGGCGGTCTCGACACCTCGATCATCCTCAAATGGCTGCAGACCACCTATCGATGCGAGGTCGTGACCTTCACGGCCGATCTCGGCCAGGGCGAGGAGCTCGGGCCGGCACGCGACAAGGCGCTGCTGCTCGGCATCAAGCCGGAGAACATCTATATCGAGGACTTGCGCGAGGAATTCGTGCGCGACTACGTCTTCCCGATGTTCCGGGCGAACGCCGCCTATGAGGGCGTCTACCTGCTCGGCACCTCGATCGCGCGTCCGCTGATCGCCAAGAAGCTGATCGAGATCGCCGAGAAGACCGGCGCCGACGCCGTCTCGCATGGCGCCACCGGCAAGGGCAACGACCAGGTCCGCTTCGAGCTGACCGCCTATGCGCTCAAGCCCGACGTCGTGGTGATCGCGCCCTGGCGCGAATGGGACCTGCGCTCGCGCGAGCAGCTTCTCGCCTTCGCCGAGCAGCACCAGATCCCGATCGCCAAGGACAAGCGCGGCGAGGCGCCGTTCTCGGTCGACGCCAACCTGCTGCACGCCTCCTCCGAGGGCAAGGTGCTGGAGGATCCGGCGCAGGAAGTGCCGGATTACGTCTATTCCCGCACCGTCTCGCCGGAGGATGCGCCGGACAAGCCGACGATCATCACGATCTCCTTCGAGAAGGGCGACGCGGTCGCGATCGACGGCAAGAAGCTGTCGCCTGCAACACTGCTCGCCAAGCTCAACGATCTCGGCCGGGACAACGGCATCGGCCGGCTCGATCTGGTCGAGAACCGCTTCGTTGGCATGAAGAGCCGCGGCATGTACGAGACGCCCGGCGGCACGATCCTGCATGCGGCGCATCGCGCGATCGAGTCGATCACGCTCGACCGCGGCGCGGCGCATCTCAAGGACGAGCTGATGCCGAAATATGCCGAGCTGATCTATAACGGCTTCTGGTTCTCGCCGGAGCGCGAGATGCTGCAGGCGCTGATCGACAAGAGCCAGGAATTCGTCACCGGCGACGTCCGCCTCAAGCTCTACAAGGGCGGTGTCCATGTCATCGGCCGTTCGAGCGATTACTCGCTCTACGACCAGGACCTTGTCACTTTCGAGGAAGGCGCCGTGGCCTACGATCACCGCGACGCGGCCGGCTTCATCAAGCTCAACGCGCTGCGCCTGCGCACGCTCGGCCAGCGCAAGAAGAAGCTGGGCCTGTAAAGAACACACAACGCCCGGCAAGCGTTGCAGCTTGTGCCGGGCGTTGTGATGAACCGCGCGCCCTTTCGCGCGTTCAGCACTCACCTTTCATCGTGAGTGCCTCTGCATGAACCGCTTCGCCTGCCTTGCCACCTTCACAACGCTGCTGATCGCAACACCTACCCTCGCGCAGGAAGTGCCTCCAAGCGACAAGCCGGCGACGCCGGAAATTGCGACCTGCAAGACGGCCGCACTCCAGGCCGTTTCGGCGAAAGAGCCGGATATCAAGGACATCTATATCGACGAGGACGGCGCCACCGTCGCCGTGTCCGAGGCCAAGATCGACACCATTCCGGTAACGCGCATCATCATGGCCGAGGCCTATCTGCGCACCGACCGTTCCGACAAGCCGCGCCGCTTCCTCTGCCTGCTCGGCGAAAAGAACAAGGTGCTGCTGACCTTCTTCACCTCGCGCTGACCGAAGCGCGCGCCCGCGTCAGGGCTCGTCGACGACCTCGGTCGAGGGCCGGTCGCGGCCATCGGCCAGCTCCTCGTGCCAGCGGCCCTCACCATCCTGATAGATGATGCCATCGGTGTTGCCGGCGAGCGTCTGGCGAGCCGCGGCGTCGCTGGCTGCCTTCAGCGCAGCTTCGTGCGAGCGAAAGGTTTCCGACAAGACGTCGCCAACCTTGTAGGCCCAGCCACCGTCATGCTCCACGACTTCATACCTGACTATCGCCATGGCCGCCTCCGTTCAAAAACTGGCAAACACGCAAAACTGGAAAACTTGGGTCGCCGGTTCAGGTTCCGGTCGTCTGCGACAGGAAACTGCGCAGTTCCTCGACCCGTCCGGGCGCGAGCGCTCGCTTCGGTACGATCTGATACGTCGCCGGATACGGCCAGAGCAACAGCAACCGATCATTCTCCAGCCAGCGCCGGTAGCTCGGCCAGCGATGCATCGAGCGACCGGAGACGGTTTCGGAACTGAACCCCTCCTCGTCCCAGCTATAGTGCAGCGGCGCCTGGAAGGCCGGCACGGCGCGAAAATGACAATGGGCCGCGCGCGGGCCGAGCAGCAGAACGATCACCACCGGCAGGCCGAAGACGAGCAGCAGCGATCCGAAGGCAGATATGGCGATGGCTCCGGCCGGGCTGCCTGGAATCTCGCCCAACAGAAGCATGGCGAAGAAGGCCGTGGCAAAACCCCAGAGCAGCGCCCGCTTCCAGCATTGGGATGACCGCCGAAAGCATGCGCGCAGGACGAGCCTCTGGGCGGCGACGAGATCGGCCACCCCGATCTCGACAACCGCCTCCCGCCGCGCCATCCGCCCAGCCCTCAGTTCTCGCCCTGATCCGCCGCGCGCAGCCCCTCGAGCACCGGCATCGAGGTGATATGATAGCCGGCATCGACATGGTGAACATCGCCGGTCACGCCACCCGACAGATCGGACAGATAATAGAGCGCGGCGCCGCCGATCTCCTCGAGCGTCACCGATTTGCGCAGCGGCGCGTTGGCGCGCTGCCAGGACAGCATGGCGCGCGCATCCGAGATGCCGGCGCCGGCCAATGTCCGCACGGGTCCGGGCGAAAGCGCATTGACGCGGATGCCGCGCGGGCCGTAGTCCCCGGCGAGATAACGCACGCTCGCTTCCAGCGCCGCCTTGGCCACACCCATGACGTTGTAGTTCGGCATGATGCGCATCGAGCCGCCATAGGTCAGCGTGATGATACTGCCGCCCTTCGGCATGCGCGCCGCAGCCCGCTTCGTCGCTTCGGTGAAGGAGAAGCAGGAGATCACCATGGTGCGCGAGAAATTCTCGCGGCTGGTATCGGCATAGAGCCCCTTGAGCTCGTTCTTGTCGGAAAAGCCGATGGCGTGGACCAGGAAATCCAGCGTGTTGCGCTCAGGATCGCCGCCCCAGACCTCATCCAACTGCGCGAAGGCCGCATCGACCGAGGCGATGTCCTCGACGTCGCAGGGGATGACGAGATCGGAGCCGATGCTCTCAGCCAGCGGCTTCACGCGCTTGCCGAGCGCCTCGCCCTGATAGGTGAAGGCGAGGTCGGCGCCGTGTGCGTGCAGGGTCTTGGCGATGCCCCAGGCAATCGAATTCTGATTGGCGACCCCCATCACGAGGCCGCGCTTGTTCTGCATCAAGGGGAGCATGACGCCCTCACGCCTCCAGCCGCTTCATCACGATGGTGGCGTTGGTGCCGCCAAAGCCGAAGGAGTTGGAAAGGACGCAGCCCAGACCCGCATTGTCGATGCGCTTGCGCACGATCGGCATGTCGGCGAAGGCGGGATCGAGCTCGTCGATATGAGCGCTCTCGCAGATGAAGTCGTGGTTGAGCATCAGCAGCGAATAGATCGCCTCCTGCACGCCGGTCGCACCGAGCGAATGGCCCGTCAGCGACTTGGTCGCCGCGATCGGCGGAGCCTTGTCGCCGGCGCCGAAGACCTCGCGGATCGCCTCGATCTCCTTGCCGTCGCCAACGGGGGTCGAGGTGCCGTGCGGGTTGATGTAGTCGACCTTGGCATTCACGCCTTCCAGCGCCATGCGCATGCAGCGCACTGCGCCCTCGCCCGAGGGGGCAACCATGTCGTAGCCGTCCGAGGTCGCGCCATAGCCGACGATCTCGCCATAGATCTTGGCGCCGCGCGCCTTTGCGTGCTCCAGCTCCTCCAGCACGACGACGCCAGCGCCGCCGGCGATGACGAAGCCGTCGCGGGCAATGTCATAGGCGCGCGAGGCGACCGCCGGACGATCGTTGAAGTCCGAGGACATCGCGCCCATGGCGTCGAAGAGGACGGAAAGCGTCCAGTCCAGCTCCTCGCAACCGCCGGCGAAGATCATGTCCTGCTTGCCCCATTGGATCAGCTCATAGGCGTTGCCGATGCAGTGGTTCGAGGTCGCGCAGGCCGAGGAGATCGAATAGTTGACGCCCTTGATCTTGAACCAGGTCGCGAGCGTGGCCGAAGCGGTCGAGGACATGCCCTTCGGCACGGCGAAGGGGCCGACCTTCTTGGAAGAACCGCTCTCGCGGGCCTTGTCGTAGGCGTCGATCAGGGCGCGGGTCGAGGGACCGCCGGAGCCCATGATGATGCCGGTACGCTCGTTGCTGACCTCGGCCGTTTCCAGGCCCGCATCGGCAATGGCCTGTTCCATGGCGACCTGGTTCCAGGCCGAGCCGCCGCCATGGAAACGCATGGCGCGCCGGTCGAGCACAGTCGCCGGATCGAGCGTCGGCACGCCGGCGACCTGGCTGCGGAAGCCGTGCTCGGCGAATTCGGGCACGAAGACGATGCCGGATTTGGCATCCTTCAGCGACGACAACACGTCCTGGGTATTGTTGCCAATGGATGAGACGATACCCATCCCGGTGACGACGACGCGTCTCATGCTCGCTTCTCTCCAGCTCGCCGCACGCGGCGGGACAAGCCGCGCCGCTCTGGGTTCACAATCGCGCAAATGGACCGTTGGGGCTCCGCACGCAAGGCCGCGGAGCGCTTTTCCTCAGGCCGCTTCCGGCTTGAACAGTCC
>JARYGW010000278.1:0-7627 GCA_033792295.1 Allobosea sp.
GGCATCGCAATCCTCGATGACGAGGGCTCCCCCCGAGACGAGATGCGCGACCTTGTCGTCGGCGAGTTCGCGGGCGGAAATCGTCCAGGCATGGGCCATGCGGGCCCAGATCGCGGCGAGATGGGTCTTGCCCGCGCCTTCCGGCCCGGTCAGCCGCAGCCAGGCCTCGGGCCAGCGCGGCCAGCTCTCGACCAGCCCGTAGGCCGCCTCGTTCGAGGGGCCGACAAGGAAATCCTCGACGCCGTGGCGGCTGTCGAGCGGCAGGTCGAAGGCAAGCTGGCGCGGGCGCGGCGGCGCGTCGGACATGGAAGTTCAGTGCTCGAGGTCGATCTTGACCTCGATCCCCTTCGGTCGCGGCGGCTCGACGCCGCGATAGAGCTTGCTGGCGAGATATTGCCGAAGCGCGAAGCGGCAGAGCACACCGACGATCGCCGCCAGCGGCACGGCCAGCAGCAATCCGACGAAGCCGAACAGGGAACCGAAGGCGAGCAGCGCGAACATCAGCCAGACGGGATGCACGCCGATCGAATCGCCGACGAATTTCGGCTGGAAGATGTTGCCCTCAAGGAACTGCCCGACGAGGAAGACGCCGAGGGCCGCCAGCGGCCAGGTCCAGTCCGGCCAGAATTGCACCGTCGCGACGCCGACCGCGAGCACGAGCCCGGTCAGCGAGCCAACATAGGGGATGAAGGAGAGGAAGCCGGAGATGATGCCGATCAGCGCCCCGAAATTGACGCCGACGATGCTCAGCCCGATGGCATAGAAACCGCCGAGCAGCAGGCAGACCAGCGCCTGCCCCCGCAGGAAGCCGGCGATGGCGGTATCCATCTCAAGGGCGAGGCTGCGGATCGTGTCGCGATGGTCGCGCGGCAGCCAGCTGTCGACGGTCGCGACCATCCGGTCCCAATCCACCAGCAGATAGAAGGCGATCACCGGCGTCAGTACCAGGAGCGAGAAGATACCGACGATGGCCGTGCCTCCGCTCCAGAGCGATTGCAGCAGGCCGCCGACCCATTTCGTCGCCTCGCCGACCAGGTTGCCGAGCGAATTCTGCGCCTCCTTGGTGAGGTCGCCGCCGCCGAAGCGTTCCAGCCAGGGCGCGCCCTTTTCCAGGACAAGCGCCTGCAGCTTCGCCGCATCGCCCGGCAGCCGCGCCACCAGCCCGGCGAGCTGCTGGCCGAGCAGCGGCACGAGCAGGATCAGCACCAGCGCGAAGATTAGGATGAAGACGAACAGGATGACGATGGTCGCGGCGAGCCGGCTCATGCCCACGCGCTCCAGCCGGTCGGCCAGCGGATCGAGCAGATAGGCAAGCGCCAGCGCCGCGATGAAGGGCAGCAGGACGTCCCTGAACAGCACCAGGAACAGCACGAGGACGACGAGGGAACCCAGCCAAAAGCCGATCTGGCGCTGTAACGTCATCCATCAGCCTCTTCTGCACCGGACCGGAAAGCGGGAACCACGCTTCGGAGAGATCCGATGGGACAATAACCAGAGAGATCACCGTTTCCGCGTCCGGTCGGGCGCGGCGATCTGGCGTCTTCGCAGCAGAAGACGAGCAACTCTATACGCAGCGCTGCGGTTCCGAGCCAGCCTCAACCCGTCATATGCCGCAGCCAGAAGGCGAGATAGGCCGCCATCGAGGCCAGCGTCAACATGGCGACGACAAGCTCGGCGACCGTGCCGGCAGGGCCCGGATCGATGCCGAAGGCGCGCGAGCCCAGCGCCAATGCGGCAAAGGCGATCTGAGCGGCGGTGTTGAGCTTGCTGACCGCGAAGGGCGCCATGGCGACCGGCCGGTGGAGCAGCCAGGAGAGCAGCACCGCGGACACGATCATGATATCGCGCGCCGCTACCAGGATAACGAGCCAGATCGGGATCGCGCCGACCACGGCCAGCGTGATGTAGATCGAGACGACCAGCGCCTTGTCGGCGATCGGATCGAGCCAGGCGCCGAGTTCGCTCGCCATGCCGCAATGCCGGGCGAGGAAGCCGTCGACGGCGTCGGAGACCCCGGCGACGACGAAGATGATGAAGGCGGCCTCCCAGCGCGCATTGACGATCATGACGATGACGAGCGGCACCAGGAAGAGCCGGGCGATCGTGATCAGGTTCGGGATCGTCATGGCGGCAGCTTCGCTCAGAGCGGTGGCGAACGCCAGAGTTGCCGATGCGGAGGGGGCATTCGGGAGGCGGCGACGGGTATCGGAAGCGCGATTACCCTGCAAAACCGCCCAAACGCCTTGCCACGACGGACGCGCTTGCCTATCGCTCGCGCAAGCAGGAACATAAGGCGAGACCGCAATGAGCAAGCCCGGCGCGAACGGACTGACCTATGCGCAGGCAGGTGTCGACATCGACGCCGGCAATGCCATGGTCGACCAGATCAAGCCGCTGGTGCGCGCCACGCGCCGGCCGGGCGCGGATGCCGAGATCGGCGGCTTCGGCGGACTGTTCGACCTCAAGGCCGCCGGTTTCAACGATCCGATCTTGGTCGCGGCCAATGACGGCGTCGGCACCAAGGTGAAGATCGCGATCGAGAGCGGGCTGCACTCCACCATCGGCATCGACCTCGTCGCGATGTGCGTCAACGACCTGATCGTCCAGGGCGCCGAGCCCCTGCTCTTCCTCGACTATTACGCCACCGGCAAGCTCGACCCGAAGGTCGGCGTCGAGATCGTGCGCGGCATCGCCGATGGCTGCCGCCAGGCCGGCTGCGCGCTGATCGGCGGCGAGACCGCCGAAATGCCCGGCATGTATGCCGAGAAGGATTACGACCTCGCCGGCTTCGCGGTCGGCGCCGCCGAGCGCGGCACGCTTTTACCGCGCGAGGACCTGAAGCCCGGCGACGTGGTGTTCGGCCTGCCCTCCTCCGGCGTGCACTCCAACGGCTATTCGCTGGTCCGCCGCATCGTCGCGCTGAGCGGCCTCGCATGGGAAGACCCCGCCCCCTTCGCGCCCGGCAAGAGCCTGGCCGAGGCCCTGCTGGAGCCGACCCGCATCTATGTGAAGCCGCTCCTGCAGGCGCTGAAGGCGACCGACGGCATCAAGGCGCTGGCGCATATCACCGGCGGCGGCTTCCCCGACAATATCCCGCGCGTACTGCCCGAAGGGCTCGGCGTCGCGCTCGACCTGCCCGCGATCCCCGTGCCGCCCGTCTTCGGCTGGCTTGCCAAGGTCGGCGGCGTCGCCGAACGCGAGATGCTGCGCACCTTCAATTGCGGCATCGGCATGATCGTCGCGGCCGACGCCGCCAAGGCCGATGCGGCGCTGGCCGCGCTGAAGGCTGCCGGGGAAGCGCCGGTGAAGCTCGGCGAGATCGTGCCCGCCACGGCCGGCGAAGAGCCGGTCAGCTATCGCGGCAAGCTCGCACTGTGAGCACGACGCCTGCCCGCAAGCGCGTCGGAGTGCTGATCTCCGGGCGCGGTTCCAACATGGTCTCGCTGGCGGAAGCGGCGCAGGCGCCGGGCTATCCGGCCGAGATCGCGCTGGTCGTCTCCAATATTCCCGATGTCACCGGGCTGGAGCGGGCGCGGGGCTTCGGCATCGCCACGGCGACGATCGACCATCGCCCCTTCGGCAAGGATCGCGAAGCCTTCGAGCGTGCCGTCGACGAACTCCTGCGCCTCAACCAGATCGAGCTCGTCGTGCTCGCCGGCTTCATGCGCATCCTGACGCCCTGGTTCGTGACGCGCTGGGAAGGGCGGATGATCAATATCCACCCCTCGCTGCTGCCGTTGTTCAAGGGCACCCATACGCACCGGCAAGCGCTGGAGGCGGGGGTTTCCGAGCATGGCTGCTCGGTGCATTTCGTCGTGCCGGAGCTTGATGCCGGGCCGGTGATCCTGCAGGCGAAAGTGCCGGTCCTGCCCGGCGACGACGAGGACAAGCTGGCGCAGCGCGTCCTCGTCGAGGAGCACAAGCTCTATCCGGCGGCGCTGGCCGAGGTCGCCTCCGGGCGGGCGAGGCTCGAGGACGGGGTCGTCATCCGCGGCTGAGCCGGCGAGACCCCCTCGCGCTTGCAGCGCTCCCATTCCTCGCGCGTCCTCTCCTCCTCCTTCTGCCAGCGGCGGAAGAGATCGGCGCGGCGGGCAGGATAACGCTCCTCCAACGCGACGAGGCCGGTCATCCGGTCGGTCCGGAAATGGCGGAAGGCCTGCCTGAGCTCGCACCAGGCGATGACGATGCGGACACGCTCGTAGAAGGTCATGCCGATCGGCCAGATCATGCGCTGAGTCGCGTGGCCGCTCTCGTCGCTGTATTCGATCGAGAGCTTGCGGCCGTTGCGGATGGCAGCACGCACGGCCGCGACATCGACCTGATCGGTCGGGACATCGCCGGGATAGGACGCCGCGAACAGCGCCCCGTCGAGCAGGATGGGCCGCAGATGCGGCGGCAGCACCGCCGCGACCTTGCTGACGACATCCTCGGCGGCGCGCGCGAGCACCGGATCGGCCCGTTCGCTCAGCCAGCGCATGCCGACCAGCACGGCCTCGATCTCGTCAGGCGAGAGCATCAGCGGCGGCAGGTCGAAACCGGCGTCGAGCACATAGCCGATGCCGGCCTCGCCGCGCACCGGCACGCCCTGGCGCACCAGCGCGCCGATGTCGCGATAGACCGTGCGCACAGAGACGTCGAGCTCGGAGGCCAGCGTCTCGGCGGTGACGGGGCGCCTGCGGCGCCGCAGGCTCTGAATCATGTCGAGCAATCGTTCGGCGCGCTGCACGGCGACCTCTCCCTACCCGGCCCCAATCGGCTGACGAGAACACGGATCCGATCAGATTGCGTCGCAATCCAACCAGCGCGTGCTTCAATGACCGCAGGATGGCTCAGCCGGGTTGACAGTTTCTGTCAGGAGCGTGTCAGCAGCAAGGCGGGAGGCGGCTAGGTCTCCGGCATTTGCGCAGGTCATCCCAGACCGGCGCCGCTTGCGCGGCTCGTCTGGGATGACCCATAGTCTCTACAAGACTTGAAAAGCCGAGGCGCCGCTCAGAACGGCCGCTTCAGCTTGCACTTGTCGATGAACTGCAGGCCCTTCTCGCGGGCCGAGTCGTTGAAATAGCCGGTGTCGCGGAAGGCTTGGATCTCGTCCTTGCTCATCGCGTCGACCGTACCGGTGGCGTAACAGCTGCAGGGCGAGTGCACCGCCTCGCGCGTCGTCTGGAGGAGCTGCGACTGGGTGACCAGGCAGGCGTCGAAGGCGCGCAGCTTGATCATGTAGGGTGTCAGGTTCTTCGCGGTCGGGTCGGGCGGAGGCAAAGCCGTCGAGCTGCTCGCGGCATAAGCCGAAGCTCCCAACAGCATCGACAAACCACCGGCCAGAACGACCGTACCCAACCGCCGCATCATCATGACTTGCCCGTCCTTCACGAAGAGGCCGCCGCATGGCTACCGGCGCCGCCCCGCTCCCGCATGACACAGATGCATGAAAGGTCAAGGGGTTCAAAAGACACGCCTTCCCGATTTGCGCGCAAGCGCCGCGGAAGGAGACGCCCGCCCGCCCCCGACCAGGCGAAGCGGCACGTGCCGGCCTGGCAGGAAGCCCGCTCGGAACGGCGCGCGGCGGAGCGGGGCGGCAAGGTCTCGTCAACGCTAACCGCGCCTTAACGGACTTGTTTCAGTTTACCGCCATTCCTTCTGCCGGAGGCGCTGTCGCGTCGGAGTTTTGGATCATGCGTTGCGTTGCGTATCTGGCTGGCCTTGCGGCCTGCCTCGCCCTGTCGTCCCCCGAGCGCGCCCTCGCGCAGTCGAGCGAGTATAGCCAGCTCACCTCGCCCCAATCCGCCCAGAACTGGTATCTCACGGTCGGAGCGGGGCTGCGCTACCAGCCGGACTATGCCGGCTCTGACGACTATATCTTCCGTGCGCGACCGATCATCTCGCTCGGCCGGGGCCTGAAGAGCACCTGGTGGAGTGCCGAGGACGACGCCATGCTCAGCATCGGCATCTTCTCGGGCCAGGGTTGGCGCGTCGGGTTCTCAGGCGACCTGCTCTGGAAGCGCAACGCCAAGGCCAATCCGGCACTGGTCGCCGTGCCGGCGACCAAATTCGGCGCCGAGGCCGGCGGCTTCGTCGAGTTCTACCCGACCTCCTGGCTGCGTGCCCGCGCCGATGTGCGCCGTGGCATCGTCGCTCATGACGGCGTCGTCGCCGATCTCAAGCTCGACGCCTTCACCAATCTCGGCCCCTGGACCTTCGGCATCGGCCCGCGCATGCGGATCGCCAGTGCCGACTATGTGCGCACCTATTTCGGCACCACAGGCACCATGGCCGGCACCGGGGGGCTGCTGCAGCGCTTCAATGCCGGTGTGCATTCCTATGGCGCGCTGGCGCAGGCGACCTATCACTGGTCGAACCGGCTCCAGACCACGACCTATATCGAGTACAAGCGTCTCAGCGGCGACGCCGTCCGCTCGCCGATCGTCCGGCCGTTCGGCTCGCGCAACTCGATCACCGTCGGCATCTCGGCGAGCTATTCCTTCGACACCGGCTCAAACTACTCGCTCGGCGGCCTCTGAGGAACGGCAGGGCCAACGCTCGATTGGAGCTTCCAACCCAAAAAGAAAAAGGGCGGACCGTCTTCCGGTCCGCCCTTCCGCTTTTCAGCAAAGCGTGCGGCTGAAATCAGCCGACGATCTCGTTGCCCGAGAAGAACTGGGCGATCTCGATGGCGGCCGTCTCAGCTGCATCCGAGCCATGGACAGTGTTCTCGCCGACCGACTGGGCGAAGAGCTTGCGGATGGTGCCCTCGGCGGCGTTGGCCGGGTTCGTGGCGCCCATCACGTCGCGATACTTGGCGATGGCGTCCTCGCCTTCCAGAACCTGCACGACGACCGGGCCGGAGGTCATGAACTCGACGAGCTCGCCGAAGAAGGGACGCGCCGAGTGGACCGCGTAGAAAGTCTCGGCCTGGGCCTTGGTCATCTGGATGCGCTTCTGCGCGACGATGCGCAGGCCTGCCTTCTCGATGACCGCGTTGACCGCGCCGGTGAGGTTGCGCTTCGTCGCGTCGGGCTTGAGAATGGAGAAGGTACGCTGGACAGCCATCGAATGATCCTTGGAAGGGTCGAATAAGGGAATGCGGCGCGCTTATAGCTGCCGCCTTCGCACCCTACAAGGCTTGCCCGGCAAGGCCCGGTTTGCAGCCTCCCGACCGAATCCATGAGCCGGCTGCGCGATTTCGTGCTAGAATCGCGTCTCGACGAGAAGGAGCCGATCCATGGTTGTCTTTGCGCTCGTCTTCGCAGGCTTCCTGACTGTGCTTTGCCAGTTGCTGCTCGTGACGCCCGAATCCATCACGAAGGACCGCAGGGGCAACCTGCCACCGCCCTCGGGCGGCATCGCGGCCTTCTGAACGGCGCAGATCGCGCCGTCTTCGGGATACCGGAACGTGGCGCTCAGTGCCGCGTCAGGAAAGCGCGGGCCTCGCGCAGCGCAGCGGCGACCTCGTCGCGGCTCATCTCCAGCGCCAGCTCCCGACGATGCGCCGCCGCCCGGGCGCTGCCACGGGCGAAGGCGATGTTGAACCAGGTCTGCGCCTTCACGAGGTCGACGGCCCCTGCCCGCCCCGAAGCATGCATCAGCCCCAGCTCGCAATAGGCTTCGGCCGATACTTCCGCCGGGATCA
>JARYGW010000279.1:0-7626 GCA_033792295.1 Allobosea sp.
CCATATCCGCCGCTCCACAACGACAGTGGCCTGCTTTTACTCCGCCACGCTGGCCTAGAATCCGACCGCCGTTGACACACCAGCGTGGACGAGACCCCGGAATTCGCCGAAGTGCGCCAAAAGGCGGCGCATTCGAAGCTCCCTCTCGCCGACCTCCTGCGCTTCCATTGGAAGGAGGTTGTGCTCGGTGCGGTCTTTACGATGTCCGGAGGCGTGGCCTTCAATCTCATCGTGACGTTCGGCCTCGCTTACGGCACTCAAACCCTAGGCTATACGAGGGCTTTCATGCTCGCGCTCGCCATGGCCGCCTGCGCCCTATGCGTGGTCGTGATCCCGCTGTTCGGCAAATTGTCCGATCGCATCGGACGCAAGCCGGTCCTCGCCGCCGGTATCGTGCTTCAGGCTGTCTTCGCTTTCCCCATGTTCTGGCTGTTGGAGAGCGGCGCCACGCATCTGGCCTTCCTCGGGATGATGCTGATGGGTCTTGCCTTCGCGGCGAACTACGCTCCGAACGCGACCTATCTGGCCGAGTTCTTCAAGACCAATGTTCGCTACTCGGGTCTGTCCGTCACTTACATGCTGGCCGGCCTGCTGGGCAGTGCGATCACTCCATTCGTGACGACGGCCCTCCTGACCGCTACGGGAAAAGGCTCCTCCGTGGCTTGGTACATGATCCTGTCGGCGATCGCCTCGCTCACTGCTCTGTTCTTCCTCAAGGAAACGAAGACCGAGGGACGGCCCAGCCGCGATCCGCGCGGGTAGCCAACCGAACCCTCGGCACTTTGAACCGCAATCGTCCGCCTTACTCCCAAGAACGATAGGTATTCGACATGTCAAAGACCCTGACATCGCTGTTCGTCGAGCAGCTCAAGCTTTGCGATGTGAAAAAAGGTGATCTGGTCGGGATCATCTCCGAGTACGGCAAGAAGAACGACTATGTCGACGCCGTGGTCGCGGCCGCACAAGCGCTCGAGGCCAATGCGCTCGTGCTGACCGCGTCCAGCCTGTCGCGGCCGGACTTGCCGCCCTACGACCCGACGCAGGGCCCCGATATCCCGGCTCTGCTCGCGGCAGCCGCCAATTGCGACATGGTCGTCGACGTCACTGTCGAGGGCCTGATCCACTCTGATGTGCGCACGCGCATCACCGGCGCCGGCCGCCGCATGCTCTTCGTGGCGGAGCCGCCCGACGTGTTGCGCCGCCTGATGTCCACGCCGGAACTGCGCGAACGCGTGCTGGCCGGCGTCGACATCCTCAAGCGCGGCCGGCAGATCCGGGCCACAAGCCCGGCAGGCACGGACATCACCGCCGATATTTCCGGAGAGGATCTGCCGATCACCCCGCATATGGGTTTCGTCGCCGATGCCGGGCGCTGGGACCACTGGCCGAGTGGCTTCATCGCCTGCTTCCCGCGAGACAGGACGGCGCAGGGCGTGATTGTGCTGCAGCCGGGCGACGCTCTGATCCCGTGGCAGCGCTACGTCAAGGACACTGTCCGCATTGAAGTGAAGGACGGCTTCATTACGCGCATCGAGGGAGACGGCTTCGACGCCGCCAATCTTCGCGCCTATTTCGACGCATGGTCCGATCGCGATGTCTTCGCCACGTCTCATATGGGCTGGGGCGTTCATCCCACGGCGAACTGGGCCGCCTTCGAGGTCTACGAGCCCCACCGGCTCTATGGGCAGGAACTGCGCTCCGTCGCCGGCAACTTCATGTGGTCGACGGGCTCGAACCGCTTCGCCAACCGCTACACCCCCGCGCATCTCGATTTCCCGATGCGGGGCTGCACGGTCGAAGTCGACGACCGGACCGTCGTGCGGGATGGCCAGTTGCTGATGTGATCGGCCGAGGAGGCGCCTGTCCCGGCGCCTCCTTCTCCCCTCATCTGAAAGGACCTAGGCATGAGCGGACGTCGCTTTCGCATCGGATTGACGCAATGGCACGTGACGCGCGATCGCGAGCAGAATCTCGATCAGGCGTGTTCATTGATCAGAGCCTGCGGCAAAGATCGCGCGGATCTGGTGCTGCTGCCCGAGAACGCGCTCTTTCTCGGCAGTAATGCCGAAATGCGGGATGCGAGCCTGCCGCTTGAAGCACCTGCTTTCGGCCGGATCGCCGAGCTGGCGCAAGAGATCGGCGCGCCGGTCCTGATCGGCGGCGTCAAGCGGCGGGACGAAGCGGGCACCATCTGGAACTCTGCCGTGCTGTGCGATCGGAAGGGTGGAATCACGTCGATCTACGACAAGATTCATCTCTTCGATGCCACGATCGGCGGGCAGCGTTTCCAGGCCTCCCAGGTCGAAAGCGCCGGCGCCACGCCTGTCGTCCTGGACCATGCAGGCGCAACGCTCGGGATCAGCATCTGCTACGATGTTCGCTTTCCCGAGCTTTATCGGAAGCTGACGTTTGCCGGCGCCGAGATCCTGCTGGTGCCGGCTGCCTTCACGCGCACCACAGGCGCGGCGCATTGGGAGATCCTGCTGCGCGCCCGCGCGATCGAGAACAGCAGTTTCGTCGTCGCGTCGGCGACCGTCTCATCCCATCAAGGCGTCGCAGACGGCTTCGAGACCTATGGGCATGCCATGGCCATCGACCCGTGGGGGCGGGTGTTGGCTGACCTCGGCGAGGAAGCCCCATCATCGACCGTCATCGAGCTGGATCTGTCGCTGCTGGCTGATATCCGCACCAGATTGCCCTCGCTCAGCCATGTCCGGCCGGACGCCTACGCCGCAGAGATCGTCCGCCATACGCTCTGACAGCAGCTCGTTCACGCCTTTCTTCTTTCTTTTCAGACAAGTGACCCGCCCATGCCTCAGTCGATTTTTCGCATCGGACAGATCGTGCCGAGCTCAAACACCACCATGGAAACCGAAATCCCGGCCATGTTCGCCGCCCGGCAATTGATCCGGCCGGAGCGCTTCACCTTCCACTCGAGTCGCATGCGCATGAAGCATGTCCGCAAGGATGAGCTCGCGCTGATGGATGCTGAATCGGATCGCTGCGCGCTTGAACTCTCGGATGCGCGCCTCGATGTGCTTGGCTACGCCTGCCTTGTCGCGATCATGGCGATGGGGCCAGGCTATCATCGGTTGTCCGAGGCTCGCTTGCATGGCCGCACTGTCGAGAACGGAGCCCCTGCCCCTGTGGTCACCAGCGCCGGTGCTCTGATTACCGGGCTCCAGGCCATGAAGGCCAAGCGGCTGGCGGTTGTCGCCCCCTATATGAAGCCTCTGACCGAACTGGTGGTCGATTACATCCGCGAGGAGGGCTTCGAGGTCAGCGATTGGCGCGCGCTCGAAATTCCCGACAATATCGAGGTTGGCCGTCACGATCCGGAGAAGCTGCCCGCGATCGTCGCGACGCTCGACCTGCAGGACGTCGACGTCATTGTGCTGTCGGCCTGTGTGCAAATGCCGTCGCTTCCGGTGATCGCGAAGGTCGAGGCCATGACGGGCAAGCCGGTCATGACCGCCGCTGTCGCTACCACCTACTGCCTGCTGAAGGCGCTCGGTCTGGAGCCGGTGGTCCCTGGCGCAGGCGCGCTGCTGTCCGGCGCGTTCTGAGGCTCAGGTGACGGATCTTGAGACAAACTACAGCGGGGTCTGGGGCCACCGCATTGGGTTCGGCAATCGCCCGGCGCTGGTTCTGATCGACTTTGTCAAAGCTTACACGACGCCCGGAGCGCCCCTCTACGCCCCCGGCGTCGTGGACGCGGTCGCCCATACGGTCGAACTGCTCATGACCGCTCGAAGCACGGGGGTCCCCGTGATTCACACCCGCATCCTCTATCTGGCGGAGAACTGCGTCGATGGTGGTGCATGGGTCCGCAAAGCGCCGGTCATGAAATCCCTTATCCCGGGTGCTCGAGTTGCCGAATTTTGCGATTCCGTCGCACCCAGGCGCGGTGAACTCGTCGTGACCAAGCAATATGCCAGCGCATTTTTTGGCACGACCTTGGCTCAGACGCTGCATGCATCGCAGGTCGACACGGTGGTCTTTGCGGGCTGCTCAACCAGTGGCTGCATTCGCGCGAGCGTGGTCGACGCCGTGCAGCACGGCTTCCATGCAATCGTGGCCAGAGAATGCGTCGGCGACCGACATCCAGCTCCGCACGAGGCAAGTCTCTTCGACATCGACAGTAAATATGGAGACGTCATCAACAGCAGCAGCGTCATCAATTATTTTAAATCAGATATCGATATATTTCAAAGCAATCGAATTTGATATCTATCCGATGGCCATGAGACCGTCGAGGACGTCGCCGGCAGCCTTTCGCGCCTCATAGATCAATCTGCAACCCGGGCAGGCCGCACTCCAAGCTCGACGATCTCAGCCCGAGCAGCCGAGGATCAACACGCTCGCGACCGCGTGATCGGCGCGGCCAGTGACTGGCGAATTACACATGCCCTGCGTCACACCTTCGGCCTCCAGGCACGTGCCGACGGTTCTTGGCTGGAGAGGCCGAATCTTGCCATGAAACCCTTGATACAGGGTGGTGCTGATCGTCGATGAGCCAAGCGTGGCCGGCTCGCGCAAGATGCGCGATCTTCTGAACCGGCCGCCGTGC
The DNA here is from genome assembly GCA_033792295.1 of Allobosea sp. Taxonomy (GTDB): domain Bacteria; phylum Pseudomonadota; class Alphaproteobacteria; order Rhizobiales; family Beijerinckiaceae; genus Allobosea. The sequence continues at coordinate 4,571 of JARYGW010000279.1, forward strand.
CGGGGGAACGCATCGCCAATCTGAAGCTTGCCAGCGACAGGGCAAAGGCTTCGCTCGACCAAACCACACAGTCCCGGACGGCTTTCGCGCTCGCGCAACCCGGCTATGATCGATGCGTCCAGCAGCGTCATGCGCGACAACATGGCCGCCGGAGAGCCCCCCCTGCCGGAAGGCCTGTATCCGCTCGCAGTTTTGCACCGGAACGGCGCGCCAATCAGGATAAAACTGCAAACATATATATAATTAAAATAAATATCTAATCTTACCGATTCATCGAAGCCAATCGGCATGTGGACACCAATCCTGGAGCGCCCGGTCTGAGAGTGCTTGGCTTTCTTAAACAAGAAGCTAGGAAGCTGTCAGATGATGCCACATCCGCTCCAAAATACTGCCTGACCAGATTGCGCGCCGCGTCGCTTCCGACTCGCTGAGGAGCACCCCGATCTCGGCGATGCCGGCTGCACGTGCCTCAAACTCGACGCGCGCAGCGTCTTCGAGGTACCAAGTCAGCACGACGGCCTCTTCGAGGCTCGCGCCCGCGGTCACCGCGCCATTGCCACGCATGACGATGGCGCGGGCCGCGCCCATCTGCTCGGCGAGCGCGGCGGCCTGCTCGTCATTGCGCAGCAATTGCGGATCGTCCCAGAGCGGCGGGCACGGCGCGAAATAGCTGCCGAAGCCATGCCGTGCCTGCGGCGTGATCCGGGCTGTGCCGAGCGTCATCACCCTTTGCGGCATTGAGCGCACGATACCGCCGATTTCGGGCCGCCGGCGATAGATCTCGCGATGGATGCGGACCTCGCCGAGCACGCCTTCCGGCAATGGCCCGGCAAGCGGGACGACGCTGCAAACATCCTCATCCCCGACGAGTCCAAGCGGCTTTGCCGGCGAGACCAGGAAATGGCTCTCGTCGAGGCGTAGGGAGCAATGGCCATAGGCATGGACGAGGCCATGGCGCGCCAAAGCGCGCCCGGCCTGCCGGACCAGATCCTCCTGAGCGGCACTCGGCCGCGGCGCTGTCGTGCTCACTTGTTGAATTCGACGATATCGGGCTTCGCGCCCCATTTGCAGAAGCCCTTAGGCTCGAACATGAACTGGCGCTCGCGCCAGAGCAGCTCGTCGGCGATCTCGCGTACGCCGCTGGAATATTCGAAGACCATGCCGTCGGGTCCCTCGAAATAGAGGAACTTGGCCGAGGAGGTCGGGTGCCGGCCGGGGCCGAAGACCATGCGCACCTGGCGATCCTTGAGGAACTGGTGCGAGCGCATGATGTCGTCGCCGGTCTCGACCTGATGGTTGATGTGCTGGATGCCCGGCTTCGACGACGGGAAGAGCGCGATGGTGTGGTGCACCTCGTCGATGCGCAGCAGCGGCGCGTCGCCGATCCGGTCGCTGACCTGGGCGTTCGTCACCTTGGTCCAGAAGGCCTCGTCGCGGGCGAGATCGCTGGAGCAGATGCCGACATGGCTGAAGCCGGTGATGCCGGCATCGCGTGCGCCGTGATAGCGCCGCCCGCTATAGCCCGGCCGCCAGGCGAGCTCGATCGGGTTGCCGGTCGGATCGCGGAAGGCGATGAAGTCATGGACCTTGCGCAGCGCCGCCTCGGACGCGGTGCCACGCCGCACCGGATGGCCGAGCGCTTCGAGTTGCGCCGCAGCTTCGTCGAGATGGAGTTGCTCCTCCACCTCGAAGCACACGACTTGGTCACCAGGGTCCCCCTCGAAATAGCAGAGCGTGTGCTCGCGCTCGTCCGACTTGAAATAGACCGAGCCCTTGGCGCGCTCGGCGACGTCGAGACCGAGATATTCGGTGGCGAAATGCGTCGCGCCCTCGAGATCGCGTGTCCCGAGCCGGACATAGGACACATCGGCAAGCTTGATCATGGTTCGCTCCTTCCTGCAGGCTCAAAACCGGCGAAGACGCTTCAACGATATTCGGGAACTTGAGTGTCGCTGCCCCAGGTGCAGAAGGATTCGCGCTTGCGCGGAAACTGCCTGGCCCGGCGCGGCGCGGCGAGCCGCTCGCCCTCGGCGACATAGGAGAAGTTGACGCCGTCGGGGCCGGCGACGCTCAGGAAGAGCTGCTGCGAGGCGGTGCGCCGGCCGGGACCGTCGACGATGCGGGCCTGCGCGCCGCGCAGATGGTAGGCGTTCTGCATGACGAGATCGACGTCCTCGACACCGAACTCGACGGAAAGGATGCCCTTCTCCTGAGAGGGATGCAGGGCGATGCGATGATGCGCCTCGTCGAAGCGGATATAGGCGGCCTCGCCGACCCAATCGCTAACCTTGCCGCCCAGAAGCTTCGTCCAGACCTGCTGATCGGAGGCATCCGGCGCGCCGCGCAAGGCGATCGCCTCCAGCCCGGTGATGCCGGCATCGCGCGGGCCGTGATAGCGCCAGCCCGATTCCAGCGGCCTGACGACGAGCTCAATATCATAACCACCGGCCATCCGGAACGAGACGAATTGCCGGACCTTTCTGATGGTGCAGGCCTCGGCATCGCCACGCGCGGTGGTGAAGCCGGCGCCCCCCAGCACCGTCTCGGCATAGGCCAGCGCATCGGGATCGCGCACCTCGAAGCCGATCGCCTGGCCGGCGTCGAGCCCGTCGACATAGACCAGCGTGTGGTCGCGATAATCGGAGCGGAAATAGGCGGCGGTGTCGGTCTTGTCGACGAGCTGCAGGCCGAGGATGCGCGCGGCGAAATCGGTCGCGCCCTTCAGATCTGCGGTGCCGAGCCGGACATATCGCAATTTCTCGATGGTGATCGCGTCGCTCATAGCCCGAGATGCTCCCGTTGCAGGGCCTTGTTGGCCAGAAGAGTATCGGACGCCCCGTCGAAGACGACGCGGCCATGGTCCAGCACCAGCGCCCGCTCGGCAAGCTTCAGCGCCATGGCGAGGTTCTGCTCGGCGATCAGCAAGGTGTAGCCCTCGCCGCGCAACCGCCCGACCGTGCCGATGATGACCTCCTCGATCGCTCGTGGCGAGAGGCCCTCGCTCGGTTCGTCGAGCACGATCAGGTCGGCCTGCGTCAGCAGGGCGCGCGCGATCG
>JARYGW010000027.1:0-26532 GCA_033792295.1 Allobosea sp.
CGACCTCCTTGATGTTCGGGTAAAATTTCAGCTTGTTCTCGATGTATTTCGGCGGGAAGAGCTCGCCGCTGTTGAGCTTGCCGACATCCTTGGCGCGGTCGATGATCTTGAGGTGGCCGCCCTCGTCGAAGAAGCCGGCATCGCCGGAGCGGACGTAACCGTCCGCGGTCATCGTCTCGGCCGTCTTCTCGGCATCCTTGTAGTAGCCGCCGAAGATCGAGGGCGAGCGGTAGAGCACCTCGCCATTGTCGTCGATGCGGATCTCGACCAGCGGCGCCGGCTTGCCGACCGTATCGGCCTTGATCTCGCCATTGGGCTGCATGGTGATGTAGACTCCGGCTTCGGTCTGGCCGTAGAGCTGCTTCAGGTTGACGCCGATCGAGCGGTAGAAGCGGAAGAGCTCGGGACCGATCGCCTCGCCTGCCGTGTAGCCGACCTTGATATTGGTCAGGCCGAAGCGGTTGCGCAGGGGACCGTAGACCAGGATGTCGCCGAGCTTGTAGAGCAGCCGGCCCTTCAGCGGCACGCTCTCTCCGTTCAGGATTTGCTCGCCATAGCGCTTCGCCACATCGAGGAAGTAGTGGAACATCTTGCGCTTGAGCGCGCCCGCATCCTCCATCCGCACCATGGTGATGGTCAGCATGTTCTCGAAGACGCGCGGCGGGGCGAAGGCGTAGGTGGTGCCGACCTCGCGGCGGTCGTCGATGACCGTCTCGGGGCTTTCCGGGCAGTTGACGCAGAAGCCGGCCAGCATCGCCTGCGCATAGGAGAAGACATGGTCGCCGACCCAGGCGATCGGCAGATAGGCGATGACCTCGTCGCTCTCGTTGAGACCGTCGAAGCCGCAGCCGATTTCGGCGGCGATCAGGATGTTGTAGTGGGAGAGCATCACGCCCTTGGGCCGCCCGGTCGTGCCGGAGGTGTAGAGGATAATGCCGAGATCGGAGCCCTGGCCCTGCTCCATCTCGCGCTGGAGCGCGGCTGCGGTTTGCGGGTCGGCTAGCGCCTTGGCGCCGGCCTGCATCACCGCCGTAATGTCATGGAGCTTGCTGTGATCGTAGTCGCGCAGGCCGCGCGGCTCGTCGTAGAGCATGTGTCGTAGATGCGGCAGCCGCTCTGCGATGGAGAGGATCTTGTCGACCTGCTCCTGATCCTGCACGACGGCGAAGACGGCCTCGGCATGGTCGAGGACATAGGCCATCTCCTCGGCGACGCTGTCGGCATAGACCGGCACGGGGATGGCGCCGAGCCACTGTGCCGCGCACATCGACCAGTACAGGCGCGGGCGGTTGTAGCCGACGATGGCGACCTTCTCGCCGCGCTTCAGGCCGAGATCCTGCAGGCCCTTGGCGAAGCTGCGGACATGCTCGGCGACCTGCGCCCAGTTCCAGGACTGCCAGATGCCGAGGTCCTTGTGGCGATAGGCGACGCGCCCGGCGCGTTCGCGGGCATTGCGCAACAGCAATTTCGGAAAGGTATCCGCCTCACCGGCGGTGCCGCTCGCCACGATTGCGTTCTCCCTGTCGAGCCACCGTCCGTCGCGGCGACTTCAATGCGGGCCGTTGAGGCCTCGTTCTCATGCAAGCCTTGCAGGCGGCCAGCATCTTCGCAAGGAGGCGCTTGACAGACAATTCTCCTTTCGGTGACTATTGTCCCGCCGAAGTTTGATTATTGCCGTTTAGTGCCGATCGGCTTTTTATATCTCCCTGATTTCGTTGGGTTTTCGCTCTTGCTACTGGTGCGGCAGCTTCGCCGCGACAGCAGGAACGAACGTCTTATACGAAAGGACCCACAGCTCGGGGGAGCTGTGGGTCTTCTCACGAACCGTGGCGGAACGATCAGTAGCGGTGATGGCGGCGATAGCCATGCGCCGGCGCCCAAGGCGGCGGGCCGCCATGGCGACGGCCATAGCCGTAGCCGCGATCATAGCCACGGCCATGCCGGTAATAGCTGCGCCGCTCCATGTTCCGCTGGATTTCCCAATGACGGTGCTCCCGCGTGTGGCGGGTATACTCGGCCGGGAGCTTGTCGAGCGCTTCCGCCTTCGGGGGGCTTTGCGGCGCGGCGGCGCCAGCGGGGCTCGCTGCCAGGGCGGCCAGGGCGAGGCCAGCGGCGATCAAAAACTTGCGCATCGAGCGTCTCCTTCGTTTGCGTCGATTGGCCGGATTTCAGCAGCGTCGGCTCGAACTGTGCCTGAACGCAGCGTTCTGCTGATGTTCAGCAACGGCGCGAGGCTCCCTTCACGCGGCGCAAGCGCTTTTCCCGGGCAGATGCACTTTCAATCCTGATCGGCTGGAGGGCCGTCATCGTCTCTTGCCATTCGGCAGTGGCGCGCCTGGCGATATCCGCCTGTGTGGCGGCATAGTCCGCGAGCTGGTCGCTGATACGTTTCGCGATGATACCGAAAAGACCGAACATCTCAGTCAATTCCTCTTCCGTGGAAGGGCCGTTTCCCGTTCTAACGCGCGAAGCCGGATTTGGTGCCGTCAAGCTGGCGAAGAGAGGCCGGTCAACTCGGCGCGGCCTAGGCTTCGTAACGGGCCAACCGCTCGATATCGAGGATGGTGACGCTTCCGTGGCCCAGTTCGATCAGGCCGAGGGAGGCGAGCTTCGCCAGCCCCTGATTGGCCATCTGCCGCGAGATGCCGGCGAGCATGCCGAGCTCCTCCTGCGAGATCGTCAGGGTGCGGTCGAGGTCGGGATAGAGGATCGGGTTGAACAGCCAGGCGAGGTTGCGCGCGAGGCGGCCCGTGGAATCGAGCGTGCGTTCCGTCTCGGCGAGAGAGATGAACTGGGCGAGGCGTTCGTTGAACTGGTGAACGAGGAAGCGGTTGAACGCGGCCGAATGTTCGAACAGCCAGAGGAAGGTCGAGCGGCGCATCAGGGCGATCCGCGACTCGCGCAGCGCCACCAGCTCATAGCGCCGCGGCTCGGCTTTGATCACGGTGCCTTCGCCGAACCAGGCGCCAGCGCGCAGGCCGGCGAGTGTCGCGGTTTTGCCGGATTTGGAGGTCGTCGTCATCTTGACCAGCCCTTCGGCCACGCCCGTCCAGGATTCGAGCCGGTCGCCGACATGGCAGATCGAGGCGTTCTTCCCATAGCTCTTGAACGAGATGCCGCGCCGCGCCTCCTCGAACTCGGCCTCCGATAGATCGCGGGACCAGGAGGCGATGGCGCGCAATTCTTCAGGGGCGATCAAGATGGCGGTTGTTCCGGCGATGGAGCGGCTGGGGAGTAGTATGAGCCGCGACGGGACACCGACTCAAGTTGGACGAAAGGGGCGCGCGGTGCCGTGCCCTATTCTGCTGCCTGCGGCAGCGCCGCCGAGGAAGAGCCATTCCGCAACTGGTCGAGGAGCCCGGCCTCCTCCGCCTTTGCCGCCTTGAGATGGCGCTCCTTCACGTGACCGAAGCCGCGGATCTTCTCCGGGATCGCAGCGAGCGCCACGCAAAGCGTATGGCTCTCCGGCGTGAGCCGGGTCAGGAGCTCGTCCAGCAGGATTTCATAGTCAGCGATGAGCCGGCGCTCGGTTCGGCGTTCCTGCGTGCGGCCGAAGGGATCGAAGGCGGTGCCGCGAAGCCCCTTGAACTTCGCCAGCAGGGTGAAGGCTGCCATCATCCACGACCCGAAGCTCATCTTGCGCGGCAGGCCGGTGTTCGGGTCTCGCTGTGCCAGCAGTGGCGGAGCGAGGTGAAACTCGAAGTGCAACGGCTTTCCGCCTGCACCTTTCGCCTCGAAGGTTGCGGCGAGCTGCTTGCGGAAGGCGCCGTCGCTGTAGAGGCGGGCGACCTCGTACTCGTCCTTGTAGGCCATCAGCTTGAAGAGGTTGCGCGCGACGGCTTCGCCGAGCGCGGTCTGACCCGGCATGATGGCCGCCTCCTTCGTCTGCGCACGGGCGACGAGATGGCGGTAGCGGGCCGCATAAGCGGCGTTCTGATAGGCGGTGAGGAAAGCGGCGCGGCGGGAGATGATCTCGTCGAGGCTTTGCGAGAGATGACGTGCTGCCGTCGGAGCCTTGGCCTGTGCCAGCAACTCGTCGAGCGCGGCCGGATCATGGGCGGCACGACGGCCGAGCTCGAAGGCTTCGAGATTCATCGCTAGGGCCTCGCCGTTGAGCGTGATCGCCCGGCGCAGCGCCTCGCGTGACAGGGGCACGGCGCCAAGCTGCCAGGCATGGCCGAGCATGAACATGTTGGCGGCGATGGCATTGCCGAGGAAAGCCACCGCCGCGGCGGTGGCGTCGATGAAGCGGGTGTTGTCGCGGCCGGCCGCCGACAGGATCGCGCGCTTCAGCCGCTCGGTCGGCAGCGAGAAATCGGCGTTGCGGGTGAAGTCGCCCGGCAGGCTTTCGGCGGTGTTGACGATGACCGTGCCGGCTTCGGGCCGGATCGCGCCGAGCACCTTCTTCGAGCCGGTGACGGTGAGGTCGCAGCCGAGCACGAGATCGGCTTGTCCCGCTGCGACGCGGATCGCATGGATGTCGTTGGGGTGCGGCGCGAGCTTGACGTGGCTGAAGACGGCGCCGCCCTTCTGGGCGAGGCCGGCCATGTCGATCATGCCGCAGCCCTTGCCTTCGAGATGCGCAGCCATGCCGAGGATCGCGCCGATGGTGACGACACCGGTGCCGCCCACGCCGGTGACGATCACCGCGAAGCTGCGATCGAGCGCCGGGATAACGGGTTCGGGGAGGTCGCCCGCTCCAAGCGCACCGGCATCGAGCCGCATCGGTTCGGCCTTCTTCGGCCTGGCGCCGTGGACGGTGACAAAGGAAGGGCAGAAGCCCTTCACGCAGGAAAAGTCCTTGTTGCAGTTCGATTGGTCGATCTGGCGCTTGCGGCCGAATTCGGTTTCGAGCGGCTGGACCGAAACGCAGTTCGACTGCACGCCGCAATCGCCGCAGCCCTCGCAGACCAGTTCGTTGATGACGACACGCTTGTCCGGGTCGGGATAGGCGCCGCGCTTGCGCCGCCGGCGCTTCTCGGTGGCGCAGGTCTGGTCGTAGAGCAGGAGCGAGACACCGGAGGTCGCAGCTAGTTCGCGCTGGACGGCGTCGAGTTCGTCGCGGTGGTGGAGAGTGGCACCAGCCGGCCAGTGCGTGCCGGGCGGATACTTGCCGGGCTCGTCGGTGACGACGGCGATGCGCTTGACGCCCTCGGCCGCGGCTTGGCGCGCCATCTGGTCGGGCGAGAGATGGCCTTCCGCCTGCTGGCCGCCGGTCATGGCGACGGCGTCATTGTAAAGCAGCTTGTAGGTGATGTTCACGCCGCTCGCGACGGCCCAGCGGATCGCGAGCGAGCCCGAATGCGTATAGGTGCCGTCGCCGAGATTCTGGAAGACATGGCCACGCGTCGAGAACGGCGCCTCGCCGACCCAGTTCGCGCCCTCGCCGCCCATCTGGGTGAAGCCGGCCGTATCGCGGTCCATCCACTGCACCATGTAATGGCAGCCGATTCCGGCATAGGCACGCGAGCCCTCGGGCACGACGGTCGAGGAATTGTGCGGGCAGCCCGAGCAGAAATAGGGTGTGCGGCGGGCGATCTCCTGCGCTTCCGCGAGGCGCCCCTGTGCGCTGGCGATCTCTTCGAGGCGGGCACGCAAAGCGGGGTCGTCGCGATACTGGAGCAGGCGACTGCCGAGGGCGATGGCGATGTCGTTGGGATCGAGCGCGCCATGGACGGGGAAGAGCCAGTCTCCCTTCTCGTCCTTCTTGCCGATCACCATCGGCTGGTGCGCGGCGCCGTAGAGCTCCTCGCGGACCTGGACCTCGATCAGCGAGCGCTTCTCCTCGACCACCATGATGAGATCGAGTCCTTCGGCGAAGGCCTTCAGCTCGGCCGGGTCGATCGGCCAGGGGCAGGCGAGCTTGAACAGGCGAATGCCGAGATCATTGGCGCGGACCTCGTCGATGGCGAGGTCTTCCAGAGCCTGGCGCACGTCGAGATAGGATTTGCCGACGGTGGCGATGCCGATGCGCGGCTCCCTGCCTCCATGGGTGACGATGCGGTTGAGGCGGTTGGCGCGCAGATAGGCCAGCATCGCGTCGCGTTTGTAGAGATGGAGCCGGCGCTCCTGCTCGACGAAATCGAGCTCGCGGCGGATGGCGAGGCCGCCCGGGGGCGGGACGTAGTCGATCGGCGTCACGATCGTCACGCGGTCGAGCGAGCCGTCGAGCGACGCCGTCGATTCGATGTTGTCCTTGACGCATTTGATGCCGACCCAGACCGAGGCGAAGCGCGAGAGCGCGATGCCGTGCAGACCGTAATCGATGATCTCCTGCACGCCCGCCGGGTTGAGGATCGGCATCATCCGGTCGACCAGCACGAATTCGGTCTGGTGCGCGTTGGTCGAGGATTCGGCGGTGTGGTCGTCGCCCATCAGGCAGATGACGCCGCCATGAGGCGAGGTGCCGGCCATGTTGCCGTGGCGGAGAACGTCCCCGGAACGGTCGACGCCCGGCCCCTTGCCGTACCAGAGCGCGAAGACGCCGTCATATTTGCCCTCGCCCTGCAATTCGGCCTGCTGGGTGCCCCAGACGGCCGTGGCGGCGAGGTCCTCGTTGAGGCCGGGCTGGAAGACGATGTTCGCCGCCGTCAGCGCCTTGCCGGCACGCATCAGCTGCTGGTCGAGCCCGCCCAGGGGTGAGCCGCGATAGCCCGAGACGAAGCCGGCGGTGTTCAGGCCGGCGGCACGATCGCGCTCGCGCTGCATCAGCAACATGCGGGCGACGGCCTGTGTCCCTGTCAGGAAGACGTCCTGCTTGGCGAGATCGTACTTGTCGTCGAGCGTGACGGAGCGGAGCGTGTCCGCATCGCCGCTCAAATCGTGCATGGGCTCAGTCATGCCGGCCTCCCGATCATCGTTCCCGCGGGCCGGTTGATCCAGCCTCTCGACCTGTCTCGATGCAAGATATGTCAGCAAGGCTGACATATTGGCCCGGAACGGTCAATCGCATTGGCATTGTTCCAGTTTTTACCACGGGGTCCAGCCTTGCCGACGCAGGTGGGCTTGCGCGAAATGCCTGCGCCGCGATTTGGCCCCGATTCGCGGCGATGGCTGTGTCCGGTCCAGTCGCGAGATCGTTGTGAGCCGGCCGTATCGCTCTCGGCTCCGGACCTGTGAAAGGATAGCGTTCTTGGCGGGACACCTGTTTCTTTCGACGCTGTCGGGCGCTCTCGCATCTCTGCTCGCCATCTGCATGGCGGGGCCGGCGCAGGCGCACCCGCATGTCTGGGTCAAGGCCAAGGCCGAGATCTTGTTCGCACCGGATGGCTCGGTGAAGGCGATCCGCCATCACTGGAGCTTCGACGAGGCCTATTCCGCCTATATCACCCAGGGGCTCGACAAGAATGGCGACGGCAAGCTGACGCCAGACGAACTCGCGGAGCTCGCCAGGGTAAATATGGAATCGCTGCCCGAGGTCGAATTCTTCACCATCGCCAAGATCAATGGCCGCAAGCAGGAATTCGGCACGCCGAGCGATGCCGGCCTCGTCTTCGAGAACAAGATCCTAACCCTGAACTACACGCTGCCGCTGAAGAATCCGCCGCCGAAGAGCCGCTCCTTCGGCATCGAGGTGGGGGACCCGACCTATTTCGTCGCCTTCGAGATTGTGGACGCGCCCGATGCCGTGGTGACGCGCGATGCGCCTGCCGGCTGCATCGTTCGCGTCAATCGCCCGCCCAAGCTCGCGGATGACGTACAGCAGAAGCTGGCGATGGAGGACATCACCGCGACACCCGACATGAGCGGCTACGAGGTCACCACCAGGGCGCTGGTCGCATGTCCCTGAACACGGCGGACAGCGCGACGCAGGCATGGCCGGGCTGGATCCGGCGGATGCTGCTCTGCCTGCTGGCGCTGGCCATCGTTGCCGGCTGCGTTTCACTGCTTGCTCTCATGGTCTCGCTCTGGAGCCCACCGGCACCGCCGCCGCCGCGCAACCCGTTCGGGACTGCGCTGCCACGCGAGGCCTTGCCCTCGACGACGGGCATCGGCGCTGTGCTGATCGCCTGGCAGTCGAGCTTCTATCGCGAGCTCACGGCAACGTTGAAGGCCATTGCCCAGACATCGGCCGCAGTCTGGGGACTGCTCGGCCTCTCCTTTGGTTACGGCGTCTTTCATGCAGCCGGGCCGGGGCACGGCAAGGCGGTGATCTCCGGCTATATCGTGGCCGACAACCGCAGCCTCAGGCGCGGGCTCGCGCTCAGCTTCGCGGCTGCGATCCTGCAGGCGCTCGTTGCGATCGCCATCGTCTCGGTCGCGACGATGATCTTCCGCACCACGGCGGCGCAGATGAATGTCGCGACCAGCGCCATCGAGCAGGGCAGCTTCCTGCTCGTTGCGCTGGTCGGTCTGCTTGTGCTCTGGCGCAAGGCGGGCAGCTTCCTGTCGCTCGGACAGGGCGGCGCTGCACATGATGCGGCCTGCGACCATATGCATCTGCCGGATGCACCTGAGATCGCGCGGCTCAGGGACTGGCGCGACATGGTCGGCGTGGTTCTCGCAGCGGGTCTGAGACCTTGCGCCGGGGCGCTGATCATCCTCGTCTTTGCCGCGTCACAGGGGCTTTATTGGGCCGGCATTGCTGCGGCCTTCGCCATGGGCCTCGGCACCGCGATCACGACAGGAGCGCTGGCGACGCTCGCCGTCTTCTTCAAATTCGCGGCGCTGAAATTCGCCAGTGGCGGCGGTCTCAGGGCCGTGCGACTGCTCGCCGGGCTGGAGTTGCTGGCCGCAGCCTTCATAACCGTGCTCGGCGTCGCGCTTTCGTTCGGCCTCTGGATCGGCGGGATGGGGAGCTGAGGCTTAGCTCCGCAACGGATCGTTCTCCAGCCGGATAGGCTTGCCGTGCGGCGTGGCTTCCGCCGCGCGCGCCCAGGAATCCGCGAGTGCGTCGACGCCCTCATGCGAGGCGAGCCCCTTTTTGATCAGCAGGTGCTCCAGCGCCTCGCACCAGCGCTCGTAATAATCCGAGCCATCGCGGCAGCCGCCGGCCGCGAGCGCTTCGCGGATTTCGGCGCCGAGGGCCTGCGCCCACTCGTCCGCCGTGAAGACGCCCTTGTTCTGAAGCTCCACGACGAGGGCGAAGGCCTGCGCTTGCCAAGGCTCGGCGAAGATCGGGCCCTCGGCGTCGCGCGGGATTGGCGTATCGGCAGCCAGTGCGGCTGCACGATCGGTCTCAGGCCGGCTCAAGATAGCTCTCCCAGGCCTCGATGCTGACGGTGGAGTTGGGGTCGCCATCGCGGCCCCAGAGCTCGCGGCCGGTGAAGACCACGGTGTAGAGCCATTGCGCGGTCTCGGGCTGCCCTTGCGCACCCGCATCCGGGAAGACATGGCAGCCGGTGACACGCTCGATCACGCCCTGCTTGCCGCGGGCATAGCGCGGCAGGCGGGTGTGGTGCTGCGGGTGCATCACGATGGTGCGGACCTCGTCGCCCGCAGCAAAGCGCGCCGGGGCCTTCGCCTTGCGCTCGTAGGGGAAGCCGCGACGCAGCACTCCGGCGACCTCCTCGCCCTTGAGCACGCGTTTGGGTTCACGGCGCTCGGGCGCGGGCTTGCCGGTGGCGAGTTCTTCCGAGGAGAGGAAGCCATGCTCGACCAGCACCTTGTCGAGCGCTGCGAGCCAGATCTCGTAATAGCTCGACGAGAGATATTGCGCCGGCGGCAGGCTCTCGCGGGCATGGCGGATCTCGTCGATGGTCCAGGCGCCCATGGCGCCCGCCGCGACGTTGATGGCGAGCACGCGCTTCTCCCAGTCACCGTGGAAGACCGGCTCGTTCGGCTCCGGGACGACTGGGCCAAAAGCCATCTGGCCACCGAGGTCGTGGGCGCTGTTCATGCGGCATCCTCCACGGAAGCCAGGCCGGTGCCGATCATCGCATTGCGGTTGACGATGGTCGCCAGCTTGTCCTCGCTCCAGCCTTCGGTGCCGGCCGGGCGCATCGGGATGACGATGAAGCGGGTCTCGGCGGTCGAATCCCAGACACGGATGCGCTGGTTCTCCGGCAGCGTTACGCCGAAATCGGCGAGGGTGCCGCGCGGGTCGATCACTGCCTTGGCGCGATAGGCCGGGGATTTGTACCAGACCGGCGGCAGCCCCAGCACCGGCCAAGGATAGCAGGAGCACAGAGTGCAGACGATGAGGTTGTGCTCTTCCGGGGTATTGAAGCAGGCCACGATGTGCTCGCCGCCGCGCCCGCCATAGCCGAGTTCGGCCACTGCCGCCGTGGCGTCGGCTTTCAGTCGCTCGGCATAGGCAGGATCGGTCCAGGCTCTGGCCACGACGCGCGCTCCGTCGCGCGGGCCGATCTTCGTTTCGTAGGTGTCGACGATGGCGTCGAGTGCCGCGGGGTCGACATAGCCTTTCTCCACCATCAGCGTCTCGAGCGCCTTCACCCGCGCCTCGATGGCCGTGTAGTGATTGTCGTGGTGGTGATCGTGGTCGTGGTGATGTCCGCTCATCCCCGCCTCCTTCAGGCGATCCTGATCCGCGTGGCGCGCTCGTAGGCGTTGGCGAAGGCGATCAGCGACTTGTCCGAGCCCTTCGGGCCGATCAGCGACAGGCCGAGCGGCGCGCCCTCGCGCTGCGCCACCGGAATCGTAACCTGCGGGAAGCCGGAGAGGCCCGCAAGGCAGAGCAGCCGTAGAGCCCGATTGCGGTAATCCTCCAGCTCGGATTCGTCGGCGGTGACCAGCGGCGCGATGTCCGGCACCGTCGGCAGGATCAAGACACCGTCCTGCCCGAGCAGCCGGGCGAGCCGCGTCCGAAACGTCTTCCGGGTCGCCTCGCCCTTGGCGTATTCGTCCTCCGTCACGGTCTTGCAGAAGGCGAAGCGTTCCTTCACGCCGGGCCCGAGAGGCGGGGCGAAACGCTCGATCATCGCGCCGTCCGCGGCCCAGGCCTCACGACCCTGGATCCAGCGGAAGGCCCAGTAGAGCGCGTCGATGTCGCGGACGACCTTGACGCTTTCCGGCTGGCCGACGCTCGGCATGGCGCGCTGGACGACATTGCGCAGGATCGTTTCCGCTTCCGGCACGGCCTGCGCGAACATGTCGTCGGCGAGAAGAAGGCGCGGCGCTTCGGGCAGCTCGGTCCGGTCACGGCCCAGCAGCACGCTGCCGACGCGGGCAAAGGTCTCGCCGTCACGGGCGAACCAGCCCGGCGTGTCGAGGCTTTCCGCCAGCGGCCAGACCCGTTTCAAAGACAGCCGGCCGTGAGTCGGGCGGATTCCGAAGAGCCCGCCATAGCTCGCCGGAGCCCGGACCGAGCCACCGGTATCCGAACCGAGCGCGATATCGGCGAGGCGGCCAGCCACTGCGGCCATCGAGCCGCAGGAGGAGCCGCCGGCGATGCGCGCGGGCGCAGCCGGATTGATCGGCGAACCGAAATGCGCGTTCTTGCCGTTGAGCGAGAAGGCGAGCTCGTCGGTATGGGTCTTGCCGACGAAGCGGGCGCCGGCATCCAGCAGATCCTTCACGATCGGTGCCGTCTTGGCCTTGATGCCGGATTGCGCCAGCACGATTGGCGAACCGGCACCGGTCGGGTAGCCCTTGACGTCGAACAGGTCCTTTACCGCCAGCGTCAACCCGGTGAGCGGGCCCGTCGGGCTGTGCTTCACCGGCGCATCGGGATAGGGCACGAAGCAGCGGAACGGGTCGTCATAGGTCATCGGCGTCAGATCCCCCTGGAGTCGCCGTCGGAACGTGGATCATGCACGGCTTCGACGGAACCGCGTGCATGCTTCACCAGCATACCGGCATGGCCGAAGCCTTCGGAATAGGCTTCGCCGGTATCCTCGACCGGGTGGCCGGCGGCATCGAGCTGCTCCAGCAGGGCAGGGTCGAAGCGGTTTTCGAATTTGAGCGCGGTCGAGGCGGAGCCCCAAGTGCGCCCGAAGAGCCAGCGCGGCGCATCGACTGCGGCAGCGAGACTCTGGCCGAGCCGGTAGCGCGTCAGAAGCTGCGCCTGGAACTGCGGCTGGCCGTCGCCGCCCATCGAGCCATAGGCGAGGATGCGGCCGTCGTCGAAGCGGGCGAAGGCCGGATTCAGGGTGTGGAAGGGCTTTCGGCCCGGCATGAGCGGATTCGCCGCCGTCTTGTCGAGCGAGAAGGAGATGCCGCGGTTCTGCCAATGGATGCCGGTCGCCGGCAGCACGCAGCCGGAGCCGTATTCCCAGTAGATCGACTGGATGTAGGAGACGGCGAGGCCCTTGCGGTCGATCGCGCCCATCCAGACCGTGTCGCCATGGCTTTCCTCGACCGGCCAGAGCGCCGCGCGTTTCGCGTCGATCAGCGCCGCCTCTTGCGCCAGCACGGCCTCGCCGAGGAAGCGAGCCGGATCGCCGGTCGCATGGGCGGGGTCGGTGACGTGGCGGTCGCGGATGGCGAGCGCGCGCTTCGTCGCCTCGATCAGCCCGTGATGATGCGCGAAGGAGTCGCGCTCGACGCGGCCCAGCCGCTCGAACAGGCCGAGAATGACGAGCGCCGCGAGCCCCTGCGTCGGCGGCGGCATGTTCCAGACCGTGAGGCCGGGGAGGGCGAGCGAGAGCGGCGTCACGCTGCGGGCGTAGAAGCGTTCGAGATCGGCACGGATGACCGGAGCGCCGATCCGCTCCAGATCGGCGGCGATCTCGCCGCCGACATCGCCGCGATAGAAATCATCGAGCCCGGCATCGGCGAGCTGCTGCAGGGTATCTGCCAGCGCCGCCATCCGGCGCTGCGTGCCCGGTTTCGGCGCCGCTTCTTCCGGCCAGAAGGTCTCGAGAAAACCCGGGGCCGCTTTGAGCGCCTGCAGCTCGTTGGGCCTGTTGCGGCATTCCGACGGCGAAACCGTGTAGCCTTCCCGTGCGTGCCGGGCGGCGTCGCCGAGCAAGTCGCGCAGCGGCAGGCGCCCGCCGAGCGCTGCTGCCAGCTCGAGCGCAAGGCGCCAGCCGCCAACCGCGCCCGCAACCGTCAGCGCGGCTTCGGGGCCGCGCGCCGGGATGGCGTCGTAGCTCCTGGAACGGTAGCGCTCGATCGTCGCGGACGAACCGGCCTGCCCGCAGGCCTCGATGCCGTGCATCCGGCCGCCGGGCTCGTGAACCAGCCAGAAACCGTCGCCGCCGATGCCGTTCATATGCGGGTAGACCACGGCGATCGTAGCCGCCATCGCCACCATCGCCTCGATGGCGTTGCCACCTTCGGCCAGGATGGCGCGCCCGGCTTCGGAAGCGAGACTGTGAGGCGCGGCCACCGCGGCCGCGCCGAAGACCGGTGTATCGAGCATCAGGACTTTTCAATCTCCCCGCCTGTCCCCATCTCGTCGAAACGCGTCGATCGGGGCGCGATTTTGTTGCATGGAGCGGCAGGCTCCGCTAGGTGCGTTGCGCGCATGGCCGTGCGAGAGATGCGGGCACGCGCCGAATGCGCCTGCGCAGGGCAGGCGCTCGGAGGAAGGACAGCATGGCCGGACGGCACACCAACTGGCGCAGCCTGACCATCGTGGTTTCGCTCGGCATCCTGATCGCCGTCGAGCTGTTCGGCGTCGCCCTCGCCGCCGGCTGGGCGCTCGCCGGCATGTTCGACCTCGGCGCGATGTTCGAATACGCGATGATGGCGATCTTCTCGCTGTTCGCCGCCTATGGCTTGGTCAACCTGATGCGCCGGGTGCTCAAGATCGAGCACCTGACCACGGTTGACTGAGCCGCCGCGCCTATTCGCAGACCTTCAGCGTGACCGGGTCGGCATCGGCCGGCAGGTAGGCACCCATCGGCTTGCAGGCCCCGCCGATGCAGATGCGCCAGTCGGCAGTGGCGCCGGAGCGCCGCATCACGACTTCGTGCAGCGGCGGCAGGCTCGGGTGCCAGCGCCAGAAGCCGTTGACCAGCTTCGACCCGTCGGGCGGGTCCATGCCGGCGCCGGAGCTCTCGATGCGGGCCTCGACGATCTCGAGACCCTTCGGAGTCTCGCGCCAGACCTCCTCCCACAGCGTCTTCTGCACCGAGTGACGCCAGCCGAGCGTGATCTCGCCGCGACCCAGCGTCACGGCGAGTGCGCCCGTGGCCAGACAGATGCTCATGCCGCCGCCGCGGCCGCGCGGGCCCGCCAGAAATGCTGGCCGATGACCAGGGCCGCGAGCGCGAAGCCGATCTCGTCGGTGGCCGGCAGGGCGAGAACCAGCGAGAAAGCGGCGGCGATCGCGGCGACCCGCTCCCAGAGCGGCATGTCGCGCTTCATGAAGCCGATCGTCGCCGCGCCCCAGAGGAAGATCGCGAGCAGCGTCTTGACGATGATGTAGGCGGCGGCGACGGCATAGGAGATGCCGGTCAGACCTTCCTGCGGCTGCAGCATCAGCGCGGGATCGTAGACGGCCATGTAGGGGATGACGAAGCCGGCCATCGCGATCTTCAGCGCCTGGAAGCCGATCTTGAAGCCGGATTCCTTCGCGATCGGCGCTGCGGCGAAGGCAGCCAGCGCCACCGGCGGCGTCAGGTCCGCCATGATGCCGAAATAGAAGACGAACATGTGGCTGACGATCAGGGGCACGCCGAGCTTGAGCAGGATCGGCGCGGCCAGCGACGAGGTGATGATGTAGTTCGGGATGGTCGGGATGCCCATGCCGAGGATCAGGCTGACGATCATCGTCAGCACCAGCGCGAGGAGCAGCGAATCCTGGCCGATGGCGACGACGGCGTTGCCGAAGACCGTGCCGACGCCGGTCAGGGTCATCGTGCCGATGACGATGCCGACGACCGCGCAGGCGATGCCGACCGGGATCGCCTGGCGCGCGCCGTCCGCCAGCGCCTCGCGGCAGGCGGCGACGGTTTCCGCCCCGCCCTTCACGACGAGGTTGGCGAGGATCAGCGCGACGACGAGCGCGACGATGACGAGGATGCCGTACCAGAAGAACAGCCCGCAGAGCAGGCCGAGCGCCACCCAGAACAGCACCCGCACGGCCAGAGAGCCAACTCCCATCATGAAGGAGCCGCCGAGGATGAGCACGACGGTCAGGGCGAGGCCGACCGAGCCCGAGAAGAGCGGCGTGTAACCGGCGAAGAGCAGGTAGACGAGCACGGCGAGAGGCAGGATGAGATACCATTTCTCGCGGAGCGCCTTGCCGGCGCTCGGCAGCGCCGAGCGCGGCATGCCGACCAACCCGCGCTTGCCGGCCTCCAGATGCACGGCGAGGAAGGCGGCGGCGTAGTAGAGGATCGCGGGCACGATCGCGGCTTGGACCACCGCCGCATAGGGCACGTCGATGGTCTCGGCCATGATGAAGGCGACGGCGCCCATGACGGGCGGCATGATCTGGCCGCCCATCGAGGCGGTGGCCTCGACGCCGCCGGCGAAGGCCGGGCGATAGCCGAAGCGCTTCATCAGCGGAATGGTGAACTGGCCGGTCGAGACGACGTTGGCGACGCCGGAGCCCGAGATCGTGCCCATCAGCGCCGAGGAGAACACCGCGACCTTGGCCGGCCCGCCGCGGGCGCCGCCGAACAGGCCCATGGCGACGTCGGTGAAGAGCTGGATCATGCCGGCGCGCTCCAGGAAGGAGCCGAACAGGATGAAGAGGAAGATGAAGGTCGCGGAGACGCCGGTCGGCGTCGCGTAGACGCCCTCGGTGCCGAAGGACATGTGCTCGATCACCTGCTCCAGCGAGTAGCCGCGGTGGTTCATCGGCGAGGGCAGGTATTGGCCGAGCAGGCAATAGGCCAGGAACAGCCCCGCCACGATAGGCAGCGCCGGGCCCATGAAGCGCCAGCAGACGACGAAGAGCACGGCGATGACCGCGATGCCGACGACGAGGTCGGACTGCGTCAGCTCGCCGGCGCGGGCGACAAGGTCCTCGTAGAAGAACCAGTGATAGAGGCCGATGGCGAAGCCGGCGAGCGCGAGCGCCCAGGCCAGGGCCGCGGCGGCGCGGGAATGGCTCTTGTGCTGGGCCAGCAGGCCGCCTGCCACCAGGCAGAGCATGCCGACATGCAGCGCTCGCAGCACCTGGTTGGGCACGGAGCCCTCGAAGCGGGCGAGGATCTCGACCATGGCCGCGATCGGAATCCAGGCCAGCAGCATCTCGGCATAGGATTTGCCGCGCACGGCCTGGACGACGATGGCGACGGCCCAGAGCCCGATCGCGGCGCGCAGCAGGTCGATGATGTCGATGCCCAGGAACCGTTGGTCCAGCGGCACGTTGAAGGCGGTGGCGATCTGGAACAGCGAGAAGGCGACCGCGATCCAGAACAGCAGGCGCCCGGCCCAGCCGGCGCCGAAGCCCGGCGGCAGGCCGTGCTCGGGATCGACGATCGGCTGCGATCCCTCGACCGGGACGCCACCGACATCGGGCGTCGCCAAAGGCTTGTGCTTGTCTTCGCTCATGGCTCACCAACCCCGCGACACAAAAAGGCGAGGCCGTGCGGCCCCGCCCGAAAGCAAGATCCGTCCGGACGGCTCAAGAACCGACCTTCAGACCCTTCTCCTTGAAGTACTTCGCCGCGCCGGGATGCAGCGGGATCGGCATGCCCTGCAGCGCGTTCTCGAGCTTGATCGCCTTGCCGGCCGCATGGGCGGCGGCGAGGTCGCCGAGGTTCTCGTACATGGCCTTGGTCATCTGGTAGACCAGATCGTCGCTGACGCCCTGATGGGTGACGAGATAGTTGACGACGGCAGCCGTCTCGACCGCCGCGGTCTGGCCGCCATAGGTGTTGGCCGGGATCGTCGCCTTGACGAAGGGCGGGCCCGCCTTCTCGACGGTCGCCGGCGGCACCTCGACGACAGTGATGTCGACCGAGGTGGCGAGGTCACGCAGCGAGGCGACGCCGAGGCCGGCCGACTGCAGGGTGGCGTCGAGCTGGCGGTTCTTCATCAGCTCGACCGACTCGGCGAAGGGCAGGTACTCGACCTTGCCGAGATCCTTGTAGGTCAGGCCGGCGGCGGCGAGGATGGCGCGGGCGTTGAGCTCGGTGCCGGATTTCGGCGCGCCGACCGAGAGGCGCTTGCCCTTCAGATCGGCCAGCGTCTTGATGCCGCTCTCCCTCGAGGCGACGATCTGGACGTAGTTCGGATAGATCGCGGTGACGCCGCGCAGCTTCTTGAGCGGGGCCTTGAAGCCGGCTTCCTCCTCGCCCTTCCAGGCGGCGTCGAGCGAATCGCCGAGGGTGAAGGCGAGCTCGCCCTTGCCCTGCTGCAGCAGCACGAGATTTTCGACCGAGGCCTTGGTCGCCTGCACCGTCGGCCGGACATTCGGGATCTTCTCGCCGTAAATCTTCGAGAGCGCGACGCCCATCGGATAATAGACGCCGGAGGTGCCGCCGGTGAGGATGTTGATGAACTGCTCGGCGCGGGCGCCCGCCGGGGCGGCAGCGAGGAGAACAGCGGCGGCAAGACCGGCGAGGCGCCGGGCACGGAACAGCGTTTTCATGAGATCTCCCTGGTCGATCCGGCTCGAACGGCCGGTTTGGCTGATGTTGTAGAGCAGGTTACCCGCGAAGGAAAAGCGCAAGACTTCGCTTTCTCTTCCGCCTTTAGCCCAATCCGGGTGCGTATCCGTCTTTCGACTGTCTCCACGGGCCTGATCGAACTTGTGCCTCGGCAGTCATGTGCGGCCGGCGTCCACAAGCCGCGAAGGTCGCTTGTGCTGCAGTCGATGTAATATTATATCATCTCACATGGCTCACGCGCACGACCATGGCCACAGTCACGCTGCTTCGCATGCCGTCTCGGAGGTCCCGGGATGGTCGCTGCTGCGCCTGTCGGCCTGGAGCCGCATGGGGCTGGCGGGAGTCGTCGTCGTCCTGTTGTGGATGGCGACACTGGCCGTGATCGCCTGAAGGAAGCTCGCGTTGTCCGCCATTCGTCTCACAGACCTGACGCTCGGTTATGACCGTCATCCGGCGGTTCATCACCTTTCCGGCGAAGTCGCCGCGGGGAGCCTGACGGCCATCGTCGGGCCGAACGGTGCCGGAAAATCGACTCTGCTCAAGGGCATTACCGGCACGCTTGCGCCGCTGTCGGGCGGTGTTTCCGTTGCGAAAGGCAAGCGGCTCGCCTATCTGCCGCAATCGGCCGAGCTCGATCGGTCCTTTCCGATCCATGTCTTCGACCTCGTGGCAATGGGGCTTTGGAACCGCGCCGGCATCTTCGGGCGGATCGGCGCGGACGCGGCGCACAAGGTCGAGCACGCCATTGCGGCTGTAGGGCTCACGGGCTTCGAGCGGCGGCCGATCGGCACGCTCTCCGGTGGGCAGATGCAGCGCGCGCTCTTCGCACGGCTGCTGCTGCAGGATGCCGACGTGATTCTGCTCGATGAGCCTTTTACCGCCATCGATGCCCGCACCACCGCCGACTTGCTGGCGCTGGTCCAGCGCTGGCATGGTGAGAGCCGTACCGTCGTCGCTGTGCTGCACGATATGGAGACGGTGCGCCGGGCCTTTCCGCAGACGCTGCTGCTGGCGCGCGAGGCCGTGGCCTGGGGCGAGACGGCCGAGGTGCTGACGCCGGAAAACCTGCTTGCGGCGCGGCGCATGGTCGAATCCTTCGACAATCACGCAGTTCCCTGCCAGCGCGACGCAGCCTAACGCTCCTTTCCGGTCAGGCCGATGCTCTACGATCTCTTCATCGGCCCCTTCGCCGAGTTCGATTTCATGCGCCGCGCGCTCGTCGGCGTGATGGCGCTGTCGGTGTCGGGCGCACCGATCGGTGTGTTCCTGATGCTCCGGCGGATGAGCCTCACCGGCGATGCCATGGCCCATGCCATTCTGCCAGGGGCTGCGCTTGGCTATCTCGTCGCCGGCTTTTCGCTGCCGGCGATGACGATCGGAGGCCTCGCGGCCGGCTTCGCGGTCGCGCTGGCGGCCGGCGCGGTGGCGCGTGCGACGGTGCTGAAGGAGGACGCCTCACTGGCGGCCTTTTATCTGATCTCGCTGGCGCTGGGCGTCACCATTGTCTCGCTGCGCGGCTCGGCGATCGATCTGCTGCATGTCCTGTTCGGCAATGTGCTGGCGCTCGATGACGGGGTGTTGATCCTGCTTGCCGGGGTCGCGACTGTCTCTCTGTTCACCTTGGCCGTGCTCTACCGGCCGCTGGTGCTGGAATGCGTCGATCCCGGCTTCCTGCGCTCGGTCAGCCGTTCGGGCGGTTTCGTGCATCTGGCCTTCCTTGCGCTCGTGGTGCTGAACCTCGTGGCCGGATTCAATGCGCTCGGCACATTGCTCGCTGTCGGCATGATGATGCTGCCGGCGGCCGCGGCGCGATTCTGGACGGCCGACATCACAAGGCTGCTGCTGCTGGCGACGGGTTTCGGCATGGTTGCAGGCTATGGCGGGCTGGTCGTGTCCTACGCTGCGGGCTCGAGCCTGCCGGCTGGACCGGCGATCATCCTGGCGGCGGGCGTGCTCTATCTTCTCTCGCTCCTGTTCGGTTCGCAGGACGGCGTTGCGAGACGCCTCTTGCCTCGCGCCCATCTCCAGAGATAGAAACGTTATATCGTTTCATTTTATGGAGTCCCCCATGCCGAACCGTCGTGCCTTCGTTGCCGGTCTCGCGGCAGGTCTGGCGCTGATCGCAGCGCCGCCCAGTGCCTTCGCGCAGGAAAAGCTGCCGGTGGTCGCGAGCTTCTCGGTACTGGCCGATTTCGTGAAGCAGGTTGGCGGCGACCGGGTCAGCGTGACGACGCTGGTCGGCCCGAACGGCGACGCCCATGTCTATTCACCGACCCCGGCCGATGCCAAAACGATGACCGCGGCAAAACTCGTCGTCATCAACGGCCTGCACCTCGAAGGCTGGCTGCCGCGCCTGATCAAATCCTCCGGCACGAAGGCAACGGTCGCGACCGCGACCAAGGGGATCAAGCCGATCGAGGCGGCCGAAGAGGAGGAACACGAGGCAAAGGGCGGGCATGCGCATGGTCATGACGATCCGCATGCCTGGCAGAGCATCGCCAACGCCCGTGTCTATGTCGCCAATATCCGCGATGCGCTCGGCGCGGTCGACCCGGCCGGCAAGGCCACCTATGACGCCAATGCCACGGCCTATCTCGCCAGGCTTGACGTGGTGGAGGGCGAAGTGAAGGCTGCGGTTGCGCGCATCCCGGCCGACAGGCGCAAGGCGATCACCACGCACGACGCCTTCGGCTATTTCGTCAAGGCCTACGGCATCGACTTCATCGCGCCGCAGGGCGTCTCGACCGAATCCGAAGTCTCGGCCAAGGACGTCGCCCGCATCATCCGGCAGGTGAAGGCGCAGAAGGTGCCTGCCGTGTTCCTGGAGAACATCTCCAATCCGCGCCTGATCGAGCAGATCGCTCGGGAGAGCGGCGCGAAGATCGGAGGTACGCTCTATTCCGACGCGCTTTCCGACGCTTCGGGGCCGGCGGGGACTTACATCGAGATGATGAAGCACAATATAAGCGAGATCGAGAAGGCGCTCGCTGCCGGCCCGGCCTGACGGCCGGCTGCTCCCGACGCCACCAGCCATCAGGTCTTGATCATGTCCGAAAAGATCCCTGTCACGGTGCTCACCGGCTATCTGGGCGCCGGCAAGACCACGCTCCTCAACCGCATCCTCACTGAGGATCACGGGAAGAAATTCGCCGTGATCGTCAACGAGTTCGGCGAAGCCGGCATCGATGGCGACCTCATCGTCGGTGCCGACGAGGAAATCTTCGAGATGAACAACGGCTGCATCTGCTGCACCGTGCGCGGCGACCTGATCCGCATTCTCGACGGGCTGATGAAGCGCAAGGGCAAGTTCGATGCGATCATCGTCGAGACCACCGGTCTCGCCGATCCCGCGCCGGTCGCCCAGACCTTCTTCGTCGACCAGGATGTCGGCGACGCGACCCGCCTCGACGCGGTCGTGACGGTCACCGACGCGAAGTGGCTGAAGGACCGGCTGAAGGACGCACCCGAGGCCAAGAACCAGATCGCCTTCGCCGACGTCATCGTGCTCAACAAGACCGATCTCGTGACGGCGGAGGAGCTTGCCGATGTCGAGGCCGCGATCCGCGCCATCAATCCCTATGCCAAGCTGCACAAGGCAGAGCGTGCCAATGTCGATATCGCCGCGCTGCTCGACCGGAAGGCGTTCGATCTCGACCGCATTCTCGATATCGAGCCTGATTTTCTCGAGGCCGGGCATCACCATCACCATTCCGAGGATGTGCGCTCGATCTCGTTGACCGTGCCCGGCGATGTCGATCCGGAGAAGTTCATGCCGTGGATCAATGATCTCACCCAGATCCAGGGGCCGAATATCCTGCGCTCGAAGGGTATCCTCGCCTTCAAGAACGAGCCGCGCCGCTTCGTCTTCCAGGGCGTGCACATGATCCTCGACGGCGATCTCCAGCGCGATTGGAAGGCCGGCGAGAAGCGCGAGAGCCGGCTGGTCTTCATCGGGCGGGGGCTCAACGAGAACGAATTGCGCAAGGGGTTTGAAGCCTGCGCGGCCTGACGTAAAAGCGGCGTCATGGCCACGCTGACCCAACCCGTCTCGCTGCGCGAGCATGTCACTCCGATCGCTGCGGAGGCGCATATCGTTGCCGCGCGCTGGCTGAAGCAGGGGCTCGCGCTGGCGCTCGCCGATGGACGCGTGCTGCGTTGGCGCGACGGCATGATCGATTTCGTCGAAGCTCATGCCGGTGGCATTCTCTGCGCGACTGGCGACAGCGAGCGCATCGTCACCGGCGGTGACGATGGGCGGGTCGTCGCGACCCGCATCGAAGGCGAGCCGGAAGAGCTGGCCAAGGACCCGAAGCGCCGCTGGATCGATGCGATAACGTTCTCGGCCTCCGGCAGTCTCGCCTGGAACAACGGCAAGACCGTGCAGGCCCGCGACGAGAAGGGTCGTGTTCGCACGCTGGAGGCCGCCAGCACGCCGCAGGGCCTCGTCTTCGCGCCGAAGGGCTATCGCCTCGCGATCGCGCAGATGAACGGCGTCTCGCTCTGGTACCCGAACACCGAGGCGAAACCGGAATTCCTCGAATGGAAGGGCTCGCATCTCGACGTTGCCTGGTCGCCGGACGGGCGCTTCATTGTCTCCTCGATGCAGGAGAACGCCCTGCATGGCTGGAAGCTCGGCGACAAGCCGAGCCATATGCGCATGACCGGCTATCCGGCCAAGCCGCGCTCGCTCTCCTGGTCGCATGACGGGCTCTGGCTCGCCTCCAGCGGCGCGGACGGCGCCATCGTCTGGCCGTTCCAGGGCGATGGGCCGCAGGGCAAGGCGCCGCGGGAATGCGGCGTGCGCCGGGCGCGGGTCACTCGCGTCGCCTTCCACCCGGGCGCTCTGGTGCTGGCCATCGGCTATGACGATGGCTGCATCCTGCTGGTGCGACTGACCGACGGTTCCGAACTGCTGGTGCGGCCGGCCGAGCGCGATAGCGGCATCAGCGCCTTCGCCTGGGACAAGGCGGGCAAACGCCTCGCCTTCGGTGCCGAAGATGGCGCCGCCGGCGTGTTGACGCTGCCGAGTTGATGGCGATGCGCTTCGGGCTTTTCGGCAGAAACGAGGCCCGCAACGGCGGTGAAGCGAAAGCCGAGGCCAAGGTCGTGGCCGAGAGCCTGAAGGCGCAGGTCCGGGCGAGGCTCGGCCTGCCGGAGACCGCGGTTGTCGCGGTCAATGAAATTCTCTGCGCCGACCCAAGCTGCCCCGGTACCGAAACGGTGATCCTGGTGATGAAGCCCGGCGCGAAGACGACAGCCTTCAAGCTGCAGATGGCGATGGTCGAGGTGTCGGCCGGGGCGCTGGCCGAGGCGCTGGGCTCGCCAGAGGCGCCTTAGTCATCGTGCGTCCTAATTAGACGCCATGACGATGAATTATCCATTTGTATCGCATCGGATTGATATCGAAGGATATCGGCTGCACGCCTTGCCTCCGCAGCATTTCGTGCACCGGCGTCGACAACTTGGCGACGCGCATCTGCAGCACGCCGTCGATGATGAGGGTGCGGGAGACCTCCTCCTCAAGCTTGACGAGCAGCGTGTCGGCGAGCGGAGGGGCGGGTTGAAGAGTGCGTTAAGGTTGATGGGATGAATGGGGTGGCTTGCTCCAAATCCACATTCCGCTAAAGCTCAGGGCCATGTCGCTGCTTGCCCTCTATGCCCGCGTTCTCGGCGAACTCGGCCCCGAAAAGCGCTTGGGCGTGGTGCTGGCGCTCGCCAACATCCTGCTGGCGGCCGTCGCCTTTGCCGAGCCGATGCTGTTCGGCGCGCTGATCGACCGGCTGACGACGATCCAGTCCTCCGGCGGAAAACTGACCTGGAGCAGCATCGACCTCCTGATCTTCGCCTGGGTTGGCTTCGGCCTCGCCAATATCGGGCTCGGCGTCTTCGTCGCGCTTCATGCCGACAGGCTCGCGCATCGACGTCGACTCGCGGTGATGGCGACCTATTTCGAGCACGCGCTGACGCTGCCGCTCGCCTATCACACGCAGACGCATTCGGGTCGTGTACTCAAGGTGATGCTCGATGGCGCCAGCGCGATGTGGGGGCTCTGGCTTTCGTTCTTCCGCGAGCATTGCGCTTCGATCTTTGCGCTGTTCGTGCTCTTGCCCTTCACGCTCTGGAAGAACTGGCAGCTCGGGCTGCTGCTGATTGCGCTCGTCGTGCTGTTCGGCTCGCTCACCGGCTTCGTGCTGCGCCGGACAGACCAGCTCCAGCGCAATGTCGAGTCCTATCACTCAAGCCTGGCGGAAAAGGCGTCCGACGCGCTCGGCAACGTCCCGGTGATCCAGAGCTTCACCCGTATCGAGGCGGAGGTGCGCGGCCTGCGCTCGACCATCGCCAATGTGCTGGCGGCACAACTGCCGGTGTTGTCCTGGTGGGCGGTCGCCAATGTCGCGACGCGCGCCTCGGCGACGCTGACGGTGCTGGCGATCTTCGTCGTCGGTACCTGGCTCCTGATGCATGGCCAGACCACGGTGGGCGAGATCGTCACCTTCATGGGCTTCGCCACGATGCTGGTCGGGCGGTTGGAGCAGATCGTCTCCTTCGTGAACTTCATCTTCATGCAGGCGCCGAAGATGCGCGAGTTCTTCGAGGTCATCGACACGCTGCCGACTGTGCGCGACCTGCCGAATGCTCCGGACCCTGGCCGGCTCACCGGGGCCGTCGCCTTCGAGGACGTCTCGTTCTCCTATGACGGCAAGCGTGCTGCGGTGCGCGACGTCTCCTTCGCGGTCAAACCGGGCGAGACCATCGCGGTGGTGGGCTCGACCGGCTCGGGCAAATCGACGACGCTCGGATTGCTGCACCGTGCCTTCGATCCGCAATCGGGCCGGATCGTCATCGACGGCACCGATATCCGGGACATCTCGCTACTGTCGCTCCGGCGCAATATCGGCGTGGTCTTCCAGGAGCCGATGCTGTTCGCGCGTTCGATCCGCGAGAATCTGCAGGTGGGCAAGCCGGATGCCACCGATGCGGAGATGATGCAGGCGCTCGACCGCGCACAGGCGACCGAGGTGATGGCACGTCAGCCGGACGGGCTCGACACGCTGGTCGGTGAGCGCGGCCGCACGCTTTCCGGCGGCGAGCGCCAGCGACTCTCGATCGCGCGGGCCTTGCTGAAGAACCCGCCGATCCTGATCCTCGACGAAGCGACCTCGGCACTCGACGCCGCGACCGAGGTCAAGCTGCAGAAGGCGCTGGAAGAGGTGATGAAGGGGCGCACCACCTTCGTCATCGCACACCGGCTGGCGACCATCCGCAACGCCGACCGCATCCTCGTCTTCGAGCAGGGGCAGGTCGAGGAGATGGGCACTTTCGACGAACTCGTCGCCAAGGGCGGGCGTTTCGCGGCGCTGGCGCGGGCGCAGTATCTGGTGACCGGCAAGTCCGCTTCCGAGCCGGCCGCAGAGACCCCGAGCCCGCTGGCGCAGAAATTGCGGGTCGATTGACGGGGGCATGCCCCTCTTGCTGGGATGCCCGGCAAAACGACAGGGGGAAATTGTCATGCGATGGCTGGTTGCCGGTTTACTCGTTTCCGGTCTTGTCTTCGGCCCAGGTGTCGCCGCGGCGCAGACGAGCTGGGAGATGCCGACGGAATATCCGGAAACGGCGATTCCGGGCGAGGGCGTCGCAACCTTCGCCCGGTTGGTCAACGAGCGGGCGGGCGGACGCCTGACGATTAAGCCGAGCTTCGACGCCAAGCGCGGCATCAAGTCGGCGCAGATGATTGCCGCCGTGCAGAAAGGCGAGGTCGCCGCGGGCGACGCCTTTGCCGGGGCGCTCGGCGCGGTCGACCCGCTGTTCGGCCTGTCCTCGCTGCCGTTCCTTGCGACCTCGATCAGTGATGCGCGCCACCTGACCGATCTGGCGCGGCCGGTCTACGAGAAGAAGCTCCGGGGCTTCGGCCAGAAGATCCTCTACACGACGCCCTGGCCGGCCTCGGGCATCTGGTCGAAGGCGCCGCTCGACTCGGCCGCTGCACTGACGGGGCTTTCGATCCGGACCTATGATGCGACTTCGACCGCGGTGATGAACGCTGCCGGTGCCAAGGCTGCCAACCTCTCCTTCGCCGATGCGATGCCGAAGGTGAAGGATGGCTCGGTCGTCGCCGTACTATCGTCGGGCGATGGCGGAGCGGGGCGCAATCTCTGGGATTTCCTGCCGCATTTCACCGAGGTGAACTACGCGATGCCGATTTCCATCGCGACGGTCAATCTCGCTGCTTACGAGGCTCTGCCGGCCGATCTCCGGCAGGTCGTCGATACCGCGGCGAAGGAGACCGAGCAGCGACAATGGGCGGCGATCCGGACGCGGCTCGACGAGAATTACGCCCGGATGCGAGCCAACAAGGTCGCGATCCGCGACGAGGTGCCCGCGGAGGTCGCCCAGGCCCTGGCGAAGGCCGGACGCGGGGCCGTCGAGGAGTGGCGTCGCAGCGCCGGGCCGGACGGTGCCGCCCTGCTCGATCAGTACGAGAAGAAGTAGCCGCCTGATCAGGGAGGGAGTTCGTTGGCTGCGCATCGGCCGTCGAGACAGGCTCAAGCGATTATGCGACAGTCGCCGCATTGCCGCCGATTATCAGAGCCATTTCAGCATGATGATGCTTCGCCTCGCCGCCGCATGGGCCTCCGTCGCCGTTTTCCTGTTCTTTGGTGAGAGTCTCCTGGGGCTGCTCGGCTCGCCGTTGCCGTCCCTGCTCATTTTCCTCTGGCTGCTGGCCATCATCATCTGGGCCTCCTTCGGCGTGGTGCACGAGGCGGAGGATCTGGCGGAGCGGCTGGGAGAGCCCTATGGCACGCTGATCCTGACGCTCTCGATCGTCATCATCGAGGTCGCACTGGTTGGCGCCGTGATGCTCGGCGCCAAGGGGGCGCCGACGCTCGGCCGTGACACGATGTTCGCGGTGCTGATGATCGTGCTCAATGGCGTGGTCGGGATAGGGCTCCTGATCGGGGGGCTGAGGCATTTCCAGCAGCGCTACAATCTGAAGGGCGCGACCTCCTATCTGGCCGTCATCATTCCGCTGACGGTGATCCCGCTCTTCCTGCCGAATTTCACCACATCGACCGCAGACGGCACGCTGACGCCTTTCCAGGCGATCGCCTTCTCGATC
>JARYGW010000280.1:0-7598 GCA_033792295.1 Allobosea sp.
GTCTTCATGTTGTCCGCGTACACGTTGCCGCTCGTTGCACTGCCGAGCCTCTCCACGCCGGAAACCATCTTCGACGTAGCAGTCGCGCGCAGCGAAGAGATCATTCTCGGCATCGCCTGCGCCAGCGTGATCGGTGCAACCGTATTTCCGGTCAGTATCGGCCCGGTCTTCAACGCCCGGATCGCGAACTGGCTGCGGGACGCGGCGACCTGGGCCGACGACATCCTGCACGACCGAGCCGGGCCCGCGACGCCGATAGCGCGGCAGCGGCTGGCGGCGGACGTGACCGCGCTCGACATGTTCATCGGGCAGATATCGCATGGCGCGGATACGCGCGGCCGGCTCAGATGGGCGAGAGAACTTCGCGGGCGCCTGCTGCTGCTTCTGCCGATGCTGTCCTCGCTGGCTGATCGCCTGCACGCGCTGAAGCTCGAGGCAAAAGAGCTTCCTCCGGAGCTGGCTTCGGCATTGAACGAGACGGCCGACTGGATAGCGGGCCGAACCATTGCTGGGTCCACAACGCCGGACCGCTTGCGTTCCAGTCTGGCGGCACTCCAACCCTCGCGCGAGGAGCTGGGACACTGGGAGGGCCTGCTGACCACGAGCCTTCTGTCGCGCCTGAACGACATCGTGGATCTCTGGCAGGATTGCCTCGTTTTGCAGAGGCTGATCGCATCGGGGCAGAAGGGCGAAGCCTGGCGTCCCGCCTTCTCGCGCAATCAGCTGGTCCCCGGCGCGCGCTACTATGATCATGGTCTCATCCTGTTTGCATGCGGATCGGCCGTTCTGGCTACGCTCGCGGCCGGGCTGATCTGGATCCAGAGCGGCTGGCCCGGGGGCGCTTTCTTCGTCGCGATGACCACCGTCGCTTGCTGCTTCTTCGGTTTGCTCGATCGGCCTGCGGCCGCGATGAGAACGATGGTCGTTTGGCTCGCGGTCAGCACGACCGGCGCCGCGCTCTATCTCTTTGCCGTCCTGCCGCGGATCCATGATTTCGAAATGGTGGTGCTGACGCTTGCGCCGCCGTTCCTGCTGATCGGCGCCTTCATTCCCAAGCCCCAGCTCATGTTGATCACGTTGGTGCTGGCGACCAACAGCACCGGAAGCCTGGCGTTTCAGAGCCGGTACAGCATGGACTTCGCCACGTATGCGAACGAAGGGCTCGCTGCGCTCGGCGGCGTCCTGTTCGCCTTGACATGGACGCTCGTGACCAGGCCGTTCGGCGCCGAGATCGCGGCCAGACGACTCCTGCGCGCCGGCTGGTCGGATCTCGCGACGCTGGCGGACGGAAAGCGCAAGCACGACCAGTCGACCTTGGCCGGCCGCAATCTCGATCGCTTGAGCCAACTCGTGCCGCGCTGGAGCGCCGCCGCGCCCGAGCAAGAAAACACCGTCGATATCCTCCGCGAGATACGCGTCGGCTACAACATCGTCGCGCTGCAACGGGACCGGCATCTCGTCGCCGGTCGGGCCCGTGACAATATCGATACCGTCTTGAGCGGCGTGGCGACTTTCGCGCGCCAAAGCCTGTCAGAGGGCAAACTTGCCGCCGATGCGCCGCGCGACCTCCGCGATAGCATCGACACGACGTTTCGGACGGTGCGCGAGCATGGGGACGGCAGCGTGGAGCTCGATACCCTTCAGTCGCTGGTCGGCCTTCGACGAGCACTTTTTCCGCATGAAGCTGGCCCGCCGCCGGAGCCCCGGCCTCTCGACCGCCAACTGGTTCCATTCACCTTGCTGGCCGCGGAGTAGAAGCGCATGCCTCCCGAGTTGGACGTCTACGGCGTCTTCATTCCGAGCTTCTTCGTCGTGGCGATCATCGCCTACGTCTTGACCCAAGCGCTGATCGGCGTGCTCGCACGCATCGGCTTTTACAGGCTCGTCTGGCACAGGGCGCTGCTCAACGTCGCCCTCTACGTCTGCATCGTCGGTGCACTGTTCTCCGCTTCCCAATGGCTTTCATCATGAAGACTTATCTGGCCCTCGCCGGCCGCGTGCTGATCACCCTCGCCGTCGTCGCCGCATCGGCAACCGTCGGCCGTGGGCTCTGGAATCACTACATGAACGAGCCGTGGACACGCGACGCGCGGGTTCGCGCCGACGTGATTAGCGTCGCTCCCGACGTTTCCGGCCTGGTCAGCGAGGTCTCCGTCCGAGACAATCAATCAGTCAGCAAAGGGGACCTGCTGTTCCGCGTCGACAGCGAGCGCTTCAGAATCGCCCTGGATCAGTCCGAGGCTGCGTTGGCCAGTCGCGTCGCTGCGCTCGAACAAGCGAGACGCGACGTCGACCGCTACCAACAGCTGAAAGAGGTGGTTTCGCGCAAGAGCAAGGAGGAGGCCGAAACCGCGTTAGCGCAGGCAGAAGCCGACCATCGAAAGGCGCTGAGCGACCGGGCACTCGCTAAGCTCAATCTCGCCAGGTCGGAGGTCCGAGCGGCGGCGAACGGCATCGTCACCAATTTGAGCCTTCAGGCCGGCGACTATGTGGCTAGCGGCAAAGCGGTCGTGGCTTTGGTGGACACCGATACCCTGCATGTCGAGGGCTATTTCGAGGAAACCAAGCTTCCCCGCATCCAGATCGGTGCCCCGGTCACGATAACGTTGATGGGACAGGCGGGCCGCCTACAGGGACGGGTAACGAGCATCGCGGCGGCTATCGAGGACAGGGAAAGGATCGCGGGCAATGGCTTGCTCGCGAACATCAATCCCACTTTCACCTGGGTCCGTCTCGCTCAGCGTGTGCCCGTCCGCATCGAGGTCACCGAACCCGCAAGAGAACACCGCCTGATCGCAGGGCTGACGGCGACCGTCGAGATCGGGCCGCGAGAGGAGGTTTCAACGCAAGCCGCCATTTCCTCTTCCTCGACGGATCGAGCGATCACGAGATGACAGGCGGCCCTCACGGGACGGACCGTCAGGTGCCGATCGGCAGCCAACCTCCAGCGGCGCCCCTCTGGCTGCTTGCTCTCATGACCTTCAGTGGAACGCTGGCCATGCACATCTTCGTGCCGGCGCTGCCAATCGCAGCAGAGGGGCTGCACGCAAAGCCCGGCACGATGCAGCTCACTGTCAGCCTCTATATCGTCGGGCTTGCCGTCGGACAGCTCTTCTACGGTCCGCTTTCAGATCGCTTCGGGCGCAGGCCTGTCCTGATGGGCGGACTCGCTCTCTACGCCGCAGCCGGTCTGGCCGCAGCATTGGCGCCCAACGCGCTCATGCTGATTGCGGCGCGGCTGTTACAGGCGTTCGGCGGCTGTGCCGGACTGGTCCTCGGGCGCGCGATCGTCCGCGATACGGCATTGCCGCAGGAGACCGCTCTCGCCGCCGTAGCGGTACTGATTGCTCGGGCTATCGAAGCAGAGCCGGGATTGGCGCGCGGATTGCGACGAGAAGCACCGATCACCGTCCTAACTACTCACAGTCCGCACTTTGTCGAAATGGCGAAGGAGGTTGGCCGCGAACGCGCCGGTTCTTCCACCGCAAGATCGGTGGCGCATCGCTGTGCACGAGAGCGGTCACGCGTTGGTGTCCCATGCGTTGAATACCGGCACTGTTTGGGGGATCTCGATACATACGAGAGGCGGGTCGTTCGAATTCCAGAGCGACCTCTCAGGTGCCGCGACGTTCGACCGCCTGCAGCGCGAGATGGCCGTTCTTCTGGGCGGCCGGGAGGCAGAACGGCTGGTCCTCGGCGATGTCAGCATCGGCTCGGGGATGAACCCTGACTCCGATTTGGGGCGTGCGACCGCGTTCGCGCTTTTGATCGAAACACAATGTGGGATGGGTCGCTCAGGCGGCGCATTCCTAGCGGAAGTGACGGGGCTTGCCAGTTCGCCAGAGCTGCATGTCGTGGTGAATGCGCAGCTGAAAGAGGCGGAAGTCAGGGCCGCTAAAATCCTGGAGACGCAGCAGACGGCACTCGTGGCTTTGGCCACGGCTCTAGACAGGCGGGGTTATCTGCCCCGGGAAGAAATCGAAGCCATCGTCGGTCAACGCCAGTCTGCGGATCGGAAGGAAGTTGGTGAGCAGTCAACACCGGAACCGGCGAGGTCAGCATGATGCCTCTTCATGAAGGCGAGACAGGCGCTCCTGAACCGCCGGAAGACGTCGAGGTCAGCCTCCTCATGGCCGTCCGCGCCTTGGCCGCGAGCCTGGATGTCAAGCCAGAGCGAGCGATGCGAGCGCTCTCAATAGTTATCCGAAGGCGTACGGCTTTCGAGCACCTGAAGCGCTCCTCCGACCAGCCTCGCCGCACCGGTCATCGCTAGCCGACTGCCCCTCTGACAACCAAGAGAAACGGATGCCATTTCCAGCAAAGGAGCCGCGAGATGCGTCTGCTAGTGATGTCGGATCTACATCTGGAGCTCTCTTCTTTCCATTTTCCGGACGACATCCCCGAATTCGACGTGGCGGTGTTTGCGGGGGACATAGGTTGCCCCCTGCCTGCGACCGTCGAATGGATCGAGCGCAAGCGGCGCGGCCCGCTGCGCGGTCGGCCGGTCGTATTTGTCGCTGGGAATCATGAGTTCTACGGGACCGAAATCTATGGCGCCCTGAGCGCTGGCCGCGATCGGGCTCAACGGTATGGGATCCATATGCTTTCGCCGGGCGCCGTTGAGTTAGCTGGCGTGCGCTTTGTCGGGTCGACGCTCTGGACCAATTACCAGCTGCACCAGAATCCGCACAGTGCACAGCGGGCGGCTCTTCGCGAGATGAACGATCACCGGCGGATAAAGATTGGTGAGGGTGAGCAGTGTCGACTCTTCAAGCCTGAAGACGCAGCCGAATTCCACCAGCGCGACCTCTCGGAAATGGTCCGGCTGCTCACTGAGCCGTTCGACGGACCGACCGTTGTAGTGAGCCACCACGCGCCTCATCCGAATTCGGTGCAGCCAATCTATGGCAACGATCCCCTGGCTCCAGCGTTTGCATCTGATCTAACCGAGGTGATTGAGCGCTTTCAGCCGGACCTTTGGATCCACGGCCACGATCATGGATCACACGATTATTTCGTCGGGAAGACACGCATTCTGACTAACCAGGCGGGCTACTTCCTACACGGTGGTGTCCGGGAGAACCCACACTTCGACCCGCGGCTGATCGTCCAGGTCGGTCCGAATTAGACGAAGCAACGCAAGCAAGCACGAAAATCCGCGATCCCTCGACTCTACCGGATCGGTGCATTCGAGGATCTTGCCGGATCGCCTTTCTAGAGCCTATAATACCGATCTGCCCGATGTTCCTGAATTTGAGCGAGCCCTTTGGGATGAGGCTGTAGCTCGCGCAATGTATCCGCAATCGCATAAGCGCCCTGTCGTCCGAGATGACAATCTGCCGCTTACAATGGTTGATCTTGCTCAGGAGTTATCTCTGTCGGTGAAGACCACACACAAGCTGGCCTGCGAACTTGGATTTGCAGATGCGACGAGTAATAGAAGTCGACGTCTTGTCATCACAAGAGATGTTGTTGAGAAAATCAAGCAGGTAAAATCTCGTCTGGTTGACCGAGACCGTGCGACCTACCTTATGGGAATCGAACGTCGATGCTTCGATGCTTTAGTTTATAACGGCGATATTGTCTCGATTATTCGGTATAAGGTCGGAGAAGTTACATCTGATCGCTTCGATTCGCAGAAGATTGCTGATTATGTTGCCGATCAGTGTAAGCGGCTCGGAAAAAACTGGTTCAACCATATCTCAAAACAGCCGCAGCCGCCGAAAAGCCAATCAACATCTAGCGCGCGCTTCAGGAGGCTTCCTCAGGCGGATGGGCTGGGCATCAATGAGGCGGCATCGATCATCCGAGTTGATCGAGTTACCGCTCTCAGCATGGTCGACGCGGGCATTTTGGTTGCGCTTGGGGGCGTTACCAAAAGTGTTCGCCTGACGGCTGAAAGCGTCGAGCGGGCTCGTTGGGCCTACGCGCCCGCGCAGCTTTACGCTAGTTGCTTGGCTGATGCGTGCGACCCTGGCGTCGCAGGAAAAGCGCTAGCTTCTAAGGGGGTCCCATCGGTTCCCCTGGGCCCAGGGGCAAAAGCTGTCGTCGAGCGAGCAGCCGCGCGGAAAGCGTTGGGGCTTTCCGCGGATCCGGATCGAGTCGAGGGTTCTCTACCCTGCCTATGGGGGGTGATCGAAGAAGCCGTCCGATCGGCGGGTTTACCGTTCGTCTCGACGCAGTTGCCGCTGGGATCAACCCTGATTTTAGCAGATAGCTCTCGACTGGCGCGGCTCGCTTTCACCGTGGTCGATGGCGAATCGACACTCGTTGGGGCGACAGCCTCCGGTATCAATTTCTCCCGAAGAAATGCAATCCTGCCGCACATCGCAGGCAATTTGCGAAAGGGCCAGCAAAGGTCATCGGCGGAGTTCACTCTCGATGAGAGTGGCACACAGGCTACGCTGAACGAATTTCATGTCCGCGACTTTGCAAATTGGCACCGAGCGACCCACTTCGTCACGGAATACCTGACGTATGTCAGGCATGGCCTTTACGAGGCGCGAGCGCAGTTGCGTGAAGTCGGCCGCTAGGATTTTTCTTCGCGCTCAACCAGGCAAACGGCGTCGCGGCTTCGGCAGCGGCGCTGTTCTTGCGTTCGTGGAAGGCTTCGCTTGAAATCGAGCCTTTCGGCCCAAAGTCGCATCATATCTGACTGAAAGTCGGATTATGTGCGAGTAAGTCGCATCAATTGCGACTTACAAGATAAATGGCGCGCCCGAAAGGATTCGAACCTCTGACCCTCAGATTCGTAGTCTGATGCTCTATCCAGCTGAGCTACGGGCGCGTATCAGTGCGTCAAGACGCGTGTGCGTCTGGCCTGATGAAGGGGGACATAACCGCTCGCTTTCGTCTTGGCAACCGGAAAATGATGAGCCGGCGCGAACAATTCTCGCTGTGGATATCCGCCATGGCCGGCTCATATCGGTTCGCTCGTCAGCCGGCTGATGAGCCGATCGTGAGTTTCATGCGTTGCTGCGCCTTGAGCCGGTCCGGCGAACGGGTTTTCGGGAGCTTCTCGGCAATGCCGTAGAGCTGCTCACGGCGGTCGAGCTCGTCCCAGATCTCCTCCGGCTCTATGCCCATGGCGGTCCAAAGGGCCGCGAGGTTGTAGATCAGGTCCGCACTTTCGAGAATCGCTTCGCGTCGCTGGCCCTGCAAAGCTGCGATGCCGACCTCGACAGCCTCCTCCGCGACTTTCTTCGCGATCCTGGGCATGCCGCCGCCGAACAGCTTGGCTGTGCGCGAGCGTGCGGGGTCGGCCGTGCGGGCCTGCTTGATGGCGGCATGAAGTCTCCGGACCGAATCAGTCATGGTCCGAGCCTCAGGCCGCCAAATGAGAATTTGATGACAGTGTTCTGAAGGTGCTGGCTGCCCTTGGCTCGGTCGCGGCGACGCGGACGTCGTTGGTCGTGCCGAGGAGGCTTCGCGGTGGAACGCCGAGCGCGCGCAGGGTGCGGCTCGGCCTTGTCTTCCTTCAGCGCGTGGCGCGGCGTGTGGCGCGCGCGACGCTCGGGCCCGTGACGGCGCCGGCGGCCCCGCCGACCACTGCGCCGACCGGCCCGGCCACGACAGCGCCCGTGCCGGCGCCGACCGCC
>JARYGW010000281.1:0-7559 GCA_033792295.1 Allobosea sp.
GGGAACAGCGCGTAGTGCTGGAACACCATGTTCACCGCGCGCTGGTGCGCCGGCACCCCGGCCACCGCCTTGCCGGCCAGCAGCACCTCGCCTTCGCTGGGCTGCTCGAAGCCGGCGATCATCCGCAGGGTCGTGGTCTTGCCGCAGCCGCTGGGACCGAGCAGCGACACGAACTCGCCATGGCCGACCTCGAAGGAGACGTCGTCGACCGCCATGACGTCGCCATAGCGCCGGCAGACGGAAGTGACCTCGATGGCCTTGTCCTGTGATGGGTTCATGTCATCCGCTTTGCCCGATCGAGGTGTAGTCGAGGCTTTGACCGGCGCGCCCGACAAGCGGGCGACGCCTTGCGATGAGTGTGGCGCCGACCCGCTCGTCCGGTCGGCGCTTGCGAGCGTGCTCATTTGCTCGTCATCTGGTTGAGCTGGTTCTGCCACTTGGCCTTGTTGGCCGTGATCTTCTCCTGATCGGGCAGGAACAGCCGCTTGAACTGCTCGTTCTGGACCAGAAGGTCACGGAACTGGAAGTCGGCCGGGATCGGCGCGTTCTGCACGGTCGGAGCGTAGAGG
The DNA here is from genome assembly GCA_033792295.1 of Allobosea sp. Taxonomy (GTDB): domain Bacteria; phylum Pseudomonadota; class Alphaproteobacteria; order Rhizobiales; family Beijerinckiaceae; genus Allobosea. Next base: position 570 of record JARYGW010000281.1, read on the forward strand.
TTACGCGTCGCGAAGGCGATCTGGACCTCGGGGCTCAGCACATAGTCGACGAAGGCCTGCGCCTTGGCCGGGTCCTTGGCCGCCTTGGTGATGTTGATCGTGCTGATCAGCGGGAAGGTGCCTTCGGTCGGGCGGGCGAACTTGACGTTCTTGGCGCCCTTCTCCAGCAGTTCCTTCATGCGCCCGGTCGCCAGCATGCCGAGCCAGGCGTCCTGAGTCTGGAATAGCGAGACCATCTGGCTTTCGACATCGAGCGAGCCGATCAGGTTGCCGCTCTTGATCAGCGCAGCCATCCGGTCGAGGCCGGGCTGGATATTGTCGATGCCGCCGCCGTTCCGCTCGGCCTGCTGCACGGTCAGGCTGAGCGTCGGGATGTGCTCGAAGCCGTAGATGACGACATGGTTCTTGTAATCCGGCTTCCAGAGCTCGTCCCAGCTCGTCGGGGCCGTCTTAACCTTGTCGGAGTTGTAGGCGAGCACGTAGTCGCCGACATTGACGAAGACTGTATAGGGCGAGTGGACCGCGTTCGGATATAGATTCGCCATGTTCGGGATCTTGGACTTGTCCAAGGGCATCCACAGGCCTTCCTTCTCGCCTGCAATCGAGTTCAGCAGCGTGTTGGTGGCGACGTCGACCTGGCCGAGCCGCGCCTTGACGAGATGGTCGGGGCTGGCGCCGACGACCCATTCGATCTTGCAGTTATGGGCCTTCTCGAAGCCGGCGGCGACCGATTCATAGGTCTTCTGATAGCTACCGCCCCAGGTGGTGACCCTGAGCTTGCACTCCTGTGCCAGCGCGGGAGAGGTCAGCGCGCCGAGCGTCCCGGCGAGCAACAAAGCCGAAATTGTCCTGTTCATTGTGGAATCCCCGTTGTTGGTTGCAGTCAATTCCGCAGCGGCCCTCTTCTGGCGGAGGGTTCGAATGGTCGGCGCCGTCTTGGCGGCGTCGGAAAGGCCTGCCGCGAGAGGCGGCAGGGGCAGTCAGTGCTTCGCCTTGCGACGGTTCCTGAGGTCGGTCAGTGAATAGCGCGAGTGGATCGCTTCCTGGTCGACGCACATCTCGATCAGAGCTGGCTTGCCGGACGCCAGGCAGCGCTCGAAAGCCGGCGCGAACTCCTCGGTCCGGGTGACGCGCTCGGCATGGGCGCCATAGGCCAGCGCCAGCGCATGGAAGTCGGGATTGACCAGCTGGGTGCCGTTGACGCGGCCCTCGAGGCGGTTCTCCTCATGGATGCGGATCGTGCCGTACATGTTGTTGTTGAACAGCACGACGATCACCGCAGCCCCGTATTGCACGGCGGTCGCCAGCTCCTCTGAGCTCATCTGGTAGCAACCGTCGCCTACGAAATCGACGACCACCCGCTCCGGGTGGAGCAACTTGGCCGAGATCGCCGCCGGCAGGCTGTAACCCATCGAGCCGCTGATCGGGCCGAGCTGCGTGTGTAGCCGGTAATGGGCGAAATAGCGCTGGCTCCAGGTCGCATAGGCGCCGACGCCGTTGGTAACGATAGCGTCCTCCGGAAGGCGCTGGCGCAGCCACTTCATCAGTTGCGGCAGGTCGATCTCGCCCGGGCAAGACCGGGGCGTGGTCTCGATCTCGAAGGTCTCGCGCAGGGCGGCAGTCCAGTCGCCGCGCGCGGCATGATCGACCGGCGCATGGCCGGCGAGCCGGCGGGCGAAGGCGTCATTGTCGGCCAGCAAGGCGAGATCGACCTGGAAGACCCGGTTGAGCTCGTCGAAGCTGCGGGTGACGTGAACGAATTTCTGCCTGGGAACCGGGATGTCGAAGAGCGTGAACCCTTCCATGTAGCCGGCGCCGATCGTGTTCACGTCGCTGAGCGCGTCGTTGCACATGATGACGAAGTCGGCGTCCTTGACATGCGCCAGCAGCGCCGGGTTCGAGCCGATGCCGATCTCGCCGACATAGCAGGGCAGGCGATGGTCGATAATGTCGCGCCGCCGGAAGGTGGTGACGACCGGGACGTTGCTGGCGAGCGCGAAGGCCTGGATGTCGTCGCGCGCGCCTTCCGTCCAGCCGGAGCCGCCGACGATCAGCAGCGGCCGCTGCGCCGCCGAGAGCATGGCGAAGACCTGCTCGACCGCCTCATCCGAGGGCTCGCCAGCTGAAGCCGGGACGCTCGGCTTGCCCGGCGTGACCTCGCATTCCTCCTCGAACACGTCCTCCGGCACCACCAGCACCACCGGCCCCATCCGGCCGGTCATCGCGGTGTGGTAGGCGCGCTGCACAAATTCCGGGATGCGCCTGGGGTCGTCGATCTGGGCGACCCATTTCGTCATCGGCGCGAACATGGTGCGGAAGTCGTAGGCCATGAAGGCCTCGCGCTCCATCAGCGCACGCTTCACCTGTCCGACGATCAGGATCATCGGCGATGAATCCTGGTAGGCGGTGTGGACGGCGTTGACGGCGTTGGTCGCGCCCGGGCTGCGGGTGACGAAGGCGATACCGGGCCGGCCGGTCAGCTTGCCATAGGCCTCGGCCATCTGTGCCGCGCCGTTCTCGTGGCGGCAGCTGATCGCGCGGATCTCGGGATAGCGGACGCCGAGCGCATCGAGCGCGCAGAGGAAGCTCTCGCCGGGCACGTGGTAGATGATCTCGGCACCGTTGAGCTTGAGCTCGTCGGCGAGGATCTCACTCCCTTTTCTCATCGCCATGACGTCAGTTCCGCTTGAGGCAGTGCCGAAGGGTCATGCTGCTGATCGCCCTCAGCCAATGACGAAGGGGTTGGCGATCTCGTCCGCAGTCGAGAGCCAGACAGCCTTGGTCTGGAGGTATTCGCGGATGCCCTCGACGCCGTTCTCGCGGCCGATGCCGCTTTTCTTGTAGCCGCCGAACGGGGTCGTGTAGGAAATGTCGCGATAAGTGTTGACCCAGACGCTGCCGGCCTCGAGCCGGTCCGACATGCGCATGGCGAGCTTCATATCGCGGGTCCAGACGCCGGCGGCGAGGCCGAATTCGCTGTCGTTGGCGATCGCGACCGCTTCATCCGCATCGTCGAAGACCAGGGTCGAGAGGATCGGCCCAAAGACCTCCTCGCGCGCAATCCGCATCTCGTTATTGACGCCGGTGAAGATCGTCGGCTCGACGAAGAAGCCGCGCGCGCATTCGTCGCCATCCGGGCGCTTGCCGCCGATCAGCAGCTCGGCGCCGTCCTGGCGGGCGATGTCGACATAGCCGAGCACCTTCTCGAACTGCATCTTGTTGGCGATCGGGCCGACCTGGGTGCGGACATCCCGGGGATCGCCTACGCGGGCGGTTTTGGTGAAAGCCGCGAGCTTCTCGACGAACTGATCATGGACACGGCGCTGGACCAGCAGGCGCGAGCCAGCGATGCAGGTCTGGCCGGTCGCCCCGAAGATGCCGCCGACCACGCCGCGCACGGCATTGTCGAGATCGGCGTCGTCGAAGACGATGTTCGGTGACTTGCCGCCGAGCTCAAGGCTGACCCGCTTCACGTCCTTCGCCGCCAGCGAATAGAGATGCGCGCCGGTCGCCGTCGAGCCGGTGAAACCGATATGCCGGGTCAGCGGATGGGTGACCAGCGGCTCGCCGACCTCCTTGCCGAAGCCGGTGACGACATTGATCACGCCGGGCGGGAAGCCGGCGGCCTCGACCAGCTCCATCAGCTTCAGGGCGGTGGCCGAGGTGTGCTCGGCCGGCTTCAGCACCAAGGTATTGCCGGCAGCGAGCGCGGGCGCGGCCTTCAGCGAGAGCAGCAGAAGCGGCGCGTTCCAGGGTACGATCGCGACGCAGACGCCGAGCGGCTCGGGCCGCGAATAGCTCAGCGCCGGCTTGTCGCACGGGTGCACGACGCCTTCGATCTTATCGGCCAGGCCGGCATAGTAATAATACCATTTCGGAACGTAGCGGATCTGGTGCTGCATCTCGGCCAGCAGGCGGCCGTTGTCGCGCACCTCGATCTCGGCGAGCGCGTCGGCATGCTCCTCGATCAACGTGCCCAGCCGGTGGATGAGCTTGCCGCGCTCGGAGGGGTGCATCTTGCCCCACGGCCCCTCCTTGAAGGCGCGATGCGCAGCGCGGACGGCAAGGTCGGCATCGGCGCCGCCGCCGCGTGCGACCACCGCCCAAGGCCGGGCGGTGAAGGGATCGACCGTCTCGAAATACTGCCCGGAGGCCGGCTTCACCCATTGACCATCGATGTACATGTCGAGCGTGCGCAGCGCGGGTGAATGCGACGTCATCAGAATCTCTCCCGTCATAGCCGAGCGCGGTCGAAGTCGCGGCGCCCTTCGGCTATTTTTATCATATCATTTTGAAGTCGATATGATATCAATATGCGATACTGATCTGATCGTTCTTAGGGTGTCAAGAACCCTCTTGTTGAAAAAATGCGCAGGCCGCTCTTAAAGGCAGCAGCAGCCGATAGAGTTTGAGGTGCATTATGATATCAAATTGCTCCAAGCAGAGGACCGTTGCATGACCGAGCTGACCCAGGTCACCCAGCCGCTCTACGGGCAGATCAAGACCGCGATCGAAAGGCGAATCCGCGCGGCGGAATGGCCGGCGGACTTCCAGGTCCCGCGCGAGGAGGACCTCGCAGCCGAGTTCGGCGCCTCGGCTCTGACCGTGCGGCGCGCGCTTCGGGAATTGCAGGCCGAGGGCATGCTGGTGCGCGTCCAGGGCCGCGGCACCTTCGTCGTCGGCCCGCGGATGCAATGCGCGATCTTCGAGCTCTCCGACGTCTCGGAAGAGATCTCGGCCAGCGGCGGCGTCCATACGAGCGAAGTGATGTCGCTTGGCGCGCTGGCGCCGGACAGTCCCTTTATCGGCCTGCTGGCCCTGCCGGCAGGCAGCACCGTGTTCCACTCGCGCCTGCTGCACAAGGAAGACAGCACGCCGGTGCAGATCGAGGACCGCTTCGTCAACGCGGCCGAGGCCCCCGCCTATCTCGACCAGGACTTCACCCGGATCACCCCGCACGCCTATCTGCTGCGCATGACCGAGGTCACCTTCGTCGACAACACGATCCGCGCCATCCGGCCGGACGACGAAAGCCGCGAAGCCCTGCAGATCGACGCCAATCAACCCTGCCTGCTGCTCGACCGCCGGACCTGGCGCGGCGACGTGCCGGTGACGCGCAGCCGCTTCCTCTATCCGGGCGACCGCTACCGCCTGCGCAGCGCCCATGAGGCGACGTCGGCCCAGCCGGTCCTGTCGGCGCCGGGCGGCACCGGGCAGTTCCCAAAGCGAATCCGCTAGCGCGAGCGCGCTCCGAACCGCGGCGGCCTAACTCTGGCTCCGCGAAAGGCGGTGGGCGGCCTCGACGACCATGGCGATCAACTCCTCCTGTCGTTCCTGCGTGAACCGGTAGCTCGGCACGGTCACGGTGATGCTGCCGACCACCTTGCCGCGCGCATCATGGGTGACGGCCGAAATCGCGCTGATCTCGCCGTCGAACTCGCCGAAATTGAGCGCATAGCCACGCCGGCGAGACGTCTCTAGCTCCTGCCGCAGCGCCGCAGGATCGGTGATCGTCCGTTCGTTGAAGCGCTCCAGCGCCCCGGAGCAATAGGCCTCGATCGCCTCGGCCGGCTCATGGGCGAGCAGGATTTTGCCGCAAGCGGTGCAGTGACCGGGATCGCGCCGGCCGGGCTCGGAGAAGATCCGGACAGCACCGGGGCCGGGAACCTGCTCGATCGTCACGGCATCGCTGCCGTCCCACATGTTGAAGCTGGCGGTCTCACCTGAGCGGGCCGCCAGCTCTTCCAGAGCCGGACGAACCAGATCCTTGATGTGCAGCTCGGCCAGCACCGGCGCAGCGAGCAGGACGAGGCCGGGCCCGAGCTTGATCCGGGCCGAGGCGGCATCGCGCTCGGCCAGCCTCGCCGCCACCAAGGTCGCGACCAGACGCGAGATCGAGCTTTTGTGCAGCCCGATCCGCCGGGCGATCTCATTGATCCCCAGCGGCTCCCGTGATCCCGACAGGCAGCGCAGGACGGCGATCGCATGCTCGACGGCGCCAACCGTGGCGCCTCGCCCCTCACTCGGTTGCACAAAGGGATTTTCCATAAGGGCACGCTCCCGCATCTCGCTTGACGAGGTCGGCAAAGGCTGACAAGCTCCTATTGTGCAACACTGTTGTGCATTACGCAACATTATTTTTCCGAGAGAAGCGCGGTACCCGGCTCGTTAGAGCTGGGCCGAGCCATTCGGGGATGAGCCGGCGGGCACGCCGGCAGGGGCGATCGCGGCGACGCGAATCCGGACGGGAGCGGGCGAAGCCCGGCGGCCCTCCGGGAAAACGGGGAGGTTTTGATGCACAAGCTCGGAATTCTGACGGCGTCCCTTGTCGCCATGCTCGGCTTCGGCGGCCTGAGTATCGAGGCGCAGGCCCAGGCACCGGCGCCGAAGAAGATCACCTTCCTCACCAACTACGTCTACAACGGTCGCCACGCGCCGTTCTTCGTCGGCCGGGAGAAGGGCTTCTACAAGGAAGCCGGCTTCGACATCGATATCGCGCCGGCGACCGGCAGCGGCTTCGTCATCGCCGCCGTCGACGGCGGCAAGGCTGATTACGGCATGGCCGAGGTCGGGCCGGTCGTGCAGGCGATCGCCAAGGGCGCCAAGCTCAAGGCCTTCATGGTCTACACCGACGTCACCACCAGCGGCCTCGCCTCGCTGACGCCGTTCAAGACGCCGGACTCGATCATCGGCAAGCGCATCGCGGCATCGCAGACCGACAGCGCCCGCGTCGTGCTGCCGATCATCTTCGACGAGAAGAAGCTGGACGCTTCGAAGCTGGACTGGCAGGCTGCCGACCCCGGCGTCTATTTCTCCCTGCTGCTCAGCAACCGGGCCGACCTGTTCACCGCCAGCTCGGACGGCGACATGCCGGCCCTGACCAAGGTCGCGGCGGCGCAGGGCAAGACTGTCGAATTCTCCAGCTTCGTCGACTGGGGCTACGACGTCTTCGGCTATGTCCTCGTCGCCGGCACGCCGACCCTCGAGAAG
>JARYGW010000282.1:0-5952 GCA_033792295.1 Allobosea sp.
TATGGCCGGCCTGCCGACGGAGGGCCGGCCGAAGCGGGTGCGCGTCAACATCCGCAGCGGTACGGTCGCGCCCGGGGACCACATCACCGCGACCGCTCGCCTCCTGCCGCCGCCGGGACCGGCGCGGGCAGGAGGCTATGATTTCGGGCGAGATGCCTTCTTCCGGGGGCTTGGGGCTGTCGGCAGCATCTCCGGCAATATCGCGCTGAGCCCCCCACCGCAGGCGCGGCCATGGCGGCTCGCGCTCGACGTGGAGATCGACAAGGCCCGCAACGCCCTGACGCAGCGCATCGCCGCGGTCGGCGGAGGGCAGGGCGGGGCCGTCGCCGCCGCGCTCGTCACCGGCAAGCGAGGCCTCATCACCGAAGCGACGAACAACGATCTGCGCGCCGCCGGCATCTACCACATCGTCTCGATCTCGGGGCTGCATATGGTGCTGGCGGCCGGCACGATCTTCTGGCTGGTGCGGGCCTTGCTGGTAGCGTCGCAGACGCTGGCGCTGAACTGGCCGGTGAAGAAGATCGCAGCCGTCACCGCCATGTTCGGCGCCACCGCCTACTGCATCTTCTCGGGAGGCGACGTTGCGACGGAACGTTCGCTGATCATGACGCTGGTCATGTTGGGGGCGATCCTCGTCGACCGGGCGGCGCTCAGCATGCGCAACCTGGCGCTTGCCGCGATCATCGTCCTGCTGCGCGAGCCCGACGCATTGCTCGGCCCGAGCTTCCAGATGTCCTTCGGCGCGGTCGCGGCCCTGATCGCCTTCGCCGAACGCTGGGATAGGCGCGACCAGTCGAAGCCGCCCTCGGCCTTGCCCTGGCCGCTGCACGCGTTCTGGACGGCTTCGCTCGGCATTCTTGTGACGACGGTTCTCGCCACGGCCGCGACGGCCCCCTTCGGCGCCTTCCATTTCCAGACATTCAATCCCTTTGGCCTGCTCGGCAACGCCATGGCGCTGCCCTTCGTCTCGCTCTGCGTGATGCCGGCCGCGGTCTTCGGCGTGCTCGCCTATCCCTTCGGGCTGGACCGGCCGGCCTGGGCGCTGATGGGCTTCGCCTCGGACATCGTGCTCAAGGCGGCGCATTGGGTCGCGACCATCGACCATTCGACCGTGACCGTCGTCGCCTTCGGTCCAGCCGTGCTGCTCTGCTTCTCCGCTTCGCTGCTCTGGCTGACGCTCTGGACCACCGGGCTGCGCTGGCTTGCCGTCCTGCCGCTCATCTTCGGCGTCGCCTTCGCTGCGAAACCCGAGCGTCCTGCGATCCTGATCGAGCGTGACGGCTCCGGCATCGCCGTGCGCGGCAGCGACGGCCGTCTCGCCATCGCCGGCAAGCCCAGCCGATTCGTCGTGCAGCAATGGCTCGCTTCCGATGGCGATAGCCGCCCGCCCGACGATGCCAGCCTGCGCACCGGTGTCATCTGCGACAGCCGCGCCTGCGTCACCCGGACGGCCGACGGGCGCAGCGTCTCCTATGCCCGCGACCGGATCGCGATCATCGAGGATTGCCGCCGTGCCGACCTCGTCGTCACCAATCTTCCGTGGAGCGCGCCGTGCGAAGCGAAGCTCGTCGACCGCATGGCCTTGTCGCGCGGGGGCGCAACTTCGCTCTATCGCACTGCAGGCGGCTGGCGGAGCCATTCTTCGGAGATGGGAGCCGGCGACCGTCCCTGGAGCCGCCATAAGCCGGCGCCTCCGGCACAGCCAGCGACTGTGCAAATACAGACCCCACCCGCCCGCGCGGCGGACAGCGACGTCGACGCGCTCTGATATCCCCCATCACTTATCGGGGCACGACACGGCCTTCGTGGATGGAAGGCGCTGCCGCGCCGTTCCGGCGCTTAGGAGATCGGTCGATAATCGGTTCAGTAGCGCCGCAGCAGGTTGACGAGGCGGCCCTGGATCTTGACGCGGTCGGGACCGAGGACGCGGGTCTCATAGGCCGGATTGGCGGCTTCGAGGGCGATCGAGGAACCGCGCCGACGCAGGCGCTTCAGCGTCGCTTCCTCGTCGTCGATCAGCGCGACGATGATGTCGCCGGTATTGGCGGTGTCCTGCCTGCGGATGACGACGGTGTCGCCGTCGAGAATGCCGGCCTCCACCATCGAATCGCCGCGCACTTCCAGCGCGTAATGCTCGCCCGAGCCCAGCATGTCCGGCGGCAGCGAGACGGTGTGGCTGCGGCTCTGGATCGCCGAGATCGGCGTGCCGGCGGCGATGCGCCCCATCACCGGAATCGAAACCGGGGCGCGGGCGTCCTCGTCGACCGGGGCAGGGCGGGGCTTGGCGACGTTCGGCTGGGCGCCGAGCCCCCCCTGCACGACGGCCGGGTTGAAGCGGCGCGGCTGCGGGCCGGCGAGCCCTTCCGGCATCTTGATGACCTCGAGCGCCCGTGCCCGGTTGGGCAGGCGGCGGATGAAGCCGCGCTCCTCCAGCGCCATGATCAGCCGATGGATGCCGGACTTCGAACGCAGGTCGAGTGCATCCTTCATTTCATCGAAGGAAGGAGGCACGCCGCTTTCGCGCAAGCGTTCCTGGATGAAGCGCAGGAGTTCGTGTTGCTTGCGTGTCAGCATGATGGTCGCTGGCGCTCCCCAAAGGCGGTTCGGGTGCAGATTCGAAACAAAGCCAGAACACTATAGCTGTTCGCCTTGTGTTCCGCAAGCAGCCGCTACCGCAACGGTAGAATATGGCAGGGGTCGCCTTTCTTAGCCGGCTTCGCATGGGCTGGCCGGATCGTCAGCGCCTTGGCGCGCGCCAATGTGCCGAGCATCGAGGAATCCTGCTTGTCGAAGGGCGTCGCCACCCATCCGGCCGAAGTCAGGGCGAGATCGGAGCGGACATAATCCTCGCGCTCGTCATTAGCCGGCATATCTTTCCCGAGAATCGCCGGGATGGCGCGGTTGCGGTCAGGGTCTGGCATGCCGAGCAGGGCTTCGATCAGCGGCAGGACGAAGAGATGGCCGCAGACGATCGAGGAAACGGGATTGCCGGGCAGGCCGAGCACGACCATGAGGCCGAGCCGGCCGGTCATCATCGGCTTGCCCGGGCGCATGGCGATCTTCCAGAAGCCGAGGCTCATGCCAGCCCGCTTCAGGGCCTCCTGCACGAGGTCGTGGTCGCCGACCGAGGCGCCGCCGAGCGTGATCAGGACATCCGTCTCCGCCGCCTGCGCGGCGCCGATCCGCGCGGCGAGATCGTCATGATCGTCGCGGGCGATACCGAGATCGAGCGCTTCGCCGCCTGCCTTTTCGACCAACGCCATCAGCGAGAAGGAGTTCGAGGCGACGATCTGATCGGGGCCGGTCGGCTCGCCGGGAGCTACCAGCTCGTCGCCGGTGGCGAGAATGCCGATGCGCGGCTTGCGCCGCACCGGCAGATGCGGGTGCCCCATCGCGGCAGCGAGCCCGAGCGCGGCGCTGTCGAGCACGCGTCCGGCCGTCAGCGGTACATCGCCTTCGCTGAAATCGAGCCCCGCCGCCCTGACGAACTGGCCCTTCCCGGCAGGCACGCGCACCGTGATGGTCCCGCTGCCGACGCCGTCGGTATTTTCCTGCATCAGGATGGTATCGGCGCCCTCCGGTATCGGCGCGCCGGTGAAGATGCGGACGGCCTCGCCTGCGGCGACATCGCCGTCGAAACGTCGGCCGGCAGCCGATTCACCGACGACGCGGAGTTGCTTGCCGGTTTGCATGTCTTCGGCGCGGACGGCGTATCCGTCCATCGCGGAGTTGGCGAAGGGCGGCTGGGTGCGCAGCGCCCTTATGTCGGCGGCGAGCACGCGCCAGGCGCAGCGCGCCAGCGGCAGGGTTTCGCTGCCGGCCGGCCCCGGAACGCTGTCGAGCAGGGCCTTGAGCGCGACGGGAACCGGAGTGAGAGCCATGTCAGAGCGCCTTTTGCGATCGCATCGGGTTCTTCCGAAAAGTGGATTCCACTCTTCAGCCCGCTGCTTGCGCTTCATAATCGCCGGATTGCCCGCCGGATTTGTGCAGCAGGCGGATGTTCTCGATCCGCATCGCCCGGTCCACGGCCTTCACCATGTCGTAGACGGTGAGGCAAGCGATGGAGACGGCGGTCAGCGCCTCCATCTCGACGCCGGTCTGCCCCTTCATCCTGACCTCGGCACGCACGCGCACGCCGGGCAGGGCCTCGTCGAGTGTCAGATCGACCGTGATCTTGCTGAGCAGGAGCGGGTGGCAGAGCGGGATCAACTCATGCGTGCGCTTCGCCGCCATGATGCCGGCGAGCCGGGCGGTGCCGAGCACGTCGCCCTTCTTGGCGTTGCCGTCGCGCACGATCGCGATGGTCTCCGGCGCCATCACGACGCGGCCCTCGGCGATGGCCGTGCGGCTGGTCTCGGCCTTGGCGCCGACATCGACCATATGCGCTTGGCCTTGCGCGTCGAGATGGCTGAGCCGGCTCACGCCGCGACGGCCTTGCCGGTGAGCAGCGCCTGCGTCGCGGCGGTGACGTCGGCCTGCCGCATCAGGCTTTCGCCGACGAGGAAGCTGTTGACGCCGACCGTGTTCAGCCGCTGCACATCGGCATGGGTGAAGATGCCGCTTTCGCCGATGACGATGCGATCGGAAGGCACGCGCGGTGCCAGTCGCTCGGTCACGGCGAGATCGACATGGAAGCTGCGCAGGTCGCGGTTGTTGATGCCCAGCAGCCGGCTTTCGAGCGCGAGCGCCCGGTCGAGCTCGGCGTCGTTGTGCACCTCGACGAGCACGTCCATGCCCAGCTCGCGCGCGGTGTCGTTGAGCGCCCGAGCGGTAGCATCGTCGACGCCGGCCATGATGATCAGGATGCAGTCGGCGCCCCAGGCTCGGGCCTCGTAGACCTGATAGGGGTCGTAGAGGAAATCCTTGCGCAGCGCCGGCAGGCCGGAGGCCTCGCGCGCCGCCGTCAGGAATTTCGGCTGGCCCTGGAAGGAGGGGGCGTCAGTCAGTACCGAGAGGCAGGCCGCACCGCCGGCCGCATAGGCGCGCGCCAGCGCCGGCGGGTCGAAATCGGCCCGGATCAGCCCCTTGGACGGGCTCGCCTTCTTGATTTCGGCAATGAGCGCCGGCGTGCCGGCGGCGATCTTGGCATCGAGCGCATCGGCGAAGCCGCGCGGTTGGCCTGCCGCGCGGGCACGCTTCTCGATCTCGGCTTGCGGCACCGCCGCCTTGGCGGCGGCGATCTCCTGCCGCTTATAGGCTTCGATCTTGGCGAGGATATCGGTCATCGGACCAGACTCCCTGGGCATCGAACCGAAAAGGGGAACCCGCTTTTCGGGGACATCCGATGCTAAAGCAAAAAGCGAGATCGCCACAGTGCGTCCGTCGGGACGCAGCCGCGTTCTAGCTGTTCGAGACGGCGATGAGCTTCGCCAGCACCGCCTTGGCCTTGCCGGAATCGAGCGCGGCCGTCGCCTGGGCGAAGCCGTCCTCGAGGCCGCTCGCCTTGCCGGCGATGAGGAGGCCCGCTGCAGCGTTGAAGGCGGCGATGTCGCGGAAGGCGGTTTTCTCACCGTCCAGCGCGGCCTTCAAGGCTGCGGCGTTTTCCTCCGGCGTGCCGCCGCGCAGATCCTCGGGCCTGGCGAGGTCGAGGCCGACATCTGCGGGGTTGATCGAGAAGCTCTCGATCTTGCCGTTCTCCAGCGAGACGACGCGGGTCGGGCCGGTGGTGGTGATCTCGTCGAGCCCGTCGGAGCCGTGCACGGCCCAGACGCGCGTCGAGCCGAGCGAGGCCAGCACCTTGACCATCGGCTCCAGCCAGGTCTCGGAAAAGGCGCCGATGAGCTGGCGCTTGACCCCGGCGGGGTTGGAGAGCGGGCCGAGCAGGTTGAAGATCGTACGCGTGCCGAGCTCGGTGCGCACCGGCGCGACATGGCGCATCGAGGCGTGATGCGTCGGCGCGAACATGAAGCCGACACCGGCCTCGCGGATGCAATGCTCGGTCGCGGCCGGATC
>JARYGW010000282.1:5962-7538 GCA_033792295.1 Allobosea sp.
TCCGCCGCGCCCGAGCGCGAGGATGCCGCGCGGTTGCCATGCTTGGCGACCGGCACGCCGCAGGCCGCGGTGATGATCGAGGCCAGCGTCGAGACATTGTAGGAGCCGGAGGAATCGCCGCCTGTGCCGACGATGTCGATCGCTTCGGGCGGCGCTTTCACGGGCAGCATCTTGCCGCGCATGGCGCCGACGGCACCGGCGATCTCGTCGATCGTCTCGCCGCGCACGCGCAGCGCCATCAGGAAGGCGGCGGATTGAGCGTTCGTCACTTCGCCTGAAAGGATCGTGTCGAAGGCGTCGCGTGCTTCTTCGCGGGAGAGCGTCGCGCCGGTCGCCACCTTGGCGATGAAGGGTTTGAAATCGTCCATGGGAACTCTGCGGAATCAGGCTGAAGGGGTCAGGGCGGAGGCTTCGCGTTCGCTCTGCCATCGCTGCGCGAGATCGAGGAAATTCCGCAGGATCGTGGCGCCGTGCTCGGAGGCGATGCTCTCCGGATGGAACTGCACGCCGTGCACCGGCAGCTCCCGATGCGAGAGCGCCATGATCAGCCCGTCATCGCTCTCCGCCTCGATGTCGAAGACGGTGGGGCAGGTGTCGCGGTCGACCACGAGCGAGTGATAGCGCGTCGCCTGCAGCGGCCCGTTGATGCCGCGGAACAGCCCGCGCGCCTTGTGCCGGATCGGCGAGACCTTGCCGTGCATCGGCAGCGGCGCGCGCACGACTTGGCCGCCGAAGGCCTGTCCCATGGCCTGCAGGCCGAGGCAGACGCCGAAGATCGGCTTCGCGCCTGCGCCCGCCTTGATGAGATCGAGGCAGATGCCGGCCTCGTTCGGCGTGCAGGGGCCGGGCGAGAGCACGATGGCGTCGTGCTCGCCATTGAGCGCCTCTTCGACCGTGAGCGCGTCGTTACGCCAGACATCGACCTCGGCCCCCAGCCCACCGATCAGGTGGACCAGGTTCCAGGTGAAGCTGTCGTAGTTGTCGATCAACAGAACGCGCATGGCCGGACCTGTGAAGATGGCCACAGGTCATGCACGTTCGGGGGCCGGGTGGTCAAGTTTCGTGCGGCGCGCGCTCGACTTTACACCACCGGCGGGTTCAGGCGGGCAAAGGCCTCCTGACGCCGATAGGGGAAGTAGGGATAGGGCGCGGTGCGTTCGCTCGCGGCGTCGAGCCGCGCGACCTGCTCGGCCGTCAGGCTCCAGCCGACCGCGCCGAGATTGTCGCGCAATTGCTGCTCGTTGCGGGCGCCGATGATGACCGAGGAGACGGTCGGGCGCTGCAGCAGCCAGTTGATCGCGATCTGTGGCACGCTCTTGCCGGTCTCCTGGGCGATCGCATCGAGCGCGTCGACGATGGCGTAGAGCCGTTCATCCTCGACCGGCGGCCCGAATTCGGCCGTTTCGTGCAGGCGGCTTCCTGCCGGAAGCGGCTGGCCGCGCCGGATCTTGCCGGTCAGGCGACCCCAGCCCAACGGGCTCCAGACCAGCGCGCCGACGCCCTGGTCGAGTCCGAGCGGCATCAGCTCCCACTCATAGTCGCGCCCGACCAGCGAGTAATAGACCTGATGCGCGAC
>JARYGW010000283.1:0-7426 GCA_033792295.1 Allobosea sp.
GCGAACGTCCTTCGCAGCCTTGCCCGTCATGCCGAGCGCCTTAGACCGCTTTGTCGCATCCCTGAGCCCCTCTTCGTCATCGATGGCGGCGTGCGGTGCATCGATAACGTCTATCCCCGCTAGTGCCGCCGCGTGAACGACGACCGAGCGCGCATGGAGCAGGGGTTCCCAAGCCATCGCGCAGCCGAGTGCAGTTGAGAGATCAAATCCTCCGAAGACGAGGCCCCGCAGGCGTGGATGCGCGGTGGCGATCCCGGCGACCTCGGCCAACCCCTTCGCCGTCTCGATGATCGCCAACAATTCGATCGACGAGCTGGCTTCTTCCGCCAACGTTGCGGCCAAGCGGATTTCGTCGGCGCCGTCGACTTTCGGAAGTATGACTCCGGCGATTCGATCGCCGAGAGCGAGACAGGCTCGGAGATCTTCGATGCCCATCCAGCTTCGGATCGCATTGATACGGACGACCACGGGTGCGGGGCCGGCACCTTCGGCCTGCGAGACGGCTGCAAGACTCGCACGGGCCCTGTCCTTCAGATCCATGGGCACCGCATCCTCAAGGTCCACGCAGACCAGATCGGCGCCAGATTGACGGCATGAGCCAAGAGCGTCGAGATCGAGACCGCTGACGAACAGCACCGCGCCCCGAGCAGACAGTGAAGCAGCCGTCATGACGGCGCGCCGCCGCGCTCGGACGACTCAGCCGCCGAGTGACCGGAACAGGGCATAGCGTTTCTCCAGAAGCAGGCAGGTGAGAGCGGTGAGGATGATGGTCGTCGCGCTTGCTGCCGCGATCGACGGTTCACCGAGGTTGTCCATCCGGCTGAAGATCACGACGGGCAGCGGATTGTCGCCCGGCGCTGCGATGAAGACGGAGGTCGCGACGTTGTTGAACGACGTCAGCAGCGAGAAGAGTCCTCCAGAAACCAGTCCTGGGCGCAGCAGGGGCAGTGTCACATGCCAAAGGACCTTCCACGGACGCGCTCCGAGGATGGCGGCGGCTCGTGGCACGGCCGGATCGTTCAGCGACAGACTGGCGAGCGCCGTGCGCAGCACATAGGGCACCGCAATCACCGTATGGCCGATGATCAGACCAGACAGATTGAGTAGTTCGAGCTTCGTGAAGAGCACGAGCAGCGCGAAGCCGGTCAGAACGAGTGGTACGCTAATGGGCGTCAGGAATAGCGAGGCAACGACCGCTCGGCGGGATCTGGGCAGAGTATCGATATAGATCGCGCCGAGCGCGCCGATGGGTACCGAGAGGGCGACCGTCGCGACAGCCACCAGGAGACTGATCTTCAAGCCACCGACCATCTCTCGGTCGTTGAGCATTGCCTCGTACCAGCGCAACGACAGGCCATTGGGCGGAAACTGAAGATAATCGCCGCTGGTGAGGGACGCGCCGATTACGAGAACGACGGGCGCAAGTAGCGCGGTGTAGATCGACGCAATGCAAAGCTTACCGAGCCAGCGCATCTCACCGCTCCCATGGGGTCAAGCGCTGGGCGGCAGTCGAGATCGCCCAGGTGAGGCCAAGAGTCAGAACGAACAGGATGACGCCGAGAGCGGCCGCGCCCGGCCAGTCGAAGAGCTGAAGCGTAAACTGGAAGATAAGCAGTGGAATCACCGATACGCGGCCACCGCCGATCAGGAACGGCACGACGAAACCGGCCATGGACAAAGCGAAGACGATAAGCGCGCCGGAAACGATCCCGGGGATGCTCAAGGGCAGGATGACGCGAACAAAGGTCTGAAAGGGGCTGGCACCATGCACGGCTGCGGCACGGGCGAAGCCCTGGTTGATCGTCTGCAGCGTCGCGAAGATCGCGAGGATCGAGAAGGATATGTAGCTATAGGTGCTGACGATGATGACCCCGGTGGTGGTGTTGAGGAAGCCGGTCGGTCGATCAACGAGCTTCAGCCACTGGAGGGCGTGGCTGACCACACCGTTGTTGCCGAGGATGAACACCCAGGCGAAAGACGAGACCACGAGGCTGGTCATCAGCGGCAGAAGGACGATGAGCGTCAACCAAAGCCGTGCGCTCCTGGATTTAAGCCCGTTGAGATGCCACGCGATGGGATAGCCGAATACGGTGGTCAGGACCGTGATCGTGAGGGATATCCAGACGGTCCTCCAGAGAGTCAGCAAGTAGCTGCTATCGAGCAAGAAGCGTCGAAAATTCCCCAAGGTCCAGTTCGCTCCGACGATCGCCTGCGCGTCGAAGGGCCTGAAGGCGAGCACGAGCACCATGCTTAGGGGAAGGGCGAAAAAGACCAGCAGCAGCAGGATGATCGGGACACCCGCGAGCGTTCTAGTGAGCGTTGCCTCGTTCATCGGGCTCCGGCCTGAATA
Source organism: Allobosea sp. (assembly GCA_033792295.1). Taxonomy (GTDB): domain Bacteria; phylum Pseudomonadota; class Alphaproteobacteria; order Rhizobiales; family Beijerinckiaceae; genus Allobosea. The sequence continues at coordinate 2,351 of JARYGW010000283.1, forward strand.
ACCAGCCAGTCCTGCGGCTCAATCCTGATCGAAACGCGGTCTCCGGCCGACGCGGCAAAGTCTGCCCGTGCCGGAACATGTGCCTGAAGACGAGTTCCACCTGGCAAGGCGACTTCGCAGTACAATGTTGGACCGACGAAGGCGCGCGTCAGCAGGGTTCCGGCGAAATCGCCATCGCCGAGATCCAGATGGACACGATCCGGCCTGACGGCGAGCCGAACCTGTTCCCCTGCTGTTCGCGATCTACAATGGGTCGCGTGTGCGAATATGCCGCCGTCAAGGGCGACGCGCCCGGTGGCCGCGTCGACTACCTTGCCGTCGAAGAAGCTCGCATGGCCGATGAAGGCAGCCGAGAATTCGCTTGTCGGACGCGAATACACTTCGATCGGACTGCCGACCTGCTCCACCACACCCTTGTTCATCAGGACGATGCGGTCTGACATCGTCAGCGCCTCCTCCTGATCATGCGTCACGTAGATCGCCGTCGTCTTGACCTCTTGCTGGATCTGACGGATTTCGAACTGCATCTCGCGCCGCAGCTTGGCGTCGAGACTGCTCAAGGGTTCGTCGAGCAAAATGATCCGCGGTTCGACCGTCAGCGCCCTGGCGAGCCCGATGCGCTGCTGCTGTCCGCCCGACAGCTCCCGCGGATATCGATTCTGGAAGCCCGAGAGGCGAACCATCTCCAGCGCGCGGCCTACCTGCCGCGCGATCTCCGACTTGGGGCGCTTCCTCATCAGCAGGCCGAAGCCGATGTTCTCGGCAACGGTCAGATGCGGAAACAGCGCGTGGCTCTGGAAGACCATGCCGAGGTCGCGCCGATAGGAAGGCAGCTTCACGATCGAGGTAGCGTCGATGCGGATATCGCCGCCATTGGGTGCCTCGAAACCGGCGATGATGTTCAGCGTCGTGGTCTTGCCGCAGCCCGAAGGGCCGACGAGCGAGATAAACTCGCCTGGCGCCACGGCCAGGTCGATCCCTTTCAGCACCTGCACGCCGCCGTAGGATTTCGTAAGGCCTGCAATGGTGAGGGAGGCCGCGGGCGGTTGTCTTTCGGGCACTGCGGCTTCCCTTACGCCTGAATCTCGCGCTGCCAGCGCTCGCCTAGCGCGATGCGGTCGCGGCCATAGGCATCCCAGGGCACCTGGGCGGCACTCTCCACCGCTTCACGCGTCAAGGGGAAGCCGGCGGCAAAGGCGGGGTCGAGCTCTGTCTTGCCGTTCACCGGTCCCATGAAGTCGATCATGGCAACCTGCTTCTGATACTCAGGCGAAAGCATGAGCTCTATGAGCTTGTAGGTTTCATCAAGGTTTGGCGCATTGTTCGGGACACCCAGGTAGTGGGCGACCGCTACCGCCCCTTCCTTCGGCAGCTTCCACACCACGGGCAGACCGGCTCTCGATGCCTGCAGAGCGGTGAAATGGGCTCCTTGCGTCAGCCAGATCTCCTTCTGCTGGAAGAGCTGGATGTATTGCCCCGCGGGCCCGACGAAGCTCGCGATATTTGGCCTCAGTTCTCGGAGTTTGGCGAAGCCCTTGTCGAACGGACCGCCTAGCGAGCCGCCAAGTAGCCGGTCTGTCTCGGCCAACAAAATGAAAGCGAATGTACTAGAAAATTGCGGAATAGTGACGCGCCCCTTGTATTCTGGCTTCCACATGTCGAAGAACGATGTAGGCGCTTCGACATTCGCTGCCTTGATGGCTGACTCGTCATAAAGCAGCCCCAAGAGATAGCTGAACAGCGCAGATCCCTTGCCGTCCGGGTCGCGATAATTCTTGAAGACGTTTTCCAGGTTCGGCGCCCGCTTCGGATCGAGCGTCAGCCACAGGCCCACTTCCTTGCCCTGCAGCCACGGCCCCTGATCAAGCGTGAACAGGCTGATCGCAGGGTTTTCGCGCTGCGCGATGGCTCGCGTAAGGGCTTCTCCGCTCAGAAAGGGCGAGGGAATGACGTTGACGTTATAGAGTTCCTTCATTTTTGGAACGATGAAGCCCTCGAAAGATTTCCGATAGACGGCGGAAATCACCACCCGGAGGTCTTTTGATTGCGCAAGGGCCGGCCGGGCGACCGTAAGGGCCGGGACGGCACCCAGCACCAGATTATTGAAGCGCCGTCGAGATAGTCCGGGTTTGTCCAGAATCGTCATGCGCAATCCCCTCGTTATTGTGGTTTTGTTCGGCAAGCCGGCCATTTCGACCCTTTAGTCGCCCTGATCATCGCGGTCCGACGCTAAGGGGGCCCCGTCCTGGCGCGGTCTCAGGCCGCGCGGCACGATCTTGATCTCGAACTGGTATCGTGTCGGGTGATAGTGGGCGATCGCCACATCCAGAACGCTCTTGTCGGCCGCGTAATAGACCCGCTCCATCCTGATTAGGGGCCGACCCGCTGCAAGGCCGAGCGCATGCGCGACCCGCTCGGGGGCAGCGACGGCGTCGATCTTCTGGGAGGCATGGCTGAAGCGCCGACCGCTACGCATTTCCACAATGCGGATGGGCGGCAGCGTGCCGAGATAGTCCTTCTCAGCCAGAAAGCCCGCGACGTCGTCGGGGTAATAGTCCTCAAGGTAGGAAAGCGGTTCCTTGCCGATGTGGTTGACCCCGACGAAACATTGGCACGGGCGACCCTCCTCGGCCCCCAACAAGCCAGCGACCGAAGCCGGGAGGGGAAGCCGGCCGCTCTCGATCATCGAGAAGTTCATATAGGGATGAATCTCGTCGACGTAGCCGACAAGGCGCGCGGTCTGAACACCTTGCTCGGGCCCGAGAACGAACGTTCCGACTCCCTGCTGGCGGCGCACAAGATTGGCTGCGACGAGGCGATCGATGGCGCCCCGCACGGTAATCCGGCTGACGCGATACATTTCGCAAAGCTGAGCGTCCGACGGCAGCAAGGAGCCGGCAGCGTACACCCCTGTGTGAATCTGGCGCGCCAAATGCTCTTCGACCTGACGATAAAGCGGCGCGGAGACGGGACGAAAAGGTTCGGCGGACATGGACACATCATGACATGATTTGAATGTCGTGCAAGCGCCGAAAAACAGACAAATATGACGTCAAAAGAGGCTTTTGCATAAAATTTGCTACTTGTCATAATATATCTTGAGTGATAGCCGGTGGATAAAGCGAATACGGAATGGCGATGGCTAAAAAGGCGGAAATCATCGGCGCTGGCCCTGTCGGGCTCGCCATCGCAATCGCTCTAAGTCGGATCGGCTGGAGCGTTCGCGTTCACGAATCGGCGCAATTTCTCAGGCCGAGCGGAGGAGGCCTATACATCCAATCGCAGGGAATTCAGGCGCTGAATGCACTCGGTCTCTGTGATGAGTTCGAGAGCATAGCTTGGCGACCGCCCTTCTTCGAAACGCGCGTCGACGGTGTTCGCAGCACACACGAGGCCAATACAGGCCTCTTCCGAACGATGCTGCGTCAGGATTTGCACGACCTATTGGTGAAGGCAGCCCGGCAACATGGCGTTGTCATCGCCACCGGGTCCCATGCCGACCACGTGAATGCCGAAGGCGTCGTGACGCTGGCCGATGGCCGGCGGAGCGAAGCGGATCTGGTTGTCGCGGCTGATGGCGTGGGTTCGCAAGCCTTCCGCGATCTCAAAATCGAGCAGTCACGCGAGCGCTTCTCTGAGGGCTTGATCCGCGTCCTGGCAAGGCGAAGCAGCCTGCGTGAACCGCAATGGGACGGCGCAATCGATTTCTGGAGGTACGATAAACGCCCTCTCCGCGTATTATACACGCCTTGTACCGCCGATTATTGCTACCTTGCCTTGATGGCTCCGGTGAGCGATGCCGATGCCATGCAGCTGCCGGTCAATGTCGATCTTTGGTCGGCAAGCTTTCCGGAGTTCGAGCCAGTCCTGAATCAAGCCGAGAACGCTACCCGGTTTGATCGCTACGGCAGGATCACGCTCAGCCAGTGGTCGAAGGGGCGTGTTGCTATCGTCGGCGACGCCGCGCACGCCATGCCGTCCAGCCGCGGTCAGGGAGCGAATGTCGGCCTCGGCAACGCCATCGCGCTCGCATCACACATTGAAGCTTCTAGCGATTTGGATCGGGCTCTCCAGAGATGGGAGCAGGCGCAACGGCCGGCAGTCGAGGTCATTCAGGATGAAGCCGTTCGTTTGGTCCGTTCGCGAGCCCTTGATCGCGGGCGTCCCGAACAAGAACCGCATTTTGTTCCGGGCGCCACCCTCCAGCAATTTTGAAAGGAGCCTGTTATGGGAATCTCTGATCTTAGCCCCCGTTATGCCGAACTTGTTGAAGTTGTCGCAGCTATGCATGACGGCGCTCATGATCCGCTCGGCAGGCCCAGATATGAGCATTTCGAACGTGTCGCGCAGCTGTTGCTCGATCGCGATCCCAATGCGTCGGAAGACCAGATTGAGGCTGCCCTGCTTCACGACGTCATTACGCATCCCACAGGCGGCTTCGCGAAGCTTGAAGCATTATCGGTGAGCTCGGAGACGACGGAGATTCTGCGAAAGATACTGCCGCCGCCGAATGCGAAGTACTACAGCGATATCGAGAATTTTACCGCGGACGACAACAAAGATTATCTCAACTACATCCGCGGGCTCGCCGCGAGTGGCCACAGGGCGGCTATTGCCGTGAAGCTTGCTGATCTTGAAGATACGGTAAGCTACCTCCAGGCCATCGGCTCGGAAACAGCGCTGAAGCAGCTCGCACGCCAGTACGAACCCAGCAGGCAGATCTTGGACGCAGCGATCACAACGAACCCCCAGTAGGATCGAGGACAGCTACTCAGCTGCCCGGTCCTTGGCAAAGCAAGTCCAGGTCTCGGGCCTGACCTCCTTGGCTAGCGAGCCGTCGCGCTCCGGATAGGGGTTCGCCGTTTCGAGGATGACCTTCGCGCCGATGGCGGCGCGCATGGCGCGGCCGTACTCGGGCCGGGCGACGAACGGGATCGAGAGCAGGACGACGTCGCCGAAGGCGAAGGCCCTCCCGGGGCCCGGCTTGGGCCGACCCGCCCGCATCCCGAACGAGGTCGCCCAGGGTTTCCGGATGGCGCGAGCAGAACAGCTACTTCTTTTCGATTTTCGCGATCT